>USCI01000021.1 GCA_900553255.1 uncultured Oscillospiraceae bacterium | reverse complement strand
TGGGAAACCCTATCAAGGGGTTTCCCGATGCGGCGTCTCACGCCGCATTTGTGCATCTTGCTATCTGCCAACCGGTTTTTCGACACGCTGGCTGCGGCAAATGCTTCATTTGCCGCAGTCTCTTTTGTTTAATCTTCCTTGCTTTCGTCCGTCTCTCCGCTCTTATCCGCCTTTTTCGCCCATAAGCGTCCGCCAAGTTCCCGGATCTTTACCAGCGCATCGTTGTACCGGGTGGATTTCCATTTGGGGAACGCCTTCATCAGCCGGCGTTCCTGCCCGTTCAGTTTTTCCCGAAAACGCGCCAGCCGCGCGCTTACGCGGGCATACAGCTCGCTTTCGAGCAATTGCTCCCGGGTCTTACTGAAAAACTCCGCGGAGTTGGCCACATTCTCATGGATAAACGCCTGAATTTCCTGCAGCTTTTTATTGAAGTCCTTAAAGCTGACCACCGTAAAGACGGTGTCGGCCGCCATCACCACAGCCAGGACAGCTGCCAAAACGATCACGGCGACATCCGGCAGCCCATCGGTGATCCGGGTGACAAACGGATGGATCACCTTGATCATCAGCACCGACATAGCGCCAAACACCAACAGGCCCGCCAGGCAGATACGGCCGTTGAGATTGAATTTCCAGCCGCTGTAGTCCCACCATTTGGCATGGAACAGCTTTTCCATCGCCCAGCTGGTGAAATACTCCACCGTCCCGGTGACCAGCATGCCGGCGAAAAAAATCAGCACCGGATTGTCAATCCAGCCGAGCAGAAGCAGATCCAGCACCGCCCCGGCGCCGTAAATCGGACAGTATGGCCCATTCAGGAAGCCGCGGTTGACCAGCTTGCGCCCGGTGATGGAGCACAGCACCGATTCATACAGCCAGCCAACCATACTGTACAGAACGAACCAGATAAACCAGCGGCAGACCATCATTGGGCCGATCCCTCCAATACAGGGTAAATCCTGGCGCGAAGCCGGGGGTATGCCGGACGCCGGAAGCATTCATAAACCGAGCAGGCCTTGTCCACCGCGCTCACCAGCAGGCTTTCCCGGTAGCGCGGCAGTGCCGGGGTCAGCGGGAACATATGCTTGCGGATGATGTCCCGCTCGATGTCGCTCAGGACAAAATCCCGCTGCGCATTTTCCAGAGCCTTGGCCGGATGCCGGAAACCGTGCAGCCGGTGGGATGGGTCGGGGATATGCCAGTCATAGAGGAAATAATCGTGCAGCAGCGCCCCGCGGATCAGGTCGCGCTCATGGAAGGCGGCAATCCCCCGCAGCAGCCGGGCGGTGCGATAGCTGAAATATGCCACGGCGACGCTGTGCAGCAGGCAGGAGGTGTCGCCGTGCTGGATGTATTGCCTTGTCTGCCGAAGCGCAGACCCCCGCATCACCGCACTGAGCTGGGTGCAGAAATATGTATCCCGTCTCCGGTCGGCTATCCGCCGCTGTGCCATACCGCCGCCGTCCTTTCGCTGTCACTATGCTCTCACTATACCACACCCTGTCCCAAAGTACAATAAGTCCCGCACAGCAAAAAAGCCGCCCGGTGATGGGCGGCCTGTTCCGGGAAACGGATTATACCGGCAGGAAGGCGTGCTGTTCAATCGCCCGCTGGGCGGTGACCGCCGCCATATAGGCGGAAAACACCTCGTCGATGGTCGGATTTGCCGGCACCTCCCGTTCAATCATGGCGATGAGGTGCTCAAGCTGTGCATACATATCTTTGTATTTGGAATGGACGTTGATGGTACGGTATTCCCCGTCCGTATTGGTATACAGGCGGATGAGGTCGCCCTCCTCCTGATCCTCCGTGCGGTTCTGCTGAAGCGTTAGGGTCAGCCGGCCTTTATCGCCGATAAATTCCTTGCGGTTTTCCGCCGCAAGGCTGCGGCTCCAGCCCGCCTCATAAAAACCGATGCAGCCGTTATCCAGCCGGACGTGGATCATCCCGTAATTGCTCCGGTCAAAATCCCCGTCGATCCTGCCGCCGATCCCGCCTACCTCGCAGATCCGCGCCCCGGTAAACCACTGCATGACATCCAGGTAGTGCACGCCGCAGTCCACGATCGGCGGGCAGTCCTCCATCAGACGCTTGTAACGGGGCCAGTCCAGCGCGTGGTGGTTCTGTACCATCCGCATCAGGCGCACCTCGCCGATCACGCCGGAGGCAATCAGCTCCGCCAGCTTCTGATAAGAACGGTTATGCCGCAGGATGTGGGCAACGAGCACCTTGCTGTGCGCCGACCTGGCCAGTTCATAAAACCGGCGGCCGTTTTCCGGTGTATCCGCAATCGGCTTCTCGCACAGGACATGCTTGCCGGCTGCCAGACAGTCCTGCAGGATCGGCAGATGGGTGTCCGCATAGGTTGCGATAATCACGATATCCACCGCTGCGCTCTCCAGAAACGGCCGGTAATCGGTGCCGCAGTGCCGGGCTCCGTATTTTCGCGCAAACAGCGCCGCCCGCTCCGGCTGCTGATCCACCACCGCCTCGATCCGTATATTGTCGCGGTAGTAAATATCGGCAATATGTTCCTCCCCGATATGCCCGCAGCCGATCAGCATAACTCCATAAACCCTGTCCATTGTCCAACCATCCTGTTCATGTCCGTTTGCCGGTATCATGGCACGCCTGCGAAAAAAAGTCAATCCTTTATCCGCCGATGACCGAAAAATGACAAATTTTGTCCCTACTCCGGCCAAATTCACAGCATCAACCGTACCAAAATGCCGCCCGGCGGTCAAAAACGCCCGCCCCGGTTCCGAGTGGACCGAGGCGGGCGTTTATCGGATTTTTTATAAAGCGGAGAAAGAAAGACTTTCCCCGGCATGCAGGCGGCAGACGAAGCTGTCCTTAACCGTCTGCTCCATGCCACCGGCGCCGCGGACGGCAGCTTCCCCGCAGAATGCCGGCAGACGGATTTCCAGCGCGATGTCACGCTGCGCCTCAATTTCGCCGCACAGCATCCCGGCGGTAAGATCCCAGTCAAAGGAGACGGTGCCGCCCGCAAAATGCATCCGGCGCACCCGTCCGGCGGACAGGCGGGTGGGGCAGGCGGGCAGCAGCTGCAGATAATCCGGATGCACCCGCAGGAGCATCTCCTGGATCGCGCTGACAAAGCCCATATTGGCGTCGAGCTGTCGCACGATGTCCTGTTCCGGCGTTTCGAGCGACATCCCCATCTGCCGCCAGTCGTTATGCACCGTCATCAGCGACTTCGTCAGACAGGCGCGCGTCAGGCTGTCCAGACACTGCAGCGCGGCGTCGCCGCGGCCGAGCCGCGCATAAATGTTGGCCATATGGGTCAGCGACCAGCCGGACTGGCCGCCCAGTTCCCGCAGATCCACCGCCCGCGCGAACGCCGGCAGCCGGGGATCCCGCAGTCCCACCTCATCCCCCGGAAATACCGGATACAGGTGGGACAGATGCCGGTGATGGTAATGATCCTCGAGCGCCGGATGCATCCATTCCTTGATCGCCCCGTCCGCATTGACCATGTACGCCGGGATCCGGTCGAGCAGCTCCTGCCACGCGGGCCGTTCGTCTTCGTATACGCCGTAACGGCCGCTCAGCTCCAGCAGGGAGGACAGCAACTCCTTCATCACCGCAAAATCCATCGTGGCGTTCATCACGGTGGGCAGGATATGCCCCATATGATCGGCAAAATACGGCGGGATGAAATTTTTGGGGGTATTTTCCGGCGACACCGACGGATACAGCTTGACCCTGTCCTGCTCGTCGAGCACCGCAAAGTCCTGGTAAAACAGCGCCGCCTCCCGCATGAACGGCAGCACCTTCTGCCGCAGGGTTTCCTCATCCCCGGTATAGCGGCAGTATTCCACAAAATGCCGGGACAGCCAGCCGGCGGCGCTGATCCAGTTGACGATCACCGGCACGTTGACGGTGGACAGCCCCATCCCCGGCGAGGTGTAGGCAGTCACACAGATCCCGCGGCAGCCGAACAGCTTCCGGGCGTTTTCACGGAAATCCGCCGTCAGCGAGGTGTAATAGTCGATCAGCGGCTTCACCAGCCCGGCAAAACCGCCGACACAGGCGTGCCAGTAAATCATCTCCACATTTTCATTCGCCACATGCTGGCTCCAGGGCAGCGCATAGCCGGCGTACCACAAGCCGTACAGCGGGAAGGCCCAGCCGTCCTCCGCGCTGCCGGAAACGAACAGATACCGGCCGAACCGCCACAGCTTTTCGAGCAGAACGGCGGGTGCCTTGTCCTCATAAGCGTCGAGCAGCAGCTCCTCCACCGAACGGTAATCCTCGCCGGCATACAGCTCGAGCTGCGTGCGGCCAAGCAGTTCACCGTGCACGGCGGCATGCTCGGCCAGCAGCGTCTCGTAGTCGTCCTCCACCGCGTCCAGCTCCTCCAGAACCCGCGGCAGGTCGGTCTGCCGGTTCCCGCGGGAAAACGCTTTAATCAGCAGCAGGCAGTCGTCCGCATCCTCCACCTCGAGCATGCCGTCCGCCGCACGGCAGTGGCAGCCGATCAGGCGCGCCGCCATGCCGAAATCCTCCCCGTTATCGTTGGCCGAGGCCATCAGCAGATGGCCATCCTGCCGCGCTTCCCGGACGGCGCGGGCTTCCAGTCCATCCACAAACGGCTGCATATGCTCCGGGGTAAACCGTGTCATCGGATACAGCCGGAGGGTCATCCGCCCGGTGATGGCCGGCCGGGACGCCGTCAGCCGCATCACAAGCATATCCCGGCAGCGGGACACAAAACAGCGGCGCTCAAAAATGGTCTCCCCCAGATTGTACCGCACCGTGATCTCCCCGGTATCCATCTGCAGGGTACGGCGGTAGTGGGAAAAGGGCTGGTCGCAGGGGAAATCCATCCACAGCTGCCCCAGGGGAAACGGCTCCCCCACACAGCCGTCAAAGCCGGAAGCCTTCAGCGCGTCGCACGCCGCCCGGTTGCCGGAAGCATAATCACCGCGGTCGATCGCCTCCCGTACCTTCGACAGCGTGTCGCTCACGTCCGGCAGCTCCCGGCGGATAGTGTTGCGCCACAGATCAAAGCGGTTGAACGTAATCTCCTCGGTCCGCACGCCGCCCTGTACCAGGATGCCGGTTTTTCCGTTTCCGGCCGGCAGCGACTCCTTGCTTTTGTCGTTTTCCCATCCCGCGGGGGTTTTCAGCTCGATCAAATTCCGCCGGTTATTCATTCGGCTCTCCCTTTCTTTTGTGCGGCCGTCCCGCTTTTCGGGGCGCCCGTATCGCTTTTCCTCTCCCAAATCACCCGGTTTTTTCGCCTTTGGCGCTGTTATTCCGCCCTGGCGGCGGCGTAACAGCACGGCCGCCATATCCGGCTCCCATTACCGTCTATGCAGGTTTTTTCGTGGAATGCGGCCGTTTAACCTCACTTGAGTTTACCATGACCGTGCGGGGAACACAATGCGGAAAGTTGCGCAAATCCGTGCACAGGGTGTGCAAGAAAAGACGGACGCCCCGCGGACATTCAGTCCGCGGGGCGTCCCATGCACCCATAATGCGTCTGTTCAAGCGGAACAGGACGATTTTATCTGGTCGTCGACAGCGGCTCGCAGCTGAAGCACAGCAGCAGCTTTGTGCCGTCCTCGCTGACGTCCAGCGTATGCGTAATTTTGTATTGGCCGCGCAGGGCATTGACCTGATCGCCGTATTCTGGGGATATCGACGCGCGGAAGGTTTCCCCGGTTTCCAGGGAAAGGCATTCCACCGTATCCTCTCCATCGGTATACGTATAGAGAACAGACCCCCGTATGCAGTAGGCGCTGACGTTTGTTTTCCATACCCGTGTTTCCCCGGTAAAGATTGACCGGGTCAATATATCGATGTCATCATGGGTGCGGTTGGTACGCACGCTGACCAAAACCCTGTCCTGTTCCCAGTCAGCCAGAGGACGGGTGTCCGTTACATCCTCTCCGGTTTCGGTATCGTACACCACACCGTCATGGCCGAGATCCACGACCACTGCCTGCTCTTCCTGGACAAAACGGATAATTCGCCCATACCCTTTCCAGGAATCCCCGGAATCGGGCCGCTTCATGATCCAGTTATAATCGTAATATTTTACCGATTGCTCATGTTCCGGATCAACATAAGCAACATACTGCCCATTCGGGGAAAACTGCAGCCTGGTATAAAGCTCTTCCACAAAACTTTCATACGAACACAGACGTTCTGCCGCCGGCAAATCCTGCTGCGTATCAATCAGATACAGGCTGGCCGGCTGATCTTCCGCAAAGCTGTCCATTGCCAGTACATACCGTTGATTTGCCGATACAACAAGCTCTATATCCTTTTGCACGGCGGTTTCCGCAACCATTTTCGGCAACGGCTTAAGCTCGTTTGTCGCCCAGTTGAAGAAGTACGCATCACCGGCCTGCGTGCTGTCCGGGTCACGCACGGTCAATATGCACCGCTGATTTTGGGCATTAAAGCCGACGACGCGAAGCCGTGCCCCACGGTCAAGGGCGGTCAGGCGTCCGGCCAGCAAATGCGTCAGGCAGATAATCTCCTGCGTCTCGGTATGATACAGGAACCCATGACACTGCTCATGCCCGGACACCATCGCGGCATCCTCCAGCAGAAGCCAGACGGCATTCTCCGCACTGAGCACCGCCGCATTCGGCGCAAACGGGATCGTCTGGTTGTACCGCTGTACCTGATTCATCGGCTCAACCGGCAGCCGCAGCCCTCCTGCTGAGAATGCCACCTCGTTGCGCTCGGTGTATGTCACCGTCTGCACGGTCAGCTGCCCGGGAGCATACCATACCGGCACCCCTTCTTCCGTGCTTCCCGACGAAGAAGGTGCCGCCGGCACTAGGGAGCCGCGCAGAAGCATTAGGCTGAGCAGCGAGACGCCGGATACCAGCGCCACAACCGCTGCGGCAGCTGACAGCCAGACTTTCCTGCGGCGTCTGGGTTTCAGCGGAACTACAGTTGTTTCTCCGGCCGTTTCCGGCTTCTGTTCAGCGGCGCCGTTTTTCTCCAAAAGCAGCTCTTCGACATATTTGGGATCCACATCTCCCAGGGCACGGAACAGATCCTCCGCTTTCACACCTGTACACCCCTTTCCTGCAGAAGTTCACGCAGCCGCTGCCGCATACGATACAGACGGACACTGACCGCGTTGTCTTTCATGTTGTACTTTTTTGCGATATCTTCAACATCCTCCGCCAGATAATACCGCTCCAGAAAAAGTCGGCGGTCACTTTCACTGAGCTTATCCAGAAGCGCCTGAATGCATTCGGTCACCACCGCGCGTTCACAATAAACATCCTCCAAGCCCGGACCGATGCTTTCCTTAAGCTCGTCCAAAATCTGCGCAAAGCGGTCACCGGTTCGCTTCTGTGCCGTCAGGTAACGATGGCGGTCCAGCGCACGGTTGCGAACCAGCGCACAGGCATAGGATGACAGGGATTCGGGCTGCTTCGGCGGAATGGAATTCCAGACGTCCCACGCGGCGTCATTCACACATTCCTCGGCATCCTCTTTGCTATGCAGAATTTTCTGCGCCACGGAATACAGCATTTTTCCGTACTGCTGTATCAGTTCTTCCAGCGCCCCCTCCGAACGTTGGAAAAACAGCGCAATAATGCCCCTGTCATCCATGCCTGGGCTCCCTCCGATTAGTAAGACGATAACGGCTGCGAAATATGACAGCTAAAATTAAAAAAATGCCGTTTCTCTCAAAAAAATTTTCATTTCCAGTATTTCACCCTTATCATACGGCATCTTTCCCTCAACGTCAAAGGGAAATTTTCCATGAAACGCTGTTTTTCGACATGGCCGGATTATTCCTGCATGCAAAAAACGCGCCGTCCAAAACCGAAGGCGCGTTTTTGCAGAAAGTCTATCCATTTGGCTATAGGCCGCAGCCGTCAGCCAATCGGCTGGTATGGCTGCCGTTATTTCGGGGAACCGGCCTCTTCGTCGCTGGAGATTCTCGAGCCGGTCGCTCCTCGCTGCCCCTGGTACTTGCCGCGGTAGGGCTTTTCGGCGTCGCGATCCAGCTGCGCAAAAACCAGCTGGCCGACCCGGCGTCCGGCCTGCAGCTCAATCGCACATGGGCTGGCGTTGAACAGCTCGAGCGTGATCTCCCCCTCAAAACCGGGGTCCACCCAGCCCGCATTCTGAATAAACAGCCCCAGCCGACCGATGGAGCTGCGCCCTTCCACAAACGCCGTCATGTTGTCGGGAAGCCGAAAATACTCCCGCGTTGTCGCCAGGACAAACTGCCCCGGCTGCAGCACAAAGCGCTCCGTCTTCACCTCATGGTAAGCAATCGGCGCATCCATCCGAACCTGCCCGTCCGCCTCCATGAGGCGAAAGGAATCACCCAGCCGGATATCCACGCTCGCCGGCTGAATCTGCCTGTCGTCGAGCGGTGAGATATCCAGCTGACCGCCGGCGAGCAGCGTACGTATCGTTTTATCGGATAAAATCATGGTTTTTCCCCTTCCCATTCTCTCTTTCGGCATTATAGCACATTTGCCGCAGGGATTCCACAGGGGAAAGCCTCCTTTTCCCGGGCGGTGGGTATAATTTCCTTCTCCCGTGCAAACCTATGGATATATAGCCAATTAAGGAAAGGAAGTCCCGCCATGGCGCCGATTCTTCTGAGCTGCTGTTCCACCGCCGACCTGACCGCAGAACATTTCCGGAAACGGAGCATTGCGCACGTCTGCTTTCACTATACACTCGACGGCAGGGAATACCCGGACGACCTGGGGCAGTCCATGCCGTTTGACGAATTTTATAAGGCGATGGCGGCAGGGGCGGTGACCAAAACCTCTCAGGTCAACGCAGAGGAATTTATCGCCTATTTTACGCCTTTTCTGGAACAGGGGATGGACATCCTGCATGTGTCCCTCTCCTCCGGGCTGTCCGGCGCTTTCGGTTCCGCCAATGTAGCCAGGGAAGTGCTGGCCTCCCGGTATCCGCAGCGGAGAATCCTGCTCGTCGATTCCCTCGGCGCCTCATCCGGCTACGGCCTGCTGATGGACAGGCTGGCCGACCTTCGGGATGAGGGCGCGGATATCGAAGCCCTGTACGCCTGGGCACTGGCGAACCGCCTGCGGCTGCATCACTGGTTCTTTTCCACCGACCTCACCTACTATGTCCGGGGAGGGCGCATATCCAAAGCCTCCGGCTGGTTCGGCACCATGCTCAGGATTTGCCCTCTCCTCAATATGGACAATCAAGGCAGGCTGATCCCCCGGGTTAAGGTACGCGGGAAAAAGGCTGTCATGCAGGAAATCGTCCGAAAAATGGAGCAATACGCCGAGGATGGGATGGATTACGGCGGCAAGTGCTACATCTCCCATTCCGCCTGCCCCGAGGACGCCCGCGCCGTTGCCGACCTCGTGGAAGCCCGTTTTCCCAAGCTCAGCGGCAAGGTGGAAATTGATTCCGTCGGCACCACGATCGGCAGCCATACCGGTCCCGGCACCGTGGCGCTGTTCTTTTGGGGAAGCAAAAGGGGGGCATAGACAGTTCTCATCAGCTTATCGAAAAAGGCCGGCTTATGCCGGCCTTTTTCGATAAGCTGATGCAAAAGCGGGGAAAATCAGACGACTTTCCCCGCTTTTTGTCGCCTGCGGGCGGGTTTATCCGCTTCGCCCGACGCGGAGTTGGCTTCGAGATCTGCTTACGCAGCCTCGAACACACCTACCCTGCCGGGAGAATATCCCTTTATCGACAGTCTCAGTTTTCTCCGAGCCAAGCATGGATATGCCCGGTGGTCAGTACGTGCCTGTCATTTATCACCTCAAAGGATGCACCAATCGGGATGTCGTCCAGGCGGTAAAGCTCCGGCTTCAGAAATCCCATCTTCCAGCCGTTTTTCTTTTCCAGATACACCGGAATCGGCTTCCCGTATTCGTCCTTGTGTATCGCTGCTTCCCGTGGCGGGTCAATAAACCGGATCGCAAAGATTTCCTCCCGTATCAGCGATACCGGCTGATCCAGCACGATCGCGGCCTGCGTGGGGATGGATAACCGCCCACGGCGGTCTTCATCTGCCCTTTCTGACGGAGCTATAAAATAATTCAATACCGGATTAACAATAAATACGCCAACCGTCAAAATAAGCATAACTCCCCAAAACAAAATAATTTCCTGATGGCGGCTTATCCCCAAGTACAAAGTCCATCCCATAGCCGCCAAATAGAATGCGATAATCAGAAATCTTGATTTGGGAATATAGTGTTTGTTGCATACAGGACATCGGTTTCCCTTACGAATCTGTCCAACCATCACAAAACAAAACGCTTTGCGTAGTCCTGTAATACTCACTTCACCACACCACGGACAACGAAATGTTTTCATCTTCAACCCCCCTCAAACACCGGAATCATCCGCTTTGGGACAGGTGGCTTTTGCCTTCCCATGAATTTTTTGTTTTAATTTTATCATAAAAATACGCAAAAAAGGAATCCCGGAAATTGACTTTTTGCGCCCTATTCTTCTCACTTTTGGCGTTTTGGCCGCATAGGGCATTGGCTTTTTTCGTGCATCACCGCCTCAAAGAACCCCCGCGGCGGATTCTGTGACATGCTGCTTCTGTCCAGCCGTCCAAAAGACGCACGAATTTTGCGCTTTCGCTCTCCTGCCAACAGGTATTCTGTATGGAGAACCTATCGCAATATCCTTGCGCTGGCATTGGGGATGTGCTACACTTTGTAGCATGCAGTCGGGTGAGCTGCCGGACAGCAGCTTTCCCCAAACCATGCCGGTAAAAGGAGTCATTATGAACGAAAAAGAAATTGCCGAAATCCGCCGCTGCTTCCGTTCAGACAAAAGCAATATCACCCATATACGCGGCTGCTATGTCAGCGAAAAGGGGGAAATCCTCTCCCAGCTGGATCAGCCGCTGTCTCTCATGTCCCAGGAAGAAACGGACGAGCTTCTGGCCATTCTCCGGCGTACCTTGTCCGGAGTTCCGGAAAAAAATCTGCTCGACATCCCTTTTTCCACTGAGCAGGTCGCCGGCAGCGAAGAGCATGCGCTGCTTATGGCGCTGCGCGATTCCGCCCTGAAAAATGACGAGGCCGTCCAGGCCTTTTTTCAAAAGGTGATACAAAGCCTCACACTGGAAGGCCAGTATCTGATCCTGCTCGTTCACGACACCTACGACGTCCCCTATCGTTCCAAGGATGGGGATAAGCAGTACGAGGCTTCCTCCGAGGTGTTTTCCTATGTCCTGTGCAGCATCTGCCCGGTGAAAATCACCAAGCCTGCATTGAGTTACTACATGTACGAAAACGCCTTCCACACCTGCAAAACCGACTGGCTGGTAGCCCCGCCCGCGCTGGGGTTCCTCTTCCCCGCCTTCGATGACCGCAGCACCAACCTGTACAGCACGCTTTACTACACGAGGGATACGGCGGAAATCCATGAGGAATTTGTGAAAACGCTGTTCCGGCAGGAGCCTCCCATGCCGGCCGCAGTGCAGAAGGAAACCTTCCAGTCCCTTCTGGGCGACACGTTGGCCGATGACTGCAGCTATGAGGTGGTACAGGCGGTTCACGACCAGCTCTATACCGCCATTGAGGAGCATAAAGTCAACAAGGAGGAGGATCCTCCGGCGGTCTCCAAGGCTAAGTTCAAGCAGGTGCTGACCTCCTGCGGCGTGGATGATACCCACATGGCGGCTTTTGAGGAAAAATACAACAACTGTTTCGGCGAAGATGCGGAGCTGAACGCCCGAAATATTGCGGATACCCGGCGGATGGAGGTGTGTACTCCCGATGTGACCATTCACGTGAAGGCGGAACGCAGTGATCTGGTGGAAACCCGGGTCATCAACGGTGTCAAATATATTCTCATCCGCGCCGACGAAGGCGTGGAGGTCAACGGCGTGCACATCCACATCACCTGAAAACGGGACGCATCCCTGCCCTGCCAGCTTTGGCTTTATTGCAGGTAAAAGATTGGAAAGTGAAAAACTGCGGTGAACGAATGCTCACCGCAGTTTTTGCTTTATTGACATAAAAGATGCTGCCTTTCAGGAAATGGGTATTTAACCACTCCCCGCAATATGACGGGATAACTTAACATTTTTAATGCCGCGGCCTGAAAAGAAACAGCCGCAGAGGAAAATCATTCCCCGGTCAAACCGGTGGATTCGATCCCCTCAATAAAACGCTTCTGGAGCACCAGATAGATCAGGAGCAGCGGGGCAATTACCAAAATGGTTGCCGCCATGTTCTGGCTCTCATTCAGCCGGCTTACACCGTCTGCTGCCGAGGCATAGGCATTGTTGAATAATTCCATAAACGAACTCAGTTTGATGGGAAGCAGGCTTTGGGAACTTCCCATCAGCATACCCGCATTATAGGTTTCATTCCAGAACCACACAAACGAAAACAGCAGCGACACGATAATGGCCGGTGAACAGATGGGAAGCGCCACCCGGAAAAACACCCGCAGACGGCTGGCGCCGTCCAGCTGCGCCGCTTCGTCAAAGGAACGGGGATAGCTGGCAAAAAACTGGTGGAATACCAGAATGAAAATGGTGCTGTTCACCCCCTGGCCAAACGCCGCCGGAAGGAGAATGGACCAAGGCGTATTCACCAAACCATATTTGAAAAACTGAAGATAACGGGGAATAAGGGTCACCTGTGAGGGAATCAAAAAGGCAACCACAATCAGCGCCATCCACAGATTTTTCAGGGGAAACCGGTGCCGCGCGAGAGAATACCCGGCCAACGCACAGGAGATGGTCTGGAACAAAGTGGCCGCCGCCGTAAAAATCACGGTAAAAGCCAGCGAGCGCCAATAATCCATCGCCACAATCGCCCGACGGTAATTTCCGATATACAGAGAGGTGGGAATCCACTCGATACCGGGGTTCACCAAATCGTTCACCGTCTTAAACGAGTTGACCAGCATATACAAAATCGGATATACAAACACGACGCTGATCCCGATCAGCAAAAAATACAGAAGCAGGCGGCCGGCGATCCGCTTTCCGCGCCGCCGAAGCCTGTCGGACTGCTGCAGAGAGAGCCGCAGCGACGCCATTCGGCCTTTTGCATTTGTCCGGCTTTCTTTCATGCTCATGACCATTCCTTTCTTGCGGAGATTCGAGGTACACGCCGGCGTAAAAAAGCACTGCTCATCGCCCTCATGACAGCACGCCGGGGTACATCCGAAGAAAACCTATCTCCTCGCTCGTTCCGCCTTGGGCCTGCGTTCACGGAACAACAGGAAAACCACCAGCAGCGTCAACAGAATCAGCAGCAAATAGATCCAGGACATGGCCGCCGAATAGCTGAAAGCCTTGCCGGCCAGCTGCCGGTCGGCCAGAATCTTTTGATTGACAGCGTTGTCGGAAAAGGTGGACAGCTGCACCACCGTATACACGGTATTAAGCAGAATCATGGGCCGAAGGAAGGGCAGATAGATTTTCCAGAGCATCTGCCAGCCCGAAGCACCGTCAATGGCAGTGGCTTCCCGCAGAGGCTGCCCGATCTTCAGCAGGCTGGCCAGAAACAGAATAATCTGTACGCCGGAAAACCAGAGGATCAGGGTGATATTGTCGAAAATATACATCAGCGGGCTGGAAAGGACCTCCGGCAGAGTCATGAGAAAATCGTAAATAACGTAGTTTTCCGGATTGATAACCGCCGCGGCATCGCTTTCGAGCAGCTTGGTAACCACCGGCCCGCTGATGATGATCACCGGGAAGAAAAAGATTGCCCGGAAAAAAGTCCGTCCGCGGAACTGCCGGTTCAGCAGGAGGGCCAGCATCAGCGCCACCACCACGATCAGCGGCGTGGACAGCAGGACAAACTGCATGGTATCCAGCAGGTCCACCGTGAAATCGGTATCCACCGTCAGCGCCTCGATATAATACTGCAGGCCCACAAATACCGGCTTTGCCCGGTTCATGGGATCCTGGCTGACCTGGTTGAAACTCAGATAAAGCGAATAGGCGAACGGATATAGGGTGAATGCCAAAAATCCGAGAATCCACGGCAGAAGGAACAGGTAGCCGCTGGTGATTTCCCGCGCCCGGATTGACAAGCCTTTTCTCCGGCGGGCCGCCCCATCCGTGCGGTTTTTGCCTATCATATCACCGACCCCCATTCTGTCCGTTCTCCGTCCGTGAAAACGGCCGATGCACCCGGGATCGTCAATCCATCCAGCTCAACGCTTTCGCTGTTGTAATTGACGTAAATGGTGCCGGAAGCATATTCCGTCTTGGCCACTCCGCGCAGCGGAACCGTGCGGGCTTCTATCTCCTGCCCCATCACCGGTTCCAACAGCCGCGAAATCAGATCGTAGGCCTGAACCATATATTCCTTCCAGTCCTCCAGATAGGTGGAACGATAGCCGGAAGAAGCCGTATTTCTCAGACTGTAGTTGTCCTTTCCGGTCAGGAGGAAGGATGGATAGCAGTTGTAGTCGATCATTTTCAGAATATCCGCACCGGAAAAGAAGCTCAGATTGGTATACGGTGCATACAGCTCCATGGCCCCGGAAAGAACAATCTGCAGGAAGGGCACCGTATCGGTCTGAAACAGGTACTGGCTGCTGACCATGGGGATGGAGACGTAAGAACACACATAGGGATATAAATAGTCGGCCGGACGGGCCATGGTCAGTTTTTCGCCCGAAGCAAGGCCCGCTGCAGCATCAACGATCTGCTGCCTGACCTCCTCCCGGGTAGTCGCCTGGCCGGCCAGATACTCACCGTAAAGCAGGTAGCCGATATCATCCAGCATCAGTCCGTATCCCTCTTCGGTCAGCATCGGAGCCTGCTCCGTCAGCGCCTCAAGCCCCACGCCGGGCTTGAGATACCAAACATCTCCCAAAAAGGTGTCCTCTCCGGAGGATTTGACGATGGCGGACTGGGAGAGGGATATACCGATCTCGCTGCGCAGATCCGCCTGTCCTTCCCGGGCGGTAAAGGGAGAAAGCCAGAGGGAAAGGGTTCCTCCCAGCCCGGTCAGCCGATCCCGCAGGTCATCCAGCGCGGAAAGCCTTCCGTACACCGTCCGGGTCGAGGAGGAGGTCTTTGCATAACCGTTCTGCCCCCCTTTTTGCCACCCCAGCAGCGTCACTTGCAGATTCGTCACATTCCGGCCGGACAGCCAGTCCAGCGTTTCTTCGATTTCCGACAGCGAGGTGATCTTATTCACCGATGTACCGATGAACTCCTTTTCCACATCCGCCGTCAGAAAGTCCACACGCAGAGGCATGGAATCGTCTGTTTCCAACGGCTGAAGGGCGCCCTGCTCCTTCAGGTAATCGCGGTAGACTTTGGCCATCCCCACATAATCGGCGTCCTCGCCATACAGGAAGCGGTAGGTCATGGTCACCTGAAGCGGGTTGGGGTCGGGCTGCACCGTGGCAATCCCCTCCCCGTCCCTGTTGAAGGGCTGCTCATAGGTCTGCCGGTAAACAAACGTCATATAGGCGCGGTAATAGTTGGTAATAAGTCCTGCCGGGTCCACCTTCAGCCTGGCGTAGGTTCCCCCTTCTTCCACCAGGGCCATAAACGCGTTTTGCCCCGTCCCGTGAACAATGCCGAATAGGGGCGCCGTGAGAAATTCCTCTTCGGTCATGTACTCCCCGGTGCGAACCGATTCCAGCCCCTGAATGGGATCCAGGGGGTCGATACCGTAATCCGGGCCGTACAGCCGCTTTTCAAATCCCTGGAGATAGCTGCGGGCCTTCTGAAAGCGGATAAGCGATCCGCTGCCGTCCGGAACAAAGATATAACCCGGCTGTGAGTCCTCGGAAACTGAACCGAAAAAGGGCAGGAAATACACCGTGCCCAACCGGCATTCGCCGTGTTCCTGAATGGTATCGCCGTTCAGCGTAAAGCGCAGTCCGTCGTCTGTCAGGGTCATGGAAAATTCCAGTTCTATCTCCTGGTCTTCCCAGGACACGCGGCAGTTCAGCGTATTGCCGGATACCTTCCAGTCCAGATTTTCTGCATTGGTGCCATAGGACTTGAGGTTCCCATTCTCGTCGTATATATCGGCGGCAATCAGGGAATTCCCCAATTTGGACCAGGTCTGATTCAAGTCCTCCGGCTTGTCGGCAGACAGTGTTCCCCAAACATAGCCGGATGCCTTATCGCACACCCGCAGAGCACCGGTCTCTTCCCGGATATACACCGCCAGCGCCTCGTTTTCCATAATCGGGGCAAAGCCCTCCAGGTCAAGGGGGACCGCCTGGACATCCGACGTCTCCGGCTGCGTATAGCGGCTGGAATACACCTCATTGGCGTTGTACAGAAAGGAAACCGGTTCCGCCGAACCCGAAGATTCAGTCGCCTGTACAATTAAGGACGCAAAGAGCGCCGCCACCATGCCGCAGGAAAGAATCCGGACGCCTTTTTTACAACCCCACACGGTACTTCACCTCTTTCACGATCGACGTGACCATTTCCAACACACGATCCCAGAACATGGCAATAATGGAACAAACAAAAATAATGATAATCATTAAAAACAGGGCCAGCACGATATTGACGAACACCTGATGAAATTCGTAATCGTGCAGCTCGCGCAGTGCAATCACCAGAAGTACGCCGGTCCATGCGTAGGCAACCCCGCTTCCCAGGGTAATGAGAAAGGCTTCATTGAGGGTTAACACATGGGTCAGCAGGGTTACAACCGGCAGCAGGCAGATCAGCGGCACCAGCGCATAAGACAGGCCGATAAACATGGTCCGGAAGCGTCCTTTGCCGTCGCTGATTTCGCTGACCATATAGCTGCTGATGATGAACAGCCCCACCGGCAGAAAAAACATCATCATTACATACACCGGCGAGGTATTCTCCAGGCCGCGGATTGAAAAAGAAAAGCCGCGGAAAAGGTAATCCAGGGAAAACACAAGAAACGCCAGCAAATAGAGAATCAGTGCGGAAAGCACATTGCCGCGCTGCCCGGTCTGTACCTCGTAATAGCTGTTGAAGGGATGCCGGAAAAACCGGAAGGAAAAGGTCAAATCCGATACTAGACGGTTTCTGTTCTGCCGCGGCGGGCGTTCCGCGGAAACCGGTACCCGCCGGCGCAGCCGGGACACCACCGCTCCGGCAACGGACAGCGCAATCAGCAGCAGAAAAGCCGCCGGAATCACCCAGGACATGCTGCGGCTACGGATCTCCCAAAAGGCGTCAGAATAACCGGACTGGTTTCCCGCATTGCGGAAATACGATGCCGCCGCCTCATATTGCCCGAGCTGAAAGGCGTTTTTGCCGAGATAATCGTACACGACCTTGACGTTTCCCACCTGTCCCAGCAGGGTCTCCAGATTCTCCATGCACAGGGCATAATCGCCGTCGTGATACTGGCGGACCGCGCCGTGGAGCCGGTCGGCAAAATCGGTGGATAAATAGGTATGAACCAGACCGCGTTCCCCGTCCAGCACATAAAGCTGCGCATCCTCGTCCACGGCAATTCCGGAGGCCACCGTCACCAGCCCGCTGCGTTCACTGGTAGCCGCCCGGCCGCCGAAGGAAAACAGGAGGGAACCGTCGCTGTCGTATTCATATACCAGGCCCGTCTGGGTAACGGCCAGAATCTGTCCGTCCGGCCCGATGGCAAGATCGGCAAAGTTTTTCTCTCCCGGGATCGATTCGGAAAGCAGGTTCACGCCGGTCACGTTGTGTTCCTTGACGGCGCTGGCCTCCGATCCCTGAGTGACCGTATAAATAACGCCCTGGGAATCGATGGCCAGATTATAAAACGAGAGGGGAAGATTGTTAAACAGCTGCGCTTTCTGCGCTTCGGTGAAAAAGGCGTCCTGAAGCAGTTCAAGGAAGGTCATGGGCACCGAATTGTAGCCGAAGTATCCCAGGAACTCCCCGTCCGGGCTGAGCTGTACAATCCCGTCATAGGCTCCGTCCGATACAATGGACAGAATGCCGTTTCCGTCCACCGCCACCTTTCGCGGCTTGTAAATGGAATCTTCGCCGAAGGTGGTGGTTTCGGGCCGCCCATATTCCCGAAGCAGCTCCCCCTCCGGGGAAAGCATGGTAACCACTGCCCGGTCGGGGTCGGCCACATAAATATTGCCTTCCCCGGTAACAAATACGCCGGTGGGCGTCTGCAGAATGCCTTCTCCCAGCGACGCCGTCTCTCCCGTATCCAGATCGTACCGCAGAATACGGCCTGCACCGGTATCCGCCACATAAAGCATCCGGCCCCGGACGGTAAGATCCTCCGGCCGGGTGAGAGGGGCGTTCAAAAAGAGCACCTCTCCCGTCAAATAGGCATCCTGAGTGCGAGTCCAGCCGTTTTCCGCGTTTAGGGTGTAGGTGTACGTAGTTGCATTGCCTGTCTGCGGCGGCAGCGCAGCGGCACCCAGGGAAAACAGCACCGCCAGCGCCGCCATGAATAGGCCGCATTTTATACATCGTTTCATAGCGGCCTCCTTACTTAATTCCGGAATGCGCAACGGCACTCATAACCTTGGACTGCAGAACGATGAACAGAATCAGGCACGGCAAAAACAGCAGCAGCACGCCGGCCGCACCGATCCCCTGCCCGGCAACGGTATTTCCGCTCGGGGACGCCACCACCGATATGTAATAGGCGAAGGTTTTCATCCGTTCAGAATCAATAAAGCGCTGGGACGCCTCCACGCTGTTCCAGGACTGCTGAAACGCCAGAATCGCTACCGTGGCAAGCGCGGGCTTGATCACCGGTATGATAATCCGGAACAGGATCCCAAAATCGGTACACCCGTCGATCTGGGCTGCATCGATCAGCGCCGTGGGCACCTGGTCAATGAACTGCTTGACCAGGAACAGGCCCACCGGCATGGCCAGAAGCGGCAGAATATGCGACAGGTAGTTGTCCATAAGACCGATGCTTTTGATGATCAAAAAGCGGGGAATCGCCACCGCCACCGTCACAAACATCAGCGCCGCCTGATTGACCTCCAGGATCAGCTTTTTTCCGCGAAACTTCTTTTTGGACAAGACGTAACCGGAGGCAGCGCACATCAGCACGGTCGCCGCCACCGCAATCAACGAGGTAACGACACTGTTGAACAGATAAATAGACAGCGGATAATTGGTGGAATCAGCCGAACTGAAGAGGCGCCGAAAGTTTTCCAGCGTGGGATGCAGCGTGATGAATTTCGGCGGAAAGGCGAACAGATCGCTCATGGGCTTGAGAGCATGGAAAAAGATGTAAACCAAGGGAATCAGCATAAAAACGATCATCGGCAAAAGGATGATGTAGAATTTGAGCTGGTCCCATCGAAAGGGATACGAACGAGCCCGTACGGCTTTTTTCATCTTTTCCACCTCCTTAGTCCTTGTCTCCGAACAATTTATAGGCCAGCCGCGAAAACAGCCAGACCACAATCAGCAGGATCACCGACAGGGCGGCGGCATACCCCATCTCATAGCGTAGGAAGCCGTAGTCGTCCATGTGGTTGACAATCAGCTGTCCGGCATATCCCGGCGTGGGATTTGACCCGGACAGGGTAACGCCCATGCCTGGTGAATTGAAGGTATTCACCAGTGCCATCACCGCTCCGAACAGCATCTGCGGCCGCACAGAAGGAATCGTGATATAATAGACCTCCTGCAAACGGTTGCGCACGCCGTCAATCCGCCCCGCCTCATACAGCTCCGCATTCACGTTCAGCACACCAGACAGCATAGCCAGGAATCCCACGCCCATACTCGACCAGAGCGCTACGATCAGCATGACCGGCATCAGGGTTTCGCTGGAGGTCAGCCAGGCCACCGGCTCACGTATAATGCCCAGATTCAGCAGAATGTTGTTCACGTAGCCCCGCCTGTCTCCGGAAAAAATGGTTCCCCATACCACCGAGGTGGCCGCCGTCATCATGGAAGGGCAGTAGAAGATAACCGCCAGCACGGTACGGGGCGCCCGGGAAAGCTGCGCCAGAATCCAGGCCAGAATAAACGAAAGGATGTATCCCCCCGGTCCAACCACCACGGCGTATACCAGGGTATTGGGCAGGACGTTCTGCATAAAACGCCGGTCAGAGGAAAAGATTTCGATATAATTATCCAGCCCGACGAACCGCGGCATCTGCACAGCGTCGAAATTGGTAAAGGACAGAACCACAGCCCCTAAAATCGGCAGCAGTATAAACAGGGTAAAGCAGATCAGAAAGGGCGCCAGCAGAATCCAGTGAGAACAGCGGTTCAAACGGTCCACCAGGCCGCGACGGCCAAGCGCGCTTTTTTTCGCAGACCGAACAGCGCTACTCATTTGCCACCCCTCCTGTCAGCACATCTTCAATGGAATAAATCGTATATGGCTTGAGCATATTTCCCGCATCGTCCATATAGCCGAACTCCTTGAGCTTGCGGGCAAACTCGCGGTTGATATTGGTCACGGCGTTGTCCAGGGCTATCCGGGCGGGCTGCCCGTTGATTACCACATTGGACCACGCGTCGGAGATCTCCCGTTCAATGATGTACTGGGCGGGATGCTGCGGAATTTCCTCCATATTTCCCCATTGGGCAAGAATAACCTCTTTGTCCTCTTCCGGGAAGGAAAGCTGTTCAAAGGCCACGCGATTCGCGCTGTTCCACAGGTATTCCGGCCCGTAAGTCGTCTGCAGCGTATTTCCGAATTCCGCCTGCACCTCAGAGGAAAGCCACCATTTAAGGAACTCCCAGCTCTCCTCCGGATATGCCGACTGCGCCATGATCGCACAGGCCGTGGAAGCGGCCGTTGTGGAACGGTTGATGCTTCCGTCTTCCTGAAGAAATCCGGGAGGCTCGGCAATTCCCCACAGGCCGGCAATTTCGGGCGCTGCCGTCTTGATCCGCACATAGTCGCCGAAGGATGCAATCCCCAGCGGGATTTCCCCGTAACGAAAACTGTTGTAAAAGCTGGAAACCACCTGCTGAACGCTGTATATGCGGTAGAGGTTTGTCAGGGTCTCAAATCCCTGCAGTCCGGCCTGCGAATTAAGCGCCGTGGTCATGCCGTCCTCCGAATAAACCGAGGCTCCCGCCTGCGTAAAGAAGGGGATGGTGCTGTACAGCGGCTTTGTTCCGCTGTAGCCGGAAAGCTGCAGATAGAAATTCATGGAATTCCGCCGCAGCACCGGCATCATATCCGCCACATCGTCCCAGGTCTGCGGGATGGCCAGATTCAAGCTCTCCAGAACATCCTTCCGGTAGGCCAGCACATAGAACTCCTGCGTCTCGGTGATGCCGAACACCTGATCACCCAGCATGTACGGCGTCAGGGATTCCAGGGTATATTCCTCCTGAATATACGAAGCGAAATCCGGAAACGTGGTCAGATCCAGTGCCGCGCCCCGCAGGCCCAGGTCGTAAGGGATTTTGGTTTGTGCTCCCATGATGATATCCGGAGCGCTCTGGGTCGCATTGGCCAAAATTATCCGCTGCTGATCCGGCATGGCGGAAAATTCTACGGCAATCCCGGTTTCCGGCGTGAACTGCGTGTCTGCCATGGACTGGAGCGTATCCATGTAATAAACGGCATAGTTCATCCACACCTTCAGGGTGACGTCGCTTTCCGAAGAAACCTCGCCCCTGTCCACAAACAGCGTGTAAAAAAAGCGCTTGATCCCATTCCATAGTCCACTGAAAAAGCCCACTTCCGTTTTAGGCAGGTCCTCTCCGGCTCCGTGGATATAGAGACGGTCAATAGCCAGGTTCTGTCCTGTCAGAGTGGTGATTTGATCCGCCAGCAGCTGAGTGACGGAACCAGTGCCTTCGTTGAGAAGGGTCAGGTTGGCCGGAATTTTGCCCGGTGCCTGAAGCAGCTGATCCAAATTATCCGCCGCGAGCTGGATATTCAGCGCGGCCGCCGGGGATTCGGTCTGCGGGGAGTCCAGTTGGTCGTAAAGGGTCTGCAATTCATCCCGAAAGCCTTCCAGCTTTTCAATGACGCCGGGAATGTAGCTTTCCACATCCCATGTACGGTACTCGCTGGCGCTGGTTCCGGCCACTTTCTTCAGTTCCAGACCGATCGCGGAAATTTCGCTCAAAATGGCGGTCAGCCTTTCCACCGTATGCTGTACAGGGGTTCCGTCCAGCTCCAGAGAAATGGTATGCCATCCGGCCGCCAGATAAATGCCGGCCGGTTCCCCGGAAGCCGTAAGGGTAGTGTTCGCATAGCCTATGCCGGTATAGTCAAAGGGCATACTGTTCATTTCGGAAAACAGCGTCTTCCCATCCAGGAAGATATTGGCATAAGCGGGCAGGTCCTCCTTATAATTCTGGCTGTATCGGAAACTGATGCAGTACACGCCGGAATTTTTGACTTCAAAGCTGTAGACAACCTTCTGCCCTACCGTCTTAAACGACGCACCGTCCAGGATATTCAGCAACTTCCTGCGATAATCATAAGGGTACAATGCCGCGTTGCTTTCCGAGGCTGCACGGATATACGAATCGGACTTCACCGTATAGTTTTCGCCTTCCACCGGTATAAAGTCCGTTCCTTCCGTTTGTCCCTCCAGGGCGGCGGCATATTCTTCATAGGCGGGCGCTTCCTCCGTACGAACCGCCAAAAGGCGGGTAAGACGGATATCGGTATCCTCACTGGTCAGAACAACCTCCTGGGTGCCGGCCTCCAGCGAAAAGGAAACCGGCCGGCTGGACAGGGTTGCCTGATCACGGACGTAATCCAGCAGGGGCTCCCCTCTTGTCTCCTGGTCGGAGGGGAGCTCGTTGCCGTAACGGTCGGTCTTGTAGGTCTCCCCGGCATCCTGCCACAGGGAAATCACCCGGGTACGCACCTCGGTCCCGCCGAAGGAGACCAATAAGGTGCTTTCCAGGGTTACGTCCTCCAATGTTTCGTATTCGACGGCCAGCCAATAATCGCCCGCCTGGGGGATATCCAGGGAGAAAGCCTGTGCAGTTCCCTCCTGCAGGACAACCCCCTCTTCGGTGAGACCGGCCTGCGCTGCGATCTGATCCTCGTCTATAGCTGTCCAGCCGTTATAATACGAGGAAGATTCCCGCTCTCTTTCCGGTTCCTCCGCCAGTATGCGGATGCTGCACAGCTGCGGAAGCAGCATGGCGGCGATAACGGCCGAAGCGATTATCTTTTTGCATTTCATTCGGTTTTGCACCCCCATATCGACGGATCATAAAAGGAAGCCCCGGCAATCTCCCTTTCCTAGCTGAGAAATTGCCGGGAGCTCCTACCAGTCGTTATTGCCGTGAGGCCTCAAAATCCGCCTGTACCTGCTCAACTGCAGCGGTAAACGCTGCGTAGGAAGCGGAGAATTGCTGATTGATGGTATTCTCTGTCTCCCGTGCGACGGCAGCTGCATCGGTGCCCTCGCTGATGGAGACCTTCGCCTGATAAATGTTGTCGTTCACAACGTCCCAGTAATCCGGCAGAATTTTGGAGTAGTCCCCTTTGACCGATTTGTCCATATGATTGTACATATACTTGACGCCGTCGGGCACATTTTCGTACCCGTTGAAGAGCTCGGAGACTTCCGGATGTGAACTGGCCGGAATGGTAAAGCGGTTGTTGGTCGGATTGGATTCATTGCGCTCACGCTGCAGATTCATCCGGGTGATCAGGCCGTCCTTGCCGAAGGTCAGGAATTTAAGAAATTCCCAGGCAGCCTGCGGGTCCTGCGCGGTGGACAGCATCACACCGTAGTCGGCATGAACGATCTGCTTGGCGCTTTCCTTGGTCGCTGCCGGAATGGGATAATAATCCCAGTTAAAGGTCAGAGAGGTATTCAGCCAGGAGTCATCCCAAGTGCTCTGGTTGGCCACCAGAATTTTTCCGTCGGCCAAGGCGTCCGCGTTGGCACCGAACTTCTTGGAATAGTCGTCGTTGGCGGAATTGGAGGAATCCCGCATGTTGTCGGCTACCAGCTGCGGCTGCCTCTCCAGTTCGCTGACAATCGATACCGCTTCCTGGAAAGCGCCGCTGGTCAGATTAAAGGTCTGGGTTTCGGGATTATACCCCCACTGATGATATCCGTCTTCCTCCAGCTGCATCATCAGGTACTGATCCAGCGAATCGGTGTGATTCAGGCCGGAATAGGTGTTGTTGGTGGCCTTTCTCACCAGCTCGGTGAATTCGTCGATGGTCCAGTCATAGTCCGGGCGATCCAGATTCAGGGTATCCAACAGATCCAGATTCACCACCATGCAGGAGAACTGCAGCCAGGCAGGCACCGCATAGGTCTTCCCGCAGTATTTGAAGCCGTCCAGGGAAACCTGATGGATGTACTGTGTCTCCTCATCCTTTTCTAGGAACTCATCCAGCGGATAAAGCCAGTTCTGCTGGACAAACGGAGCCAGATTGTCCCAGCCCAGCACCACATCCGGCAGGGTCTGTGCCGCCGCACGGGTGGAAAGAAACTCGTACAGATCCCCAACGAACTCTTCCAGTTCCACATTGATGTTGGGATACATCTTTTCAAAGGACTCAACCCAGATTTCGGTCTCATCGATTACGTTATCCCGCACAGCGTAGGTTACCGTACCGGAAACGGAATCGATCACAGGAAGCTCGTATTCGTCGTTTCCGCCAGTGCTGCCGGTCTGGCTGTCCGGAGAAGACTCCACCGGGTCATCCGTACAGGCCGTCAGAACAAATGTCATCATACACACAGAGAGAACCAAAGCGAACCATTTTCTCATTATGGCATTCCTCCTTTAATAAACCGCTACGCTCTTGATAAAATGAGCATTGTTCGCATACTGAGGCGAAATCCTCAGCGAAATCTTCTTATACAGCTTGTTGCTTTCCACCGGTACGCGGAACGCTACCGTTTCCACCCGGTGGGTGTTATCGGCGGATACCTCCTTGTCGAAGTCAATCATGATTTCCGAAGGACGGTAAGCCGTTCCAATCAGTTCCTCCGCCCCCTGGGCCGTAGTGCCGTACACCTCAATATACGACGGCAGGAATACGGCGGAATCCCGGTCCAGCAGCCACTGCATTTCCACCGCCTGAAGAATGGATGGTGAGGGAATATCCACTTCCATCACAAACTCGCCGCCCATATTCTGTACCCGAAGCCAGGCGGTATTGTTTCCGTCCTCACTCCAGGCCACAGACGGGCCGCGGCTCAGCCCATGCGTCAGAAGACTGGTTGCTGGCGCGGACTTATAGGTAAGGGTTTCGCTGGTGAACTGCCCGGTCAGCAGATCGATGGTGTTATTGACGACGCCAAACAGGTGATCGGCCGGTGTAAAATTCTGCATAGACGAGGTGTTGAAATACACCGGCTGCCCTTCCACCAAATTCACCGGCTCCAGATAATCCGGCGTGGCCGCGGAGGTGGCCGACGCCTCATAAATCCGCAGCACCGAAATCTCGGAATTGGCGTATTTCTGGGTCACCACCAGCTGAATCTGACGAGCTGTTACCGCCTTGCCAAAATCGATCGGAATCCACACGCCGCCGGTGGCGGAGGAGCCGTACTCTTTATACGGATAAACCACGGCAATCGGTTTGCCGTCTGCCAGCACGTCAATTTTTTCCGGAAGAAAAACCTCGCTGCCGACAAAGGGATTGTTTTGAAGCTGGAGATAGGCAAAGCCCACGGTCTTCTCCCCGCCCAGGTCACAGGTAAGCGTATATTTCCCAATGGTGTTTCGATCGGTAAGGGCAAAGGCAAACGATCCGTTTCCTGCAGTCAGTCCAGCCGCATCGCCCGACGCTTCACCGTTGAGAAAATCGCCGGCAGTGACTGCAACACTGCTGCCCAGACTGTCCCCGAACTCCCGGTTCAGAGCGATCCCGTAGGAGGGGATCTCCACCTTGAGCACTGCCGGTTCTCCGGAACGGTTTCCGGTGCCGTCTACCGCATACAGCCGATACTCGTAGGAACGCCCGGGCTCAAGCTGCGCATCGCTGATGGCCAGCGATTCCCCAGGGGCCGCCTGCTGGACTTCCTGAATCCGTACCAGCTCCGCGTCGCCGGCATCCGCCTCTTTCCGCCATAGCTCATATCCGGCGATGGGCTGGTCCTCTCCCACGTCTACCCGGTCAAAGGTGACTGTCACGCCGAACCCATTCACCGCAGCCTGGGTATTGGCGGGGGTCGGGATTGGGGTGGAAGGGACATACAGCGCACCGTTTTCGTAGTAGTACCGATAGGCCTTGTAGAAGGCCTCGTTCACCGTACTCGTCCCGGATTTCGCCTGATCCAAATACACAAAGGAGTGCAGGCTGAAGCTGACATGAGCGTCCACATATTGATCGATGGCCGCCATATTGTCGGTAAACCGTTTGGTGGTCATCACCCCCATGGGGTTCATGCTGTATACCTCCGGGTTGTTCCAGGCAACAGCCTCGCCCCAGCCCTTGCTGTCTCTTGCCGGCTGAGCAGCCTGTTTCGCCTCGGCCATCGCCTGGTACCAGGGGACAATGGTCTCCTTGGTGCTGCTTTCCCAACCGCAGCCGTCCTGCGGCGCGATAATATCCATCTGGCTGTAACTCCAAATGCTCTGCAGCAGCGTCTTCCAGTTTTCCAGCTTGGCGGGATCGGCCTCCCCTTTGAGAGGGGTGTACACCAGCGGCGAACACATGGTGGGCTTAGCCGGCGTAACCGCCTTGATATGGGCGGTCAAAGGCGCATAATAGTCATTGATCAGCCGGTCGATGCCGCCGTTGCCCTGCGTCAGGTTCTCGTTATTGAATTCAAAGGGCAGATACCAGCCGACGATGATATCCCCATATTCCCCACCGAACTGGCTCCACAGGTCATCGAACACCCTTTCGGCATACCCCTCGCTTTCGGTCAGGAACTGACTTTTTCCCGCGCTGTCCACATCGTTAAAGGCATTGGTGATCCCGGAGAACCAGGCGTCCTCATACAGCGACAGACCAAGCCATACCTGCACGCCGGCAGCCCTGGCCGCCTGAAGGATGAAGGGGAGCTGCTGGCGCTGGGCCTCGGTTCCGGTCTCAGCCGTTTCAAAGGTCGGGGTGTAAAAATAGGCTTTATTGTATTCGCTGTAAAAATACACCGCGTACTGCACAACCACCTGATGAACGCCGATGCCCTTCATCTGCTCCATGGCAGTATTCCAGTCATCCTGCGTCCAAGCGTCCTCTCCCCCGGTCAGCGTGGGGGCAATAAACATTCCGCTCAGCATAGGCTTACCACTTTCCCTTGCTCCTGTTTCAGCCTGGGAGGGCATCGCACCAAGCATGGCCGTGAATAGGAAAACACAGCTAAGCAATGCGCAAAGTCGTTTTTTCATGCCCATCCCCCTTATTCTACCGGTTCCAGAACCACGGCGTCATAGCAGCAATAGCCCCAGTTCGCCGTTATCAGAATTTCATTTTCACCCGCGTTTAAAGCGAATCCGTCGTCCGGGGCGTCCGGATGCAGCTCGTCGTTTTCCCAGACCTCGGTACCGGGCTGGCTGTAAGTCCACTGGCCCTGGTTCTTCCCCAGATAGGAGGTCAGATACCGTTCACCACCGTTGACCTGCACATAGTCGCACTTGTTGTTTCCATCATCGGAGGTGCCTACAATGAACAGGCGGTAGTTGCCCGCCTCAGGCACATTCACGGTCAGGCGGATTGTGGTGTTGAACAGGAACACATAGCCGTCTCCCGTAAAGGCATCCACTTTTTCGGCCTGGTTGATTACCACCGCGCCGGTACCGTCAATCTCGCCGGTCTCCATCTCCACACGAATGGCCTCCTCGGTGGGCTGGATATTGTCCGGATCCTGAATCGGCTTTTCATCCCGTTCCAGATCGTACACCATTTCCATGACGATATTGTTGTTCGGCGGGGTATCCAGCGTCCCACGTTCCAGGAAGTCCACCGCATTCTTATTGGCGTTGTTTTTATACAGGTTGCCGGAGCCGGTATTGCCGGTACTGTCGTAGAGAAGTGACAGGCCATAGCCGGTATCCGCGCCGTCGGGGCGGCCGTTTTCCACCAGGTCACAGCCGGTGATTTCGCAGTTGCTGGCGTTCTCCAGGCTGACGCCCACAAAATGGTTTCGCTCCACATTCAGGTTCCGCAGCGCGATCCCGTTCCCGTTTTCGATCCGCACGCCATACTCAAAGCCGGTGATGGAGAGATTTTCAATCACTGCATTTTCCAGCGGGGTCTCCTCATTGGCGATCAGGTGGAAGGCAGCCGATTTGCTGTCCCGCGTGCGTGAACTGCCGACAATCAGGGTTTTATCCTTTCCCTCCCCCGACACGGTAACAGGGGTCTCGGCATCCAGAGTCATAAAAGGCCCGTTTTCCAGCTCATAGGTCCCTTCGCAGAGATAGATTTTGGAGTTTTTCCCCATTTCCGCCAGATACCACGGGTTGCCCGGCGCAAACAGGGAATCGTCCTCCTTATATTCAATGGGCTTGATGCCGTACTGCTCCAGCTCCGCCAGGGTTTCGTCCGGCGTATCGGAAGCCACCACCACGTGGGTGTATCCGGTGAAGCGCCCCCTGTCCGTTTCCGGGTCCCGGATGACCGCGTCAGCAAACATGGCCACCCCTTCCTTGCGGGAAGAGGTGGGGTCGTCGGACGGCTCATCCGGGCGGGTAAGCACCCAGATGAGCACCCCCGCACCGGCGAGCAGCAGAACAAGAACGGCGCACAGAACCGGAATCCATACCTTTTTGGGGATTTTCTTTTTTTCTCTTTGTATATGTAGCTGATTATTTTTCAATCGTCTCACCTAAGCTCTTCCGCCGGCGGGGCAGCGCCGTCGCCAGACCGATACAGGCCGTGCCGAAAACTGCCAGTGCCGCGATGGGTGCAGCAACGCCGGTGTCAGGCACGTCGTCCGTGATGACCATGTCAAAGCGCGGCACCACCACAATGGCGTCATAGCAGCTGTAGCCCCAGTTGGCGCTGATTTCGATGGTGTTTTTCCCTGCCTTAAGGGCATAACCGTTTTCCGGAGCCTTTGGCGCCAGTTTCCCGTCCAGGTAATCCTCGGTGCCGGGCTGGCAGCTCACCCAGGTCCCCTTGGTGGAGCCGAGGTAAGAGGTCAGCAGCTGCTCTCCGCCGTTGATGGAGACATAGTCGCTCTTATCCTCCCCGCTGTCGCTGGCGCCGATGATATAAATGTCATACTGTCCGTTCTGCGGTACATAAACGTCCACGGTAAAGCTGGCATCGAACAGGAATACATACCCGTCGCCCTTGTAATTCTTCATCGCACCGTCCGCGCCGACAACCGACGAGTTTCCGGCCATAGTGCCCGTCTCCGCTTCGAAGCGCAGGGCATTTTCCTGCTCGTCGCCGGCTTCAATCGCACGGACCCGCGCACAGCTGACCAGCAGCTTGTTGACATTGCGAACCTGGGACTGTTCTTCTGCGGTCAGGGCCTCATAAGCCGCCCAGGCGGCGTTGACCGCTTCCACGTCATCACTGCCGATCACGGAGGGCAGCGCCGAAATGGCCTGCTCCACCTGCTGAATCTTGGAAGCCTCCGGAGGATTATCCTCCCCTTCGCCGGGTTCCTCACCCTCGCCAGGGTTGACGCCCTCGGCATTGGGGGTCAGGACAACCTTGTCGTATGCCGTTCCAAACGACCAGCTCTTGGAGATGGTCAGCGTGTTTTCGCCTTCCTTAAGCTCCACAGCCACCGGAGTGGGCTGCAGCACGTCCTCCGCCCAGTTTTCCGTACCGGGAGCCGTTTCCGTCCACTGGTTCTGCTCTCCGTACACCGAGAGCAAGAGATTGCTGCCGCCGTTGACCGACAGGGTATCGCAGCCATTCCCCGTCCCCACTTTTGCCGCTGTCATCATCAGATTGTATTTTCCGGCCTCCGGCACAAAGATCCGCATGGAAATGGTGGCACTTACGCCTTCTCCTTCAGCGATTTCCACATAACCGTCCCCGCTGAAGCCGGTAAGGGTATCTTCCACCGATGCCGAACCGGTCAGGGAACCCTTTTCCACCTCATAGGTCAGGGTGTCGCCGTCCACCACGGGCTGCTGCACCTGCAGCTGATCCAGTTCCTCGATGGTCTCCAGAGCGGCCTGCAGCACCGAATAGTTGGTAACCTTGGCCTTCTCCTCGGCGGAAAGGGCCTGATACCGGGCCTCCAGCGCCTCCACCGTCTCTTTGTCCTCCAGAGTGACCACAGCCGGGAGATTGAAGATGTCCATCATCAGCTCCTCGCCGTCGGACAGTTCAAATTTCGGGGTCAGGGTGACGCTGTCCAAAGAATGCCATCCGCCCCACCCTGCGTTAGTAATACTCAGGATGTTGGAGCCGGCGTTCAGGGCAATCCCCTCCTCCGGGGGATTGGGTTTGAGCTTGCTATTTTCATAAGCTTCTGTTCCCACCGGAACATCCGCCCAAACGTACTGCCCAGCATCGATCAAACTAATAAAATATTGAGTATCGTTGACATAAAATCTATCAGGGGTATCGATATTGCTGGTAGGGTCATTGCTCGCCGTCCGCACAGAAATATCATAATTTCCGGCAACAGGGACATTGATGTTCATTTCGATGTTGCCGCTGTTGGTATAAAAGATGTAGGCCCCACCGTCAAAGCCCGGGAAGTTTCCTGCCGTAGTGTTCAGGTAGGATCCTTCCGGCACCTGGGCGCCGGCCACATCGTACCACAGGGCACCCTCTTCGGTCCAGGTCGGATCGGTGGCCGTTTCCGGCGCCGCCATCACGCCCGGAATGGCAACGGACATCATGGCCGCCGTAACAGCAGCTGCTGCCGCAAGGGACACAAGTTTCCTTTTCATTTTCAAGCCTCCCTAAAAATTTCATCGGACTGTAAAGTTAAATGAAAGTTGAGGACCCGTCAGCCCTTCTGGTACAATG
>USCI01000020.1 GCA_900553255.1 uncultured Oscillospiraceae bacterium | reverse complement strand
CGGCCGAAAATTTTTTGTGCATTATTTTTTGCGAAACGACTTTTTTGACAGTCTGGCCTTGCTGATCTTCCGTCTAACCTTCGTCCGCAGCGGCGAACTGGGAATTGTACAGCCGGGCGTAAAAACCGCCCTTGGCCAGCAGTTCTTCATGGGTGCCGGTTTCCACCACGTCGCCCTTATCGAGCACCAGAATGAGATCTGCGTCCTGGATGGTGGACAGCCGGTGCGCGATCACAAAGGTGGTTTTCCCCTCCATCATGCGGCGGAACGCCTTCTGGATGCGCATTTCGGTCAGAATATCCACCGAACTGGTCGCCTCGTCGAGAATCAGCATCGGCGGATCCAGCAGCATCGCCCGCGCGATGGTCAGCAGCTGCTTCTGCCCCTGCGACAGGTTGCCGCCGTCCTCCGCAATCAGCGTCCGGTAGCCGTCCGGCAGCCGGCGGATAAAGCTGTGCGCATGCGCCGCCCGCGCGGCCGCCTCCACCTCCTCATCGGTGGCCTCCGGCCGGCCGTAGGCGATGTTGTCGCGTATGGTTCCGGCAAACAGCCATGTTTCCTGCAGCACCATCCCGAAGCTGCGGCGCAGGCTGTCCCGCGTGACGGCGGAAATGTCCCGGCCGTCGATCGCGATGGTTCCGCCGTCCACCTCATAAAAGCGCATCAGCAGATTGACCAGCGTCGTCTTGCCGGCGCCGGTCGGCCCGACAATCGCGACCTTCATGCCGGGCTTTACCGCCAGCTGAAAATCGCGGATGAGCGGCCGCTCCGGCACATACGAAAACGACACATGCCGGAAATCCACCGTTCCCTTCGCCTCGGTGAGCACCGCAGCGTCCGGCGCATCAGGGAGCTGCTCGGCTTCGTCCATCACCTGGAACACCCGCCGCGCCGAGGCCATCGCCAGCTGAAGCTGCATCGTGATGGCGGTGATTTCGTTGAACGGCTTGGAAAACTGCGCGGTATAGGTCAGAAAGCTCGCGATGCCGCCGGCGCTCAGCCCGCCGATAATTCCGAACACGCCCACCAGCACATACGCGATGTTATTGACAAAGCGGGTGGACGGATTGACCAGCGCGGAGGCGAACTGCGCACGATAGCCGCAGCTGTACAGCTCCTGGTTGATCGCGCCGAACTTCTGCGCCGCCTGCGGCTCATAACCGAACGCCTTGACCGTCCGCTGCCCGCTGATGAGCTCCTCGGCATAGCCGTTGAGCCGGCCGAGCACCTGGCTCTGTTCCCGGAAGCGCCGGCTGCCGTATTTGGTGATGGCGTACCCCACCACAAAGCACAGCGGGGTGACGAAAACCGCCACCAGCGTCACCAGCGGGTTGAGCGACAGCATATACAAAAGGGACAGCACCACCGTCAGCACGCCGGAAATCAGCTGCACAATGCCCTGGTTCAGGCCGTCGGCAATCGCGTCGATATCGTTGGTAAACCGGCTCATCATATCCCCGCGGGAATGGGTATCGTAATAGCTGAGCGGCAGGCGGCCGAGCTTGCGGAACAAGTCGGTGCGCAACGTCTGCACCGTGCGGTTGGCCGCCCGGTTGGCACACAGGGCGGTAAACCAGTTAAACAGCAGCCCAAGCAGGTACAGCACGCCGATTACGGCAAGCATGCGCAGCAGCGCCGGGAAAAAGGATTCCTCCGCCGGGAGGATCAGGTCGATCGCTTCGCCGATGAGCTTCGGCGCCAGCAGCAGCGCGGCGTTGCCGATGAGGGCAAAGACAAACACGCCGATCAGCGCAAAGCGGCTGCGCCCGATATACCCGAGCAGCCGCCGGAGCGTTCCGGGCTTTTTCATGCCGAATGCGCCCCCTCTCCGCGTTCCTGCGAGCGGCAGATCTCCTGATAGGCCTCACAGGTGCGCACAAGCTCCTCATGCGTGCCGGCGCCGGCCAGCTCGCCGTCGTCCATCACCAGGATCAGATCCGCCTGTTTGACCGCGCTGACCCGCTGGGAGACCATGAAAACGGTCATCTGCCGGGTACCGGCGCGGATCGCCCGGCGCAGCGCGGCGTCGGTCGCGTAGTCGAGCGCGCTCGACGAGTCGTCGAGCACCAGGATTTCCGGATCCCGCACCAGCGCGCGGGCAATGGTCAGCCGCTGACGCTGGCCGCCCGACAGGTTGGCCCCGCCGCGTTCCACCGGCGCGTCATAGCCCTCCGGCCGGCTTTCGATAAACTCCGCCGCCTGCGCCATCCGGGCCGCCCGCCGCACCTCTTCGTCGGAAGCGCCGGCGTTTCCCCAGCGGATGTTTTCCGCGATGGTGCCGGAAAACAACTCGGTCTGCTGCGGCACCATACCGATTTTGGCCCGCAGCGTTTCCAGCGGATACGACCGCACGTCCGCCCCGTTGACCAGCACACAGCCGCTGTTCACATCGTAAAAGCGCTCGAGCAGCGCCATCAGCGTAGACTTGCCCGAACCGGTGCCGCCGATGATCCCCACCGTCGCCCCGCGCGGCACCGAAAAAGAAATGCCGCTGAGCGCATTTTCACCGCCGCCGTAGGAAAAATCCACCTGCCGGAATTCCACCGCCGGCGCCGCCGGATCTTCTTCGGGAGCCTGCTCCGCCCCATGGATCGACGGCTCGGTCTCCAGCACCTCCAGCACGCGCCCCGCCGAAGCGTACGCCTTGGTAAAGGTGATGACCAGGTTCGCCACCACCGTCAGCGCCAGCAGGATCTGGTTGACATAGTTGATAAAGGCGATGATTTCGCCGGTCGTCATCCCACCGGCCTCCACCCGCCAGCCGCCGAACCAGACGATGGCCAGGATTGCCGCGTTCATAATCAGCTGGGTGGCCGGATTCAGCATCGCCGACAGCCGCCCCACCCGGATCGCCGTGCGGGTGTGGTCGTCGGTCGCCTCGTCAAAGCGCCCCTGCTCCTCCCCGGTACGCGCAAAAGCGCGGATCACCCGGACGCCGGACAGGTTCTCCCGCAGCACCAGCGTCAGCCGGTCCAGCTTCTTCTGCACCTGCCGGTGCAGCTTTATGGTTTTGCGCATCACCAGGGTGATCACCACCACAAACAGCGGGATCGCCACAATGATGACCAGCGACAGCTTCAGGTCAATGGTCATCGCCATGATGATGCCGCCGATGCACAAAAAAGGCGCGCGGATCACCAGGCGGATCAGCATCGCGACCGCATACTGCAGCTGGTTGACGTCGCCGGTCACCCGGTTGATCAGCGACGGGGTGCCGAAGCGGTCGAGCTCCGCATGGGACAGGGTGCCGATTTTCGCAAACACCGCATTGCGCAGCCCGGTGCCGAACCCCTGCGAGGTCACCGAGGCCACGTACTGGCACACCAGCGCACACAGCAGGCCCACCGTCACAATCCCCAGCATGATGCCGCCCATGCGCAGCACATAGCCGGTATCGTTCTTCCCCACGCCCTCGTCGATGACCCTGGCCATCAGCAGCGGCAGATACAGCTCCAGCACCGCCTCCGCCAGCTTGAACAGCGGGCCGCTGATGCAGTGCTTCCAGTACGGCCGCAGATAAGGGCCGAGCTTCGATAAATGCAAAGAAATCCCCCCGAAATCCGTCGTAGTCCGGTCAAAGCACCCCCGCATGCCACTATGCGCATGCCGCCAAGCGGCAGCGTATCGCTTACAGCGCCTCCGCTTCGCGAACCCATGCGGCGGCGGACGCATCGGAGGGCATCCGCCAGTCGCCGCGCGGCGACAGGGAGACGCTGCCCACCCGCGGGCCGTCCGGCAGGCAGGAGCGCTTATACTGCTGCGTGAAGAAGCGGCGCAGGAAGGTAACGAGCCACTTTTTGATTTCCTCATCGGTGAAGCGGCCGGCGAAGGCGCAGCGCGCCAGACGGTAGATCTTCGCCGGCGGGCAGCCGTAGCGCAGCAGGTGGAAAAGGTAGAAATCGTGCAGCTCATACGGCCCGACGATCTGCTCGGTCTTCTGCGCGATCACGCCGTCTTCCGGCGGCAGCAGCTCGGGGCTTACCGGCGTATCCAGGATGTCCAGCAGCACCTCCCGCATCGCGCCGCCCCGCCGCTCGGCCTCATAGGCCACCAGATAGCGCACCAGCGTCTTGGGCACCGAAGCGTTGACCCCGTACATCGACATATGATCGCCGTTATAGGTCGCCCAGCCGAGCGCCAGCTCCGACAGGTCGCCGGTGCCGACCACCAGGCCGTTTTCCCGGTTGGCCAGATCCATCAGCACCTGGGTGCGCTCCCGTGCCTGCGCATTTTCATAGGCCACGTCGTGGCTGCCGTCGTGCGCGATATCGGCGAGATGCTGGGTGACCGCCTGCGCGATGTTGATCTCCCGCAGCACCGCCCCGCACGCCGCCGCGAGCGTCCGCGCGTTGCCCAAGGTGCGGCCGGTGGTGCCGTAACAGGGCATGGTCACCGTCAGGATATCGCTGTGCGGCCGGCCGAGCCGATCACAGGCCCGCACCGCCACCAGCAGCGCCAGGGTGGAATCCAGCCCGCCGGACAGGCCGATCACCGGCCGGCTCCCGGTATGGCGCAGCCGCCGTGCCAGCCCTGCCGCCTGGATATTGAGAATCTCCTCGCACCGCTGCGCCTGCTTCTGCGGATCGCCCGGCACAAACGGCAGCGGCTCCACCGGCCGGGTCAGCTCGAGCAGCTTTGCCTCCTGCTCGAAGTAAACGGTCTCCAGCGCCTCCCCGCCGGTAAAGGTATTCATCCGGCGGCGTTCGGCGCTGAGCCGCTCGACATCGAATTCGGTTACGATCATTCCGGCGGAGAACCGTTCGCTTTCGGCAAGCAGCTGCCCGTTTTCCGCGAGCAGGTCATGGCCGGAAAACACCAGATCGCCGGACGACTCGCCCTCGCCCGCGTCCGCATAGACATAACCGCAGATCAGCCGCGCCGACTGGCCGGCCACCAGCTGCCGGCGGTAGTCCGCCTTGCCGACGCTCTCGTCGCTCGCCGACAGGTTGGCGATCACCGTCGCCCCGGCCGCCGCAAGCCGCGCCGACTCCGGCGCCGGCACCCACAGATCCTCGCAGATCTCCACCCCGACGCAGAAGGCGGGCATGGAGCGGCTCGCAAACAAACGGCGGCGGCTGAGCACCGTCGGCTGCCCGGCATAGGTCAGCGGCCGGTCGCGGTCGTCCGCCGGCGTAAACTGCCGCGCCTCGTAAAACTCCGCGTAATTCGGCAGATGGGATTTCGGGACAAGCCCCAGAAGATTGCCGCGGTGACATACCGCCGCACAGTTGTACAGCGCGGTGCCGCAGGCCACCGGCACCCCGACCAGCAGCAGCGCATCGCAGTCCACCGTCGAATCCAGCAGCCGGCGCACCGCTTCCTCCGCACTTTTGAGCAGCAGCGGCTGCGCAAACAGATCCCCGCAGGTATACCCGGTCACGCACAGCTCCGGAAACACCATCAGCGCGGTGCCTTCCGGCGCCGAACGCACCAGCTCCAGAATTTTTTCACCGTTGTACGCGCAGTCCGCCACCCGGATTTCCGGCGTGGCGGCGGCGACACGAACAAACCCGTCTTTCATGTCCAAATCCCTGTCCTTCCCCCGGCTTTCGCGCCTGCAGGCGCTGGGCCGCACTCTCACGGAAGCCGCCCGGCCGTTCTGCACGGCCGAACAACATCCGGAAAACTTTTCCGCAACGGTATAAGTATACCCCCATTTTCCGCCGAGGTAAAGCCCTTCTTCGGAAAACGGGGGCAATTTTGCCGCGCCATACAGCCGCTTTCGGCCGATTACCAGCCGAACAGCATCCGGCGGAAGAAATACGGAACCGCCCGCAGACGGCGCCGCAGATAAAGCTCCAGCCGTTCATGCGCCTGGCTGAGCGCTTCGATATCACCGGCCGACGGCTCAATCTCACCGTACCGGCAGCGCTCCATGATATCCGCCGCCGCCCACAGGGCATCGGCCAGTCCGTTCGGCACCGTACGCCCGGCCTTCGTTTCCTTTTCCGTGGGCGGCTCGGCCAGCCGGTCGGTCACCCGGCCGATGAACTGCCGCATGGTTTCACCGGCCCCCGGCTCCAGACGCAGGAAGCGCAGCTGACGCAGCAGATCGCTGTAATACCAACCCGCCTGCGCCGCGGGCTCCGGCAGGCGACGCCGGACATCGTCCAGCCGGAACCGGGTACGGAACCGCCAGATTCTCGCAAGAACCGCAAGCAGCAGCGCCAGCGCCGCCGCGCCCGGCAGCACCGCATACCACACCCAGGCCGGGATCTGCACCTGCATCGACTCCGTATCCTGCGGCGCCGTGGTTGTCGTCGTGCTCCGCGTTGTGGTGGTCTGCGTGCCGGACGAGGTGCCCGTCGTCCGGGTGGTGGTTGTGGTTTCCCCGTCCGATGTGGTCGTACTCGTCGTGCCGGAAGAGGTAGAGGTGGTGATTACCGCCTCATGCCCGTTGGTGTATCCCGCGCCGCCGGTCGGATCAAAGGTCAGCCAGCCGATGCCGGGGAAATAGCACTCCACCCAGGCGTGCGCGGTGGATTCCCGCGCCACCCATTCGCCGCCCTCCTGCCGGAGGGCATACCCGGTGACAAACCGCGTCGGGATGCCCAGCGTACGCCCCATCACCGCCATGGCACTGGCAAAATACACGCAGTATCCCTCGCCCGTCTCCAGGAAGTAATCCACAAAATCCCTGTTCTCCGGAACGCTGCCGGGCGTCAGCGTGTAGCGGTAGTTCGTGCGCAGGTAGTGTTCCATGTTGACCATCTGCTCGTAAGGATTCCGCGCACCGCCGGCCATTACCCTCGCCATATCGTAGACGTTCTGCGGCAGGGAATCCGGCAACGCCGTGTACTGCGCAAGAATGGCCTCATATTGCGGGTCGGGGCCGCGTGCGGCGCTGTCGGTCAGCTGCCGCATGGTTTCCAGGAAATCCGGCCCGTACGCCTCCAGACGCCAGGTCTCGTAGCTGTACTGGTAATCCGCCGCCAGCGAACTGCCGGTATACAGCTCTCCCGCCTCGTTGCAGTGTACTTCGGAAGCATCGTCGGTGATTCCCTGCAGGCCGAACGCCTTGTCGGAGGTAAACAGCCGCCGGGTGCGCCGCCGAATCTGCACCTGAACGTGCTGCTGGCTGGCCAGACGTTCAAAAGCAGGCCGCAGGAACTCCCCGGAGGGCAGGCCGGACGACAGCGCCGACCCGAGCGGGTCGCCCTCCATGCTGAACTGCGTCACCTCCGGATAGTCGCCGGAGAGCCATTCATTACCGGTGTATTCCTGGTAAACGTTCCCACGCATCAGCCCGGGGTTATCCGCCTGTACCCGCATAACTACCGTGCGGTTTCTCAGCGAAATATCCCCGCCGAGCCTTCCGGTCTCGGGCTGCAGCCCCAGGGAGTTCATGTCGGTCTCAAGCAGCCCCAGAACCTCGCCTCGGTCGATCAGTCCCGGCAGGTCACGCGAGTCCTGCCAGTCGATAATCATCCGGGCGAGCTGCGGGATGCGCCAGGAGGCGGAATCCTCCGGCAGGATGCACCCCGCCAGCAGGGCTGCCGCCGCGCACAGGGCGATCCCCGTCGCGACCGGCTGCCACCGGGGCGAGAGCATTCGCACGCCCCGGCGAATGTCGCGGTTGTACAGGTTACGGGCGGCCAGCGGCAGCGTGCCCACGGTGATGCAGAGCATTGCGGGCACGTTTTCCCGGAAACCGTTGAAGCTCAGGATCGCCAGAAACACGCCCGACCAGAGCAGGATTGCCCAGCTGCGCCGCAGCACACACACCAGCAGGTAGATCACCGCCGCCACCAGGAGGTGGATAATCAGCTGCACGCGGCGGATATTCTCGTCCGTGTTATACGCCGAACGCCGGGGAAACAGATCCACCCACCATTCCAGCAGCCCCCGCCAGTAGCTCAGGAACGGGTCAAACCCGTCGGTAAACAGCAGATACCAGGCCAAAAGGCTCATCGCCGCTCCTGCTACGGCAAAAAAGACCCAGGGCCTGCGGGTGGTGAGGGTCAGAAGCAGGATCACCACGGTGACATCCCAGACGATGATGCCGGCTTCGGCGTGGAAGCGGAACGCCTGGTCAAAGGACAGCGCCGCCCCGACGGCAATCAGGATCGCGCAGCATGCTTCAAAGAAGCGGTCGCCCCAATAGGCCGCCGTGCGCTTTGCGGTAATTGACAGGTTCATACGCACGCCTCCAATCCGGCCCGTACATCCTCCGGCCTGGAGATCAGCACCTGCTGCACACGCGGGAAATCGTCAGCCGGCGGCAGCGCATAAGCCGCCTCCGGCGGCAGAACGCATACCGCACGGCAGCCGGTTGCCGCATGGGCGTTGAGCTGCGCGAGCAGCGCGCCGCTCGGCCGGCTGGTGACCACCACGATCATCCGCGCCTCCTGTATGGTGCGGTAGGGAAACGGCAGCCGGTCAAGCGGTTCAGCGGCCGGGACAAACGGCACTTCGGCCAGCCGGGTATACAGCTGCGAAAAAGCCTCCGCCCCGCTGCATTCCAGTGCCAGACCTCCCGGCAGGGTATCCAGCAGCTTCACCCGGCAGGCATGCTCCAGGTAAAAATGCGCCAGCGCCGCCGCGCATTCACTGGCCAGGTCGGCGTAGCCGGGCAGAAAAACCGCCGGCGCCTGATCGTCGAGCAGGATGGTCACCTCGGTGTCCGACGCCTGCTCGTACTGCCGGGTATGCAGCTCCCGCGTGCGGATGGTCTGTTTCCAGTGGATCCGCTTGAGCGAATCACCGTCACGGTAGGACCGCGTGCCCGCAAAGCTCTCCCCATAATCCGCCGTCACCATCCGTGACTCATTGTATTCGGTGCTTTCCGACCAGGCGGAGGGCTCGCCGGAAAGCTCGTGCAGCAGTGGATAAACGGTCATTGTCCGCTGCCACGCCGCCCTGTCCCCGCCGCAGCGCAGCGGCAGGGAAAAGAAACCGAAAGCATCCCGCACCCTGACCTTTTCCGCTGAAACCGTCCATACCCCGCGGTGCTTCGTGCTCACCCGGATCTGCATCGGCACGGCATCCCCCCACGGCCGGACAAAGCGCTGCGCGCAGATGCGCCCGGCCGACAGGTCCAGTCCCCGGAAGTCCGCCGCGCAGGGATCGGTAACGGTCACCCGCACATACACCGGCAGCAGGAGCCGCCCGCTCCAGTCGATCACGTACGCCGCCATACCGCCCCTTGTCACCTGCCCGGCGGACAGCCGCGGCCGCCCGCGCAGGCACAGAGCCGCCGGCAGCACCTCCACAAGCGCCGCCAGCAGCAGCGCACCGGTCAGCAGTGCGGCCAGCCACACCTCGCGGGAACCGGTCACCAGCGCCCAGAAAAGGGTCAGCAGGAAGGTCAGTGCCAGGACAATCCCCCGCCCGGTCATCGTACCAGCGGGACCGGAACGGTGCGCAGCAGGTCGCCGAGCACCGCACCGGGGTTGATCTGACGCAGGCCGGCACGTTCGCGCAGGATCAGGCGGTGCGCCAGCACCGGAAATACCATCCGCTGCACGTCATCCGGCAGCACAAAGCGGCGTCCGCTGAGCAGCGCGCAGCCTTTGGCCGCCTGCATCAGCGCGATCGAGCCGCGCGGGCTGATGCCCATCACCACATCCGGCAGCTGCCGGGTCGCCTCGGCCAAGGAGACGATATAATCCACAATCGGGTCTGCGCAGGTCACGCCCTCCAGCTCCCGCTGCATCTGCAGAATCTCTTCCGCGGACACCACCGGCGCAAGCGAGAGCGCCGAACGCAGCGGCCGGTGCTCCCGCAGAATCTGCATCTCCTCCCGGTGGGAGGGATACCCCATCGCGATGCGCATAAAAAAGCGGTCGAGCTGCGCCTCCGGCAGCGGATAGGTGCCCGCCGTCTCCACCGGGTTCTGGGTCGCCAGCACCATAAACGGCCGCGGCGCCGCATAGGTTTTGCCGTCGATGGTCACCTGGTTTTCCTGCATGATTTCCAGCAGTGCCGACTGGGTCTTCGGGCTGGTGCGGTTGATCTCGTCCGCGAGGACGATCTGGTTCATGACCGAACCCATATGCAGTTCCTGCTCGCCGGTTTTCAAATTGAACATCGTAAACCCGGTGATATCCGACGGCAGCACGTCGGGCGTAAACTGGATCCGTTTGAAGCTGCAGCCGAGCGATGCCGCGAGCGCCGCCGCCAGCGTGGTTTTGCCCAGGCCGGGCATATCCTCGATCAGCACGTGCCCGGAACAGATCAGGGCGATCAGCAGCTTGTTGATCACCTCATCCTTGCCGACAATGACCTGCCGTATGTTCCGCCGGATCGCCTCCAGCTTTTCCGGATACCCCATCTCCATAACAATCCCCATTCCTTGTCCTTTTTTAAAGCGATTCGCCCGCCATCCGGCCGGCAAAATATCGATACTGCGCACCGGAAAGACGCAGACGGCGGCTTCATTTGACCTGCATCGGCAGCCCGGACACCATGAAAATTACCTCGTCGCTCTGCGCCGCCAGATACTGGTTGACCCGTCCGAGGATATCGGTGAACACGCGCCCCATCCGGTAAACCGGCACCAGGCTCATCCCCACCTCGCCGCTCACCAATATAACGGTGCGCTCCTGCCGGCGCGCCTGCTCCACCAGCCGCGCCATCTGCCCGCGTATGCCGGCCTCGATCTGCTCGATGCGGTCCATGGACAGCGCGTCGTAATCCTCTTCCTCGTCCAGCATCAGGTTGGTGACCATGTTGGTCACGCAGTCGAGCAGCACATCCCCTTCGGGATGCTGCCGCAGCACCTCATCGAGATCGCGGCAGGCCTCCGCCGTAACCCAGTGCGCGGGCCGGGACGCACGATGGTGCTCGATCCGCCTTTCCATCTCCTTGTCCAGGCAGCGTGCCGTCGCGATGTACAGCACCTGCCGGCTGTCTTTGAGCCTCTCCTCCGCATAGCGGCTCTTGCCGCTGCGCATGCCGCCGGTAACCAAAACCAGATGGGCCAAAGCCGTCCCTCCTCTGCAGGCAGGCGCACCCTGCATATCCTGCCGCGTACAATGCTTTCATTATAACGGTTTTGCCGGAGGTTGTCCATAATCCGCGCACGTTTTTCGCTGCGGCACGCACAGAAAACTTCCGCCGGCAAAATCGGGTAAACCGCCGAAAAAAGCGGCGGTGTTTTTCGCCGAAATCCGGCAGCTTTCTTGCAATTCCGGATCGGAATATGATAGAATAGGTCCAGCGTACAGCAAGCAAAGGAGAAAGAGACGATATGGGCCGTTTTCCGGGAATCCGGCAGGAGGACATGTGGCTTCTTGCCGAAAACCGCTTTCAGGACAGCAAAGCCTTTTACGAAGACCATAAGCCGCAGCTGCGTGCCGGCATCCTGCAGCCGCTGCAGGCGCTGTTTGGGGATATTGCGCCGGAGGTTCTGAAGATCGACCCGCAGATTGTGGCCGATCCCATGCGCAACGGCAGCGTCAGCCGCATCCGCCGGGACAACCGCTATACGCGGGATAAATCCATGTACCGGGAAAACATGTGGATATCCTTCCTGCGGGACAAAAAGGCCTGGGACAACCTTCCCGGCTTTTATCTGGATATTTCGCTGCACGGCAGCAGCTACGGGATGGGCTTTTACCATCCGGCGCCGCGCATGCTGCAGACCATGCGCCGCATGATCGACGAGACGCCGGACGCTTTTCTGGAGGCGATGGCGCGGGCCGAGGCTGCCGGCTTTATCTGCGAGGGCGACCGCTATGCCCGCCCGAAAAAGACGGGGCTGCCGCCGCTGCTCGACGCGCTGTACAACCGGCGTTTTATCGACATCACCCGCAACGAGCCGGACCCCGCCTTCTTCGGGCGTACCGACCTGCCTGACATCCTGCTTGCGGGCTTCCGTGAACTGGCGCCGCTCTATCATCTGTTTGTTGCCGCGGCCGAACGGGAAATGTCCACCCGCGGCGCGGAGGAGCTTACCCCGACGATCAACTAAACAAGGAGGTATCCCTGTATGAATTTCCCGCAAACCTTTATCCGTTCCACCGAAGCCTTCGGCACGCGGCAGAACCCGGTGCCGGCGCCCTATCTGCGCCGCAGCTTTACGCTGGACAAGCCGGTGCGCGAGGCGCAGCTGCTGATCTGCGGCCTCGGCTTCTACACCCTGTCGGTCAACGGCAGGGACATCACCAAAGGCCCGCTTGCCCCCTACATCAGCAACCCCACCGATATCCTCTATTACGACCGCTATGATGCCGCCGCCTGTCTGGTTCCCGGGGAAAACGTCATCGGCGTATGCCTGGGCAACGGCTTCATGAATGCGCTCGACGCCGGCGTGTGGGATTTTGAGAAGGCCACCTGGCGCGGCGCGCCGCAGGTGGCGCTCTCGCTGCGCATTGTTGACGAGGACGGCAGCGAGCGGCTGATCGATACCACCGAAGGCTTCGTCACCGCCCCGTCGCCGATCCGGTTTGACGACCTGCGTTTCGGCGAAACCTACGATGCCCGGGAAGAGCTTCCCGGCTGGGACGCGCCGGGCTTCGACGCCTCCGGCTGGACGCCGGCGCTGCGCGCGCCGCATCCCGGCGGGGAATGCCGCCTGTGCGAGGCCGAGCCGATCGTCGTTTCCCAGGAACTCCGGCCGGTGGACATCGTGCGGGAACCGGACGGCTACCGCTACGATTTCGGCGTCAACACGGCCGGCGTCTTCCGCCTGACCGTTCAGGGTACCCCCGGCCAGCAGATCGAGCTGGAGTGCGCAGAGCTTCTTGAGGACGGCCGGCTATCTCACCGCAACATTCGTTTCAATGATGACTATCAGATTCAGATCGACCGCTATATCTGCCGCGGCGGCGGAACCGAATCCCATGTACCGTCTTTCACCTATCACGGCTTCCGGTACATCCTGGTCAGGGGCATCACCCCGGAGCAGGCGACGCCGGAGCTGCTGACCTGCCTGGAAATGCATTCGAATCTGCCGGAACGCGGTAATTTCTCCTGCTCGGATGAAACCATAAACAAGCTGCAGGCGGCGGCCCGACGTTCCGATCTGGCCAACTTCTTCTACTTCCCCACCGACTGCCCGCACCGGGAGAAAAACGGCTGGACGGGCGACGCCGCGCTGTCGGCCGAACATATGCTACTCAATTTCGGGGTGGAAAACAGTCTGCGCGAATGGCTGCGCAACATCGCCAAGGCGCAGAACGGTGAAGGCGCACTGCCCGGCATCATCCCCACCGGCGGCTGGGGCTTTGCCTGGGGCAACGGACCAGCCTGGGACTGCGTGTCCTTTGTGCTGCCCTACTATGTGTATCTCTACTGCGGCGACAAACAGATCCTGCGGGAGAATGCCCCGACCATGCTGCGGTATCTGCACTACCTTACGACCAAGATCCGTCCGGACGGGCTGGTCGCCTATGGTTTGGGCGACTGGTGCCCGGTCGGCCGGGACCCGGAGGCATATAAAGCACCGCTCGAGGTGACCGATAGCCTGATTTCGATGGACATCTGCCGCAAGGCGGCCTTCGTCTTCGGCGAGCTCGGCCTGCCGGAGCAGCAGCGCTTTGCCGACGGCCTGGCCGACCGGCTGCGCCGGGCAATCCGGGAACGGTTGATCGATTTCTCCACCATGACGGTTTACGGCCGCTGTCAGTCCTCCCAGTGCATGGCACTGTATTACGGCGCCTTCGAGCCGGGGGAGCGTGCCGCCGCCTTCTCCCGCCTGTTCAATTTCATCGACGAGGCTAACGGACATATGGATGTCGGCGCCATCGCGGCACGCACCCTTTTCCATGTGCTGTCCGATTTCGGCCGCAGCGACCTCGCCTTCGATATGATCACCCGCCCCGACTTCCCCTCCTACGGCAACTGGATCGCCCGCGGCGCCACATCGCTTTGGGAAACTTTCTTTGAAGAAGGAAAAACGGCCAATTCCCTTAACCACCATTTCTGGGGTGATATCAGCAGCTGGTTCATCCAGCGGCTGGCCGGCATCCGCTTCAACCCCCACCGGGACAACTGGCAGGAGGCGGATATCGCTCCGGCATTTATCCCGCAGCTCACCCACGCCGAAGGCTTCCATATCGCGCCCGCCGGCCGGATATCCTCCGCCTGGAAGCGCAAGGGGGACGCCATCGTCCTCGCCGTGGAAGTGCCCGGCTCCATGACCGGCCGGATCCGGCTGGAGGACGGCTGGCTGTTTGACGACGGCCTGGCCGTCCGGCCTCTCTCGTCCGGCAGCTTCCGCCTTCACAAGGGATAAAGGAAACGGCAGCCCGTCATGCGGCGGGCTGCCGTTGTCATAAAAACAGCCTTCGGACAGAGGAACGTCCGAAGGCTGTTTTTAACCATTGTTTGGTTTAACCAAGAACATAAACCACCATTTCCCGGCGGCCAAAGTAGCTGCAGTCGGCGAAGGTCGCCATAAACAGGTCGGTCAGCACATGGCCGGACATCAGCGCACCGCCGGTATCCGCTGCAATCGCGTAGCCGTAAACGTAGGAACCGTCCGGCGACATGATATACAGCTCGGTGCCGTAGGGGATGATGTTCGGGTTTACCGCGACCGTCCCCACCTCCGCCTTGCGGCCGGAAGCGGTGTAATTGCCGCAGCGTCCGCCCTCGTTGGTATACGAGGTGGCCGGGCCGGTGAACACCTGGGTGTAATGAAGCGGCCTGCCCTGCGCATCGAGCTCGATCTCATAGGGCGCCGGTGACATCGGCATACCGGTAGGTGCGCCGACCGTTTTGATCTCGTTGACCGGTTCCTGGGTGATCTCCTCGCTGACCAGTACGGTTTCAACCACTTCACCGTCCACGATACGGTCGCGGTAGGTGTAGGTCTTCAGCCCTTCCTGACCATTCTGCGTGATCTTGGTGCGTCCGCTCGACAGAGAGTGGACATACTTGACCGTCGTCTCGTAGGGGATCGTTTCGGTACGCGTGTACTCGTTGTAATCGACCCGTTCCACCTCGATCGACAAGCCTTCCGAAAGCTCCGCGCTGTGTTCGATGTTGGTGCGGTCATTGTCGCCGACCTCCACACCGACCTTGGCCAGCGCATCCCCCACCGTCCCGCCGTTCATGCGCACGATGGTGGTCACACCATCGGCTGTCACCTGAACGTCAAAGGCACGGGTGATGGAAATTTCCGCACGGGCTTTCGTGATCTCCGCCGTGACGACATCGTCCTCGCCCACCGTAATCCCGGCGTCCTGCAGGACGTCGAGCGGCTCGCGGCTGAGGGTCAGCACCACGCGGCTTTCGTCTCCGTCGATGATGGTTATGGCGCGCATATTCAGCGACACCGCCGCGACCATGGCCGCGGTAACCACCGCCAACGCAGACACGGCGAACAGCCGGCTGCGCACGATGCGTGCTGCGGCTGCGCCAATGCGTTGTAGGGTAATCATGCAAGGCTCCCTTTCGTTTTCCCGGACATCCTCTCAAACCGGCCTGCGGGTTTGGTCCGGGCTGTATTCTGTACCGTTACCGGAGGCGGCTCCGTCCATTCGGACGTTCCCCAGCCTCCCGCTTCGTGTACATAGCAAAGCGCGGGACTTCATTCGTTGAGTCACACGCCGAGAAAAACGAGTGGGCAGTAATCGCATTGATCCGCACAGGCAGATTTTGCCTTAACAGCTTTCCCCTGCGCTGAGAGTATTATACGCACACCATATTGTTGTGTCAAACCGTATCTGAATTTCACTTTTTGTACCGTATGCACAATTATGAAGGAAATCGCCTCTGTAAATAACGAACATTCGTTCTAATTTTGCTTGTCCGGGCGGACGGCAAAAAAGGTGAAGTATTTTGTTTTTTTCGCCATTTTCTATCAGGAAAAAGGGAGCACTTGCACCGATTTTCGGCATCCTGCTCACTAAATATTCCATTTTTTTACATTACTGGTAAACAAAAAGCCGTCTGCATTTTTTTGCGAAAAAATTGTGCATCCAAACAAAAGTTACAACTCTGTAACCGTCCAAAATTCCATTATCTACCAGTTTTTATCCCTTTTTCACCCAAAATACGCAAAAAGCGCTCTTTTTTTGCGCATATACCCATCATTTTGATGTAATTTTATGCATTTGCAGGGCAATTACCAGTGTTTTCCTCTGCGTCGGCAAAGAACAACCGGGTCTGTGCACCTCTCACAGACCCGGTTGTTCTTCGGCGTACCCGCCGCAACGCTTTTTTATATACTTAATATTATATGTAGTTTAGGGCTGCGGACCGCGTCTGCCGGTATTCTCGGTTCCGTCAGGCTGCCGCCCCGGCCACGGTTCACCACAAGGGCCGGTTCACAGATGCAGACGGCGCTTAAGCTCATGCCACATATTTTCGCCGGCAAACAGCAGGATCGCTGCCAGGGAAATCACGCTCACGGCCACACAGACAATGGAAGGGTACGGCACATGCAGGCAGCCGGTGAGATAGAATATGATCGGTACGATGCCGAATACGCCGTCCAGGCAGAAATACACCAGCAGGTCGGAAATCTGCCATTTCATCACGCGGGACAGGATGCCCAGCGCCGCCATCGCACACACGCATACGATCGGGATGACGTAATCGATGGACCAGCCGCGCCAGCCGGTCAGCCAGTCCCACAGCGCGCTCAGCCCCGAGATCACCACCACCTGGTAAAGCATGTTTTTGGGGATATTGTGCCGCTTGCGGATGGCGATGGCCAGGCTGATCCACAGGCAGCCGATGCCGGCGAGCACAAACAGCGACCACAGCCCGCTCTGCGGCAGCAGGAGATTGACCGCCACCGACACCACCGCCGCCACCACCGAGCTGAAAATCAGCCAGCGGAAAAAGAGGTTGTGCTGACGGTAGATGGTCGGTATGGTGGGAAACGGGTTCGGCGAAGGCTCCCCCTCGTCGAGCAGCGCCGCCTGGCACAGCGGGCAGACCGGCCGGGAGCCGGCCACATGAACCTTGCATTTATCACAGTATTTCACGCTGCACACCTCCCGGTTATTCCTCGTCGATCGGATTCATGGCGATTTCCGCCTCGATCCCCATGTCGGTGAGGGTACGGAAAAAATTCTTCTGGATGTCGGTGCTCACAAACGGCGAGGTGAAGCTGATGACCATATTGTTGCGGTAAGAGCACATGCAGATCTGCAGCTTGTCGGTGCTCACAAACACATCAAACAGGCGGATATCCTCCCGCATTTCCTCCGGCATATCCACCCGGCCGATATTCGACAGGGTGGCGGTTTCGGTCATGGTGGAGATCTGGTAAGCGATGCGCAGGCACAGATCCTTTAACACCAGCGGTGCGATCCGGGCAAAGACATTGTGCTCGAGCGCGCCCAGGGAATTGAGCCGCTCCTCCAGCCGTTCGGTGGTCAGCTCCCGTTTGAAGCATTCGTCCACATACGCGATGATGTCGGCAAGCTCTGCGGACTGACGGCTGAACTGGTACGCAATCGCGATCAGGCTGAAGAAGTTACGCGCCGACCCCGACGCAAAGTACTGCCGCAGGTTGACCGGAATGGTCAGCACCATCCGTTTTTTTCGTTCGCGCACCGACATTTCCTGATAAATCGCGTGCATCAGAACCGCGGTTAAAAAAACCGTGACGGTGGTATGGTACTCCCGCGCCTTGCGCAGCACCGCGTCCACCGGCAGTACCCCCTCGATCACCCGGATGCGGCACTCCGCCACCTTCGGGCCGTGGATGCGGTAGGCCGTGCGCAGCGGCGTCCGCTTCCCCTCCCGGCGCCCGCTGTAATACTTCTGAAAGGAGTCCGCCATCTTTTCGGTGGTGGACGCGTCCACATCCATCACCGGGGGCGAGGCACCCCAGCGCTCCTTATCTCGCAGGAGCAGATAATGGTAGACGAGCACCCGCAGGAACTGTACAGCACCGGTGCCGTCGGTCAGGACATGGTGCACCTCCAGGTTGATCCGGCAGCGGTAATAGGACACATCAAACAGCAACGAGGACTCGTTCTGCTTGTACAGCGCGCTGCACGGCGGCTGGTCTTCGGGATGGACGGCCGGGCACTGCTCGACGGCCTCCAGATAATACCAGAACAGCCCGTGCTTGAGCACGCAGAGAAAGCCCGGAAACTCTTTGAGCGTGCGGCCGAGCGCCTGCTGAAGGATGGCTTCCTCCACCGGCCGGGTCAGCTCGCAGGCAAAGCGGAACACCTTGGTGTCCCGCTTGCCGCTGGTGGAAGGGAATATCTTGGCCGCATTGTCCAGGCGGCTCCATTGCCTGTTCTTTTTCGCCTTATGCGGTTTCACTTGCACGGCACCTCACTCAGAAATTGCTGGATATGCCGATAGCTTTCCTGCACCGGGGCAAACTGCGGCGGCAGCGAGAAAAAGCCGTGCAGCCCGTCGGCGATGCGTATGACGCGGGCCTCCACGCCGGCCTGCTGCAGCTTTTCCCCATACGCCTCGCCCTCGTCCCGCAGCGGGTCGAACTCCGCCGTCAGGATCAGCGTGCGCGGCTGGCCGGACAGGTCTTCCGCCAGAAGCGGCGCAAAATACGGATTACGGCGGTCCTCCGGCGTGCGCTGATACAGGGTCATATAGTCCTCCACCCGCTTGGAGGTCAGCAGATAGTCGGTGCCGTTTTCCCGCACCGAGGCAAACGGCGAGGCTTCGGTATGGTCAAAATAGGTGGCCGGATACAGAAGGATCTGCCCGGCAGGGGTAAAGGTGCGGCGGTCGTGCGCCATCAGGGATACCACCGCCGCCAGATTGCCGCCGGCGCTGTCCCCCATCAGCAGGATGCGCTCCGGCGGGATATGCAGCGTCCGCTGCGCATGCCGGAACACCTCGAGCGCGGCAAGATAGCAGTCCTCCGCCGCGCAGGGGAACCGGTGTTCGGGCGCCAGCCGGTAATCCACCGACAGCACCAGCGCGCCGGTGTGCTTCGCCAGCCGCACGCAGACGCCGGTATAGCTGTCGATGCTGCCGGTCACCCAGCCGCCGCCGTGATAGAAGACGATCAGCCATTCCGGCTTTTCCGTTTCCGGCATAAACAGCCGCACCGGGATTTCGCGGCCACCGGCTTCAATCCGGTGATCCCAGGTTTTGTAGAAGGGTTTCAGCAGCGGATAATGCACCACGTTGTACAGCTGCCGCTGCAGCTTATAGGTGCGCTGCACATCAATATCGGTATAGGATACGGCCTTGAGTGCCGCGAGCATTGCCTTGTTCAGCGCCACAGGCCGCTCCCCCTTTCCAGTATATTCAACAGAACTCGCGGCCGTCCGGGCCGAGCAGGCAGGTGCGCACCACCGCACAGCGCAGCGTATCGTCCCCGCTGAACGCCTGCAGGGCGGTCAGCAGCAGCGACGGATTGAGGGTGAGTGCACTGCTGCACGGCAGGGTCACCTCCAAAACGGCGGCCGTTTCCTCCCCGTCCAGCACCGGCTCCGCCAGATGCGGCCGGAGATCCACCGTTTTGACGCCGCCCTTTTTGGTGCGCTTCTCCACCGGCAGCGCCTCCTGCTGCAGGAAGCGCTCCAGCAGCCCCCTTTCGCAGCCGCCGCCCTCTCGGAAAAAGGCGATGCGGTAGCGGGCGGCGGTCAGCTCGCCGGCCTTCATCACCGCCGGCGCCGCCGACAGGAAAAGGATGCCCTCCGGCGCCGCGGCGTTCATCCGCTCAACCAGCTCCTCCATCGGCAGCTCTTCCTCCAGCCGCAGGTCCATGCTTTCCCGCAGACCCTCGTAGCCGAGCGAAAGCGGGGCGGCAAAGGTAATATACGGATGCCGGTTGAACCCCTCGGTATACCACAGCGGGATGCCTGCGCGGCGGATCACCCGGGTCATCGTCCGTGTCAGGTCCAGGTGGGATATGTATTTCGCCCGCCCGGTTTTGGAAAAACACAGCCTAACGGTGTTCAACGCAGACACCCCCTTTCCAGCATGCCGCACCGCAGCCGGAGCAGGCCTCGCGGCAGTGCGGGGTGGTCACGCTCTGATGCGCCTTTTCGTTCTCCCGGATCAGGAACGCCTTGCTCACCCCGTAATCCAGGTGATCCCACGGCAGCACCTCGTCGAACGGCCGGGTGCGATGGGCGTAAAACGCCGGATCCAGCCCCTGTTCGGCGAACACGGCGAGCCATTTGTCCATGTCGAAATGCTCCGACCAGGCGTCGAGCGAGCAGCCCTGCCGCCACGCCTGCTCGATTACGCGGCTCAGCCGGCGGTCGCCGCGGGCGAAAACCGCCTCCAGCACGCTCGTGGGCGCGTCGTGCCAGTGCAGCGCAATTTTGCGGGTGGTCAGGGAGGACAGCAGATGCCGCTGCTTCTGCTGCAGCTGTTCGGCGGTGTCCTGCCCCTCCCACTGGAACGGGGTGAACGGCTTCGGAACAAAGCAGGCAACGCTCACCGACACGGTGACCCCCTTGCCCTTCGGCCTGTTGGGGTTTTCGTAGAAGCAGTTGACGATCTTCTGTCCGAGCTGCGCAATCCCCTCGATATCCTCGAGCGTCTCGGTGGGCAGCCCCGACATGAAATACAACTTGACCGACGTCCACCCGCCGGCAAACGCACGCCGGGCGGTCTCGAGGATTTCCTCCTCGGTCAGGTTTTTGTTGATCGCGTCCCGCAGCCGCTGGGTGCCGGCCTCCGGCGCGAAGGTCAGCCCGCTGCGCCGCAGGACGTTGAGCCGGTTGGCCAGCTCCTCCGAAAAGCCGTCTACCCGCAGGGAGGGCAGCGAAATGTTGGTGTGCTCGTTTTCCGCCCAGCTGAGCAGCTGCTCGAGCAGCTCCGGCAGCCGGGTGTAATCGCTCGTCGAGAGCGAGGAGAGCGAAAACTCCTCATACCCGGTGCTGTGGCAGAGCGCGCGGCTCTGCGCATCGATGACGCCGGGGGATTTTTCCCGCACCGGCCGGTAGATGAACCCCGCCTGGCAGAAGCGGCAGCCGCGGATGCAGCCGCGGAAAATCTCGCTCATCGCGCGGTCGTGCACAATCTCGATAAACGGCACCACAAAGCTGTCGGGATAGTAGGCCTTGTCCATATCCAGCAGGATCCGTTTGCGCACCCGCTGCGGCGCGCCGTCCCGCGGCGTGACCGCTGCCACGGTGCCGTCCTCGTGGTAGCTGACCGTGTACAGCGAGGGCACGTAAACCCCCTCAATCCGCGCCGCCTCGCGCAGGAACGCCGCCTTGACGTAGCCGCGCTTTTGATGCTCGCGGTAGAGCGCCATCAGCTCGAGATTGACCTCCTCCCCCTCGCCGAGGGTGAACAGATCAAAAAAGTCGGCGATCGGCTCCGGGTTGCAGGCGCACGGCCCGCCGCCCACCACCAGCGGAAAGCGCTCGTCGCGGTCGGCCGCACGCACCGGCAGCCCCGCGAGATCCAGCATGTTCAGGATGGTGGTATAGCACAGCTCGTACTGCAGGGTGAACCCCAGAAAATCAAAGGTGTCGATCGGATCGCGGCTTTCGAGGCCGAACAGCTTCACGCCGTTTTGCCGCATCAACGCTTCCATATCGGTATCCGGCGCAAACACCCGCTCGCACCAGATGTCCGGCTGGCTGTTGAACAGCCCGTAAAGGATTTTCATCCCCAGGTGGGACATGCCCACCTCGTACAGGTCGGGAAAGCAGAAGGCAAACCGGATCGCCACCGCATCCCTGTCCTTGACCACGCTGTTGAGTTCGCCGCCCGTATAGCGTCCGGGCTTCTGCACCTGCATAAACAGCTTTTCGACGTCGTCGCGCATGTATTGCACATTCCTTTCCGAGAACGGATATATCGGCAGAACCTTGAACTGTTATTATACTGCATCCGCCGCCATAATGCAACGCAGCGCCGATAAAAAAGCGCCGCCTGCCGCGGATAACGGCGCCGGACGGGAGCATAGCATCCGCGCACCTGCACTCCCGTCCGCCGTTTTTGCTGCGTCCGGTGAAACGGGTGCAAAAATGTTTATCGGGCTTTGCCCCTGCTCCGACCTATTTTGCCCCTTGCGTCCGCCTGACCGCTGTGCTACGATAGCGGGGAAAGGACGGTGACCGTTATGCACCTGACCGCGGAATACCGGCTGCTCCTTATACGGAATCATCCGGAATGGGTGGAACCGGCGGCCGACTGGTTCAGCGAAAAATGGCCGGTTCCGCGCGAAGCCTACCGCGAGAGCCTGCTCGCCTGTACGCAGTGGAAAAACGGCATACCGCAATGGTATATCGTGACCAACGGCCGGCAGCGGATTGTCGCCGGTACCGGCGTAATCGACAACGATTATCACGACCGGAAGGATCTGGCCACCAACCTGTGCGCGCTGTATGTGGAGGCGGACTGCCGCCGGCAGGGGATCGCGCGCGCCCTGCTGGATGCCGTCCGCGCGGACATGCGGGAAATGGGCGTTTCTCCCCTGTACCTGCTCACCGATCACACGCAGTTTTATGAGAAGTGCGGCTGGTCGTTTTACACGATGGTGCGGGGAGACGACGGCAGTCCGGAGCGGCTGTACAGGACAAACGACTGAAAACAGCAGGGCCGGCGGAACATTCCGCCGGCCCTGCTGTTTTCAGTTTACTGGATGCCGTCGATCTTCGGCAGCTGGTCAAACCCCTTCTGCAGGTCTTCATCGCTGGGAACGTAATCGTTCATCCGTCCCTCCAGGAAGGAGGTGTACGCGTTCATATCGAAATAGCCGGTACCGGTCAGGCCGAACAGGATGGTCTTGGCCTCGCCGGATTCGCGGCATTTGATCGCCTCGTCGATTGCGGCACGGATCGCGTGGGAGGATTCCGGCGCGGGCAGGATGGTCTCGAGCTTGGCGAACTGCACCGCCGCCTCAAACACCTTGGTCTGCTCGACCGACACGGCGCGCATATAGCCGTCGTGATACAGCTTCGAGAGGATCGGGCTCATGCCGTGATAGCGCAGCCCGCCCGCATGGTTGGCCGACGGGATGAATTCGCTGCCGAGCGTGTACATCCGCGCAAGCGGCGTCACATGGCCGGTGTCGCAGAAGTCGTAAGCATACCGGCCGCGGGTCAGCGACGGGCAGGAGGCCGGCTCCACCGCGATGAACTCGGTATGCGGATGGGTGCCGTCCAGCTTATCCTTCATAAAGGCGCCCATCAGGCCGCCAAGGTTGGAGCCGCCGCCGGCGCAGCCGATGACAATATCCGGATACTCGCCGATTTTCTCCATCGCCGCCTTCGATTCCAGCCCGATCACCGACTGGTGCAGCAACACCTGATTGAGCACCGAACCGAGCACATAGCGGCAGTCGGGCGTATGGGCTGCCTTTTCGATCGCCTCGGAAATCGCGCAGCCCAGGGAACCGCCGGTGCCCGGGTGCGCCTTCAGGATCGCCCGGCCGACCTCGGTGGTATCCGAGGGGCTGGGGATGATGTCGGCGCCGAACGTCTCGATGACCGCCTTGCGGAACGGCTTCTGCTCAAAGCTGACCTTGACCATGTAAACGGTCAGGTCCAGCCCGTAGTGCGCGCAGGCCATCGACAGCGCCGTCCCCCACTGACCCGCGCCGGTTTCGGTGGTCAGCGCCTTAAGCCCCTGCTTTTTCGCGTAATACACCTGCGCCGCCGCGGAATTGAGCTTATGGCTGCCGGAGGTGTTGTTGCCCTCGAATTTGTAGTAGATCTTCGCCGGCGTATCCAGTGCCTTTTCGAGATTGTACGCCCGGATGAGCGGCGAGGGACGGAAAATCCGGTAAAAATTCTGCACCTCTTCCGGGATATCGATATAGCGGTCGGTGGCGTTGAGCTCCTGGTCGCACAGTTCTTCACAGAATACCGGCAGCAGGTCGTCCCGGCCGACCGGCTGATGGGTGCCCGGATGCAGGTAGGGATCGGGCTGCTCCTTCATATCCGCCCGAAGGTTGTACCACTGCTTCGGCATCTCCTCTTCGGTAAGATAGACACGGTACGGGATCTTGCTCATTTTTTTCATCCTTTCTTCCTTTGCTTTGCGGCCGGTCAGTTGCCGCATTCCACACTGATTTCGTTGAACAGCTTGAGCAGGTCGTCAAGCTGTGTTTGTGCCTTCTGTTCGCCGCACACATCCAGCACGGCATGGCCCTCATGCATCATCACCAGCCGGCTGCCGTATTCCAGCGCGAACCGCAGGTTGTGGGTGACCATCAGCGCGGTCACCTTTTTTTCGCGGACCAGCCGGTCGGTCAGCTCCATGATGGTGCGGGAGGATTTGGGGTCGAGCGCAGCGGTGTGCTCGTCGAGGATCAGCAGGTCGATGTCGGTCATGTTCGCGATCACGAGGGCAAGCGCCTGCCGCTGGCCGCCGGAGAGCGAGCCGACCGGCACATGCATCCGGTTTTCCAGCCCCATATTGCAGAACTCCAGCAGTTCGCGGTAGTGCCCGACCCGTTTTTTATTCAGCGAGCGCGCCAGGCCGTAGCCGTGCTGCTTATGGTCGGCCAGCGCCATGTTTTCCAGGATGGTCAGATCCGGGCAGGAGCCCTTGGCCGGATCCTGGAACACCCGTCCGATGAACGCCGCGCGCTTGTATTCCTTCATACGGGTGATGTCCTTATCCCGGAAAAAGATCCGGCCGCCCTCCACCGGCAGGGTGCCGCAGATGATGTTCAGCAGGGTGGTTTTGCCCGAGCCGTTCGAGCCGACGATGGAGACAAATTCCCCCTCCTGCACCTCAAACGAGAAGCGGTCGAAAAGGGTGGTTTCGTCCGGGGTGCCGATGTTGAATTTCTTGACGATATCCTCACACTTAACCACGGGACGGCCTCCTCCCCTTTTCCATCACGTTGCTGAACACCAGCGCCAGCACACACAGCACCGCCATGATCAGCTTGAGCCAGTCGCTCAGCTCGAACGCGTCGGCCACCGTCAGGCAGGCCTTGTAAATGATCGCGCCGACGATCACCTTGGTGGTGGCCTTCATGAAGCGCACCTTCTGCAGCAGGCTGACGCCGATAATCACCGACGCTAGGCCGATGACCACCATGCCGGGGCCGATCTGCAGGCTGGCGGTCTGGGTATTCTGCGCAATCGCCGCGCCGGCCATGGCCGCAAAGCCGTTGCCCAGCGCCAGGCCGATGATTTTGGAGGTGCCGGGATTGCGGGCAAGCATGGTGACAAACTGCTCATTGCTGCCGGTCGCCCGCAGCAGCATGCCGGAGCGGGTGGAAAAATACCAGTCGAGCAGCAGCTTGGAGGCCACCGAAAGCACCACCACCAGAATCAGCGCACGCAGCGCATAGCCGCCGATGTATTTGGGAAGCACCGAAACCGGGAGGGTGTTGAAGATGGTCGGCTCGTTGAACAGCGACGCGGTGGAACCGCCGTCGGTGCCCGCCTTCATGATCACGAGGTTGACCGACAGCAGCGCGGTCATCACCAGAATCCCGCACAGCAACGGACGGATCTTCATCTTCACGTGCAGCAGGCCGGTTACGCAGCCCGCCGCTGCCCCGACCGCAAACGCGGCGAGGGTCGCCAGCCAGGGGTTAAGCCCCCGCAGCATCAGCACTGCGGCGACCGTCGCCCCGAGCGGCACCGTGCCGTCCACCGACAGATCCGGGAAATCCAGAATGCTGTAGGTGATGTATACGCCGAGCGCCAGTACGGCATACAAAAAGCCTTCGGTCAGGCTGTTGACGACCAGCCCCAGGAATTCATTCATGCAAGCACATCCCTTAAGAAATCTCTGCTCAAATTATTCTGCCGCGGTATCCTGCGCCGACTGATAGTCCTCCGGAATGCTCAGCCCCAGCTGCGCCGCGACCTCGCTGTTGTAAACGGGGAAGCTGTCCTCGATGAGCAGCACCGCGGTATCCTCGGCCTTTTCGCCTCCGAGCACCCGGGCAGCCAGTTCGCCGGTCGCCTTGCCGAGCGCCACGTAATCGAGGCTCTCGCTCGCCAGGCAGCCCTTGGCCACCTGCTCGATCTCGGAGCCGTACACCGGGATTTTCGCGGCGTTGGCCCGTTCGAGCACCACCGACAGGTTATCGACCACCAGGTTGTCGGTGAAGTTGTTGATGCAGTCGACCTCGTTGACCAGTGACGCGGCGGCAATCGGGATATCCCCGGCATTCTGCACGCCCTTGGAGACGATCTCAAAGCCATACTGCCCGGCCAGTTCCTCGAGCGTTTTCAGGTTGGAGAGCGAATTGGCCTCCGCCGTGTTGTACAGCACGCCGATCTTCTTCGCGTCCGGCTGGAAGGCCCGGATCATTTTGAGCTGCCCGTCGAGGTTGAGCCGGTCGGAGCTGCCGGTGCAGTTGTTCCCGGATTTTTCCAGGGAGTTGACCAGCTTGATGGAAACCGGGTCGTTGACCGCACAGAAAATGGTGGGGATCCGGCCGTCCGCAGCCGCATAGGCCGCGGTCGCCGCCGGGGTGGCGATGCCGATGATCATATCGCAGCCGGCAGCCATGTTGCCGGCGAGCTGGCTGGCGGATGCGACATCGCCCTGCGCATTTTTGAATTCGATGGTGCAGGTCTCGCCGTCCTTGTAGCCGGCGGCCTCGAGCCCCTGGATCAGCCCCTCGTAGCAGTTGTCGAGCGACGAATGCACGGCGTACTGCAAAATGCCGATCTTCGGCAGGTCCGCATCGCCGGCCCCGCTTTGGTCATCCCCCCCGCTGCAGGCGGCAAAGGACAGGCACATCGCCGCAGCAAGCATTGCGGCGCCAAGTTTTTTTACGGTGTATTTCATTTTTCTTACCCACTTTCTCCATAATCGCTTGGTTTTTGGCATATACATTTTGACTTTACCGACGCCATCGCCATCGTTTCTGCTTCATCATAGACCCTCCGTTTGGACAAATAAAAAAGCTTCTGTCCCAAAAACTTGGGACAGAAGCCTGACTTCTGCGGTACCACCCGGATTCATCCGCTCTTCACGGATGCACTTGTTCTGCGCACACAGGATGCGCACTCCCTTGATAACGGGCGGAGTTCCCGTCGCCCCTACTCTCCGCAAAGGGATTTCGGTTTGCCCTCGTAAGTCCATTCGGCAAGGCAACCGCTGCTGCAATTTCACCACCTGCAGCTCTCTGCAAACGCCTGAACCCCTGCTTACTACTCTTACTCAATGGTTTTGTCTTCTGTTTTCTCTATCATATGCCGCTTTTTCCGATTTGTCAACCCCTTTTTTTCGCGGCATCAATATTGGGCGAGCAGCTCTTCAAAAACCGCCACGTGCATCTCCTCATCCTCAATAATCCGGCCTAGCATCGCGGTGATGCCGTCATCCCGGATGGTCTGTGCCTGATAGCGGTATTGACGGATGGCGGCAAGCTCCCCCTGCAGCGCTGTGCGCAGCAGCGGGCGCAGCTCGCGGCTGTAGCCGGCACAGCACGGCGACCAGTACCGCGTCTGCCCCTGCCGGAACGCCCACAGCCGCGGATCGGCGCCGAGCAGGACGGCCAGCTGCCCGAAAATCTCCATGTGGTGCATCTCCACCATGCTGATACGGCGAAAAACGTCGGACACCTCCGCATAATCCGGCCGGGTAACCAGATGGTTGTAAAAATACGACGCCACCGCCGTCATTTCGGAATGGCTCCCGCCCATATTGCTGAGCATCTCCCGCGCATACGCCGCGTTTTTCCCCTGTACGGCAACCGGCGGATACGCTTTTGCCGACTTGTATTCCATAAAGCCCGCTCCTTCTTCTGTAAAGTTTATCTGCTTTTCACACAAACATCAGCGTCCCGGCATGCCTTACGCACACCGGGACGCTGTTCCCCGTTTCGGCCGAAGGCACTGCCGCCCCCTCTGCGGATCCGCCTTCAGCAGAATCAGCAAAAACAGATACACGCAGACCGCCAGCAGCGAAAAATTATAGCGGCTGCCGAGCATCACCATCCAGCCGGCTACCCCCAGCGGGAACAGCACCAGCACCGAAACGGCCATCACCACGCGGTTTGCCGTGCGCTCGCTCACAAACAGTGCCAGCAGGCAGAACAGCGCCTGCCCGCCGTCGAGCGGTTCGATCGGCAGCAGATTGAACACGCCCAGCACAAAGTGCACCGCGGCCGGCACGGTCCATCCCCCGGCGAGATAAAGAACCGTAAAGGTGATTAGGTTCACAGCCGGTCCTGCCAGCGACACGAGTACATTCCGGCCGTAGCTGAGCGGCCGGCTGCCGTTCTGCTCCACCCGCACGCCGAAAATCCCCATGTGGATGCAGGCGGGGCGGCAGCCGAAGGCCAGCAGCAGCAGAAAATGCCCCGCCTCATGCATCGCCGAAGCCGCCAGGCACCAGCCGGCCGTGCCGGCGGTATCCAGCGTGAGCAGCACCACGACAGCGGCCGGAAACAGCAGGCTGACGCGCACCGGTATGCCGCCTATGCGTATTTCCAGCATCGGCGGTCTCCCCCTTATCCGTTGTATTTCTGCAGCGGGATAATGAAGGCCGGATCATAGCACAGGCCGTTCACCCGGACTTCGGTATGCAGGTGGAAGCCGTTGGAATCGCCCGTGCTGCCCACCTTTGCCACCGTTTCGCCGGCTCGGACAAAAACCCCCTGCTCCACCAGCACCTCGGAGCAGTGCGCATACAGCACCTCGATGCCGTTGCCGTGATCCAGCTTCACATAATTGCCGTAGCTGGCACTTTCGCCGGTCTCGCTGACCCGGCCGTAATACATCGCCGAAATCGGGCTGCCCTCGGGCGCGCCGATATCCAGCCCCTGATGAAAGCTCTCGCCGCTCTTTGTCGGATTCTCCCGATAGCCGAAATAGGAGGTGACCGTGCCGGCATCCAGCGGGAGCGCCGCCGGAAGATTGATTTTCAGCTCCGCGAAGGTCGCCCCCTCCGGCGCGTAAAAGGCTTTTTTCTCGGTAACCGGGAGATCCTGCCCGCCCGTTCCCAGGGAGGAATCGCTCACCGAAACCGCGCCGCTCGGTATGGAGGCATCCCCCTGCGAGGGGACATCCGAAGAGGGCTCCGAAGCGTCCCCTCCGCCGCTCTCAGGGGAGGACGTGTCCCCGCCGCCGGTAAGCGGCCCAAACCAGGCCGCCAGCGTATTGATCACGCTGTTGTCCATCATCGCCTGATTGAAGTTTTGGCGCAGCTGGTCAAAGGCGCCGCCGCCGATCAGCCGCATCAGCAGCGCAATCAGCACCACCACGACGCAGGCAACGCTCTGCACCGCCAGCAGCTGCATACCGCCGGCCGTACCCTTGCGCCGTTCCCGGCCGCTTCGGGAGGGGGTTCTGTGAGGTCTTTCTTCCGGCATTGCGGTCTCCTTCCTTTCTTGCCGACAATCGCAGTATGCCGCGGCGAAGCCGCCGCGGGTGCATTTCCCCGCAGCCGCTCCGCCGGGCTCAAAACCGCGTTTTTTCCAGTCTCCCGGAACGGGCGTCCGCTTAAACGATGATGCAGATCAGGCCGCTGCAGCCCTCGTTGATGATGCGCTCCACCGTTTCCTTGAGCTTCATGCGGGCGTCGGCCGGCATACGGTACAGCTTGTTGTGCAGCCCTTCGTTGACCAGCCCATACAGCGAGGTGCCGAAGATGTTGGATTCCCAGATCTTTTCGGGGTCGTCCTCGAAATCGCGCAGCAGGTAGCTGACCAGCTCCTCCGACTGCTTCTCGGAACCGACGATCGGGGACACCTCCGTGGTGATGTTGGCCTTGAGCATGTGGATGGAGGGCGCTTCCGCGCGCAGGCGGATGCCGTAGCGCCCGCTCTGCTTGATGATCTCCGGCTCCTCCATGCTCATCTCCTCGAGCTCCGGCATCACAATGCCGTAGCCGGTCGCCTCGACCTCGTCGAGCGCGTCCTTGATCTTCATATAGCGCTTTTTCATCTCGGCAAGCTCGGTCATCGTCGCCATCAGCTCGGATTCGTCCGCCACCGGCAGCCCGGTCGCCTCGCCGAGGATCTGGTAGAACAGGCCGGGCTTGATGCTCACCGCGATTTCGGCGCTGCCCCGGCCGAGCTCAACCCCGACCATTTTGGCGTTGTCGAGGTGCTCGCACGCCGCGATTTCCTCCACCATCGACGGGATCTGGCTGATGCGGCTGAGCGAGGCCGCCGCATCGCGGATGCTGTCAAAGATGGCCTTGCGGATCGGATGGGTCTTGTCGAGCGAGGTCAGCCAGCGCGGCAGCTCGATGCCGATCTCCCGCACCGGAAATTCAAACAGCACCTTTTCGAGGATGCGGCGGATCTCCGCCTCGGTCATGTCGAGGCAGTTCACCGGGCAGACCGGCACGCCGTATTTTTTCTCCAGCTCCGCGCTCAGCTGCAGCACGCCCGACGAGGTCGGGTTGAGCGAGTTGAGCAGCACCACAAACGGCTTATGGATTGCCTTAAGCTCGTTTATCACCCGCTCCTCCGCCTCGGCGTATTCCTCGCGGGGGATCTCGGTGATGCTGCCGTCGGTGGTGACCACCAGCCCGATGGTGGAGTGCTCGGTGATGACCTTCTGGGTGCCCAGCTCCGCCGCCATGTTGAAGGGGATCTCCTCCTCAAACCACGGCGTTTTGACCATGCGGGGGGCGTTGTTTTCGATGTAACCGAGCGCGCTGGGCACAATGTAGCCGACACAGTCGATCAGCCGGACGTTCAGGTTGGCCGTGCCGTCCACCGTGATGCTGACCGCCTGCTCCGGAATGAATTTCGGCTCGGTCGTCATGATCGTCCGTCCCGCGGAGGACTGCGGCAGCTCGTCGGTCGCCCGCTCCCGGCGGTACTCGCTGTCGATGTTCGGGATCACCAGCGTATCCATAAAGCGCTTGATAAAGGTGGATTTGCCTGTGCGCACCGGACCGACAACGCCGATATAGATGTCCCCGTTCGTCCTGCGGGAAATGACGTCGTAAATGTTCTGGCCTTCCATATACACCGCTCCTTTATGCTCTTGACGTTTCTAACACAACTATATTCGCCCTGTCCACGCGATATGCTAAAAAGAAGAATTTCCTTTTGCCTTTTCGCCGGGACACCTGCCGGAAGAAGGACGCCGTCCGCCCGCAGAACGCCAAAAACGCCGCCGTGCGATGCACGGCGGCGCCAGGCTGTCAAAAAAGTCATTTCGCAAAAAATAGTGTACAAAAAGTTTTCGCCCGCCTTTTTCGAAAAGGCGGCGGGGTCAAGGGGCGGAGC
>USCI01000019.1 GCA_900553255.1 uncultured Oscillospiraceae bacterium | reverse complement strand
TCACGCCGCATTTGTGCATCTTGCTATCTGCCAACCAGTTTTTCGACACGCTGAAAGCGCCGGCAGAGCTCTGCCGGCGCTTCTCTTTTTAGGGTTACTTAAACGGGTTTTCCCCCGGATACGGCAGGGATTTCGGCTGGTTGTAGGCGATATCCTCCACACCGAGATACCGGAATACGTCGTGCAGCACGCGTCCGGCATGGCCGAAGGCCACCGCGCCGTGATGCGGGTAGCGCTTGCCGATGAGCACATGGCGGTAGAAGCGTCCCATCTCCGGGATAGCGAACACACCGATGCCGCCGAACGAGCGGGTCGCGACCGGCAGCACCTCGCCCTGCGCGATATAGGCGTGCAGGCTCGCATCCGCCGCGCTCTGCAGGCGGAAGAAGGTGATGCTGCCGGGCGCAATATCCCCCTCGAGCGTACCACGGGTGAAATCCGGCGTACCGCCCTGCTCAAGCAGGCGGTTCTGAATCAGCTGATATTTAATCCCGCAGCCTTCGCACAGGCGGCACTGCGGGGTGTTGCCGCAGTGGAAGCCCATAAAGGTGTCGGTGAGGGCATACGGGAATTTCCCGGCAATCTCCTGCTCATACATGTCGCGCGGCACCGAATTGTTGATATCCAGCAGGGTAACCGCACCGCCGGTCACGCAGGTGCCGATGTACTCGCTCAGTGCGCCGTAAATGTCCACCTCGCAGGCGACCGGGATGCCACGCGCGGCCAGTCGGCTGTTGACGTAGCACGGCTCAAAGCCGAACGCCTCCGGGAAGGCCGGCCAGCATTTGTCCGCGAAGGCGACAAACGGCCGTGCGCCGCGGTTGGCGTCCGCCCAGTCGAGCAGGGTCAGCTCAAACTGCGCCATACGCTCGAGCAGATCCGGGTACTGATTTCCCTCGCCCAACTCTCCGGCCATATCCGCCACCACCGCCGGGATGCGGGCATCCCCGGCGTGCGCCTTGTAGGCAACCAGCAGATCCAGCTCGGAATTTTCCTGAATCTCCACCCCGAGATCGTACAGCGGTTTGATCGGCGCGTTGCAGGCAAAAAAGTCCTGCGGCCGCGGACCGAAGGTGATGATTTTCAGTCCGGCCAGACCGATGAGCGCCCGCGCCGCCGGCACGAATTCTTCGATCATGGCGGCCACCTCGTCGGCCGTGCCGACCGGATATTCCGGGATGTGGGCGCTCAGCCGGCGCAGACCGAGGTTGTAGGAGCAGTTGAGCATGCCGCAGTAAGCATCCCCGCGGCCGTTAATCAGATCGTCACCGGTTTCCTCCGCCGCAGCCGCATACATCACCGGCCCGTCGAACTTCTGTGCAATCAGCGTCTCCGGCGTTTCCGGCCCGAAATTGCCGAGAAATACCGCCAGCGCGTTGCAGCCCGCGGCCTTGACCTCGTCCACCGCGCGCAGCATGTCCCCTTCGTTTTCCACCGTGGTTTGCGCCTCGTAGATGTCGATCCCGCGTGCGCGGCAGGCCTCGGCCACCGCCGCCCGCCGCCGCTGCGACAGCGAAATCACAAAACAGTCCCGACTGACCGCAATCAGGCCCATACGCACCTGCGGTATGTTCATCGAAAATGCCATTTCTGCACACTCCCCCGTATAGATTTTGGTTTCAGTATACCCTTCCGCCCTGCAAGCGTCAAGCAAAAAATACCGTTAAGCAAAAAGAAAAAAGAATGTCAATTTTTGGGTGTTTATTGAAAAACCGGCACCGCTGCCCGTCCCTGTGCGTAGACTGGAAAGAAAGCAAAGGGGGAATGGATATGCGAGCGCGACTTCGTCCGCGGTTTTCCGGTTTCCGCCGGCGTTATTACAGCCAGGCGGAGAAAAAGCGGATACGGCGGCGCCTTCGTCTGGCAGCGTTCGTCGGCGTGCTGTGTATTCTCGCCGCGCTGGTCAATGCGCGGATCGCGCCGCTTCTGCACATGTACGCGGCCAATGCGGCCCGCTCCGCAATGACCGAGGCGATCAATACGGCCGTCGCGAAGGTGATCGACAGCAGCGAAATACGGTATTCCGACCTCATCCAGATACAGACGGACAGCAGCGACAACATTATTGCCATCGAATCGGATATACTAAAAATCAACCGGCTCAAGGCGGAGGTCACCAATGCGGTGCTCGAAGAACTCAAAAGCGCGCGGTACCATCAGGTGAGCGTACCGCTGGGCGACCTGCTCGGCGGTAACCTGCTGCTCGGGCGCGGCCCGCGCATCCCGGTGCGCATCAGCGTCGCCGGTTCGGTGGAAACCGGCATGGAAAGCCAGTTCACCAGCGCCGGCATCAACCAGACCAACCATCAGATCAGCATGACGGTGCAGCTTGAACTGTTTTCGGCAGTACCCGGAAGCGACGAAACCGTTGATGTCGAGTCCCAGTTTCTCATTGCGGAGACGGTGCTCGTGGGTAAGGTGCCGGAATCCTTCACCAACGTCACAGGGGATGACCGGGAAACAATCGGAAAAATATTCGATTACGCCGATACACAGCAGTAGCGTTTCCGGAGAAAATCTGGTATACTGAGAGAAGATGTCAGCAGAAAGCGGGTTGAACGGCATGGACTTGGAACAGGCGCGTCGGCGCGTACAGGAGCTGCGGGAGACGATCGATTACCACTCCCGCCGCTATTATGACCAGGATGAACCGGAAATCGAGGACGATGAATTTGACCGGCTGACGCGCGAACTGCGGGAGCTTGAAGGGCAGTATCCCGAGCTGATTACCCCGGATTCGTATACGCAGCGCGTGCATGGGGAAATCTCCAGCCTGTTCACCCCTGTGGAACACGCTGTACCGCTCGCGAGCCTGCAGGATGTGTTCTCGATCGATGAAGTGAAGGAATTTGACGAACGGGTAAAGAGCACGGCGGAAGACGCGATCTATGTGGTGGAACCCAAAATCGACGGCCTGTCGGTGGCGCTTGAATACGTAAACGGCGAATTTGTGCGCGGGGCGACCCGCGGCGACGGGCAGGTTGGCGAGGATGTGACCGCGAACCTGCGGACGATCCGGGACATTCCCCAAAAGCTCACCCGTCCGGTACCGCATATTATCGTGCGCGGCGAGGTGTATATGCCGCGGGAACAGTTTGCGAAGCTGGTGCAGGCGCAGGAGGAGAACGGCGAAAAGCCTTTCAAGAACCCGCGCAACGCCGCTGCCGGCTCGCTGCGGCAGAAGGATCCCGCCGTCACCCGCGGACGACACCTGTCGATTTTTGTGTTCAACCTCCAGCTCATCGAGGGTGAAACCGTGGATTCACATGACGGCTCGCTCGCCCTGATGAAGGAACTGGGTTTTTCCATTATCCCTTTTCATGTGACCACCGCCTCCATCGGGGAGGTGCTCGGCGAAATTGAGCGCATCGGCAGCGTGCGCACCACCCTGCCGTTCGATATCGACGGCGCGGTGGTCAAGGTCGACAATTTTGCGCAGCGTGAGCTGCTCGGCAGCACGTCGAAATTCCCCAAATGGGCGGTAGCCTATAAATACCCGCCGGAGGAAAAGGAAACCACCCTGCTGGATGTGGAAATCAACGTCGGCCGTACCGGCGTGCTCACCCCCACCGGCGTGTTTGAGCCGGTAACCCTGGCCGGCACCACCGTCAGCCGCGCCACCCTGCACAACGAGGATTTCATCCGCGAAAAGGCGCTCGCCGTCGGCGACACCGTGGTGCTTCGCAAGGCCGGCGACATCATTCCGGAGGTGGTGCGGGTAACCCGGCATAAGGAGGGGGCGCTCCCCTTCGCCATGCCGCATACCTGTCCGTCCTGCGGCTCCGAGGTGGTACGCGAGGAGGACGAAGCCGCCCTGCGCTGCAACAACCCCGAATGCCCCGCCCAGCGCCTGCGGCACCTGATCCATTTCGCCAGCCGGGATGCGATGGATATCGAAGGGCTCGGCCCGGCGGTACTCGAACAGCTGGTAAAGGAAAATCTCGTCCAGAACGCCTACGACCTGTTCCGTCTCGACCGCGATCAGGTCGCCGCGCTTGACCGCATGGGCGATAAATCGGCGGATAACCTGCTCGCCGCAATCGAAAAAGCCAAGGATGCCGACCTTTACCGCGTGATTTTCGCCCTGGGCATCCGGCATATCGGCCAAAAGGCCGCCAAGCTGCTCGCCGAGCGCTTCGGCACGATGGACGCGATCCTCGCCGCTTCGGCCGAGGATATGGCCGCCATCGACGGCTTCGGCGGAATCATGGCGGAAACGGCGGCGCAGTTCTTCGCCATGCCGCAGAGCCGGCATTTTATCGAACAGCTCGCTGCCGCCGGGGTCAATATGACCTGTAAGACCGAACGGGCGGATGCGCGCTTCGCCGGTATGACCTTCGTGCTCACCGGTACACTGCCCACCCTCAAGCGGGACGAGGCCTCCGCCATCATCGAAAAATTCGGCGGCAAGACCGCCGGCAGCGTGTCGAAAAAGACCAGCATCGTCCTCGCCGGGGAGGATGCCGGCAGCAAGCTCACTAAGGCACAGCAGCTCGGCGTGCGCATTATTGACGAAGCCGAATTCCGACAAATGATCGAGTAAACGCAGAACCGAAAGAGACGGGTGGCCCGCGCCTCCCGTCTCTTTTTGGGAAAAAGGATAATTTTGCAAGTCAATATGCGAACCTTGTCGCCGGAAACACAAAAAGCAGCCCGATAGAAAAAACTGCCGTATGCCGATTCTCATCGAACACCATCGGCTGCGGCAGCCACAACAAGCCCCCTGTGCCCCGTCCGCTGCAGCCGCATAGTCTCCCCTCTTCCCGCCGGTGCGTTTTTGTGCTATAATCGGAGAAAATGCGACAAAGGGATGGGCTTCATCATGACAACGCTTTATCTGGTCCGCCACTGTGAGGCGGAAGGCAATACTGCCCGGGTTTTCCAGGGCAGCATCGACCGGGACATCAGTCCGAATGGCCAAAAGCAGCTCGACCGGCTCGCGGAACGTTTCCGGGATGTTCCGCTCGCCGCAGTATACTCCAGCCCGCTGCTGCGCGCCTATAAGACGGCACAGGCGGTCAACCGCTATCATGGCCTGCCGATCGTCACTGACGACCGGCTAAAGGAGATCAACGGCGGTGTATGGGAAGGCCTCCCCTGGGCCGAACTGCCTCAGTTGTATCCCGAGGACAGCCGCCGCTGGCTGCAGGAGCCATGGCGTTTTCACCCGCAGGGCGGCGAAGCGATGCCCGACTTGTATGCCCGTATGGCCGAAGCGCTCACCGCCATCGCTGCCGCCCACGATGGGCAGACGGTAGCGGTCACCTCGCACGGCTGTGCCATCCGCAATGCCCTGTGCTGGGCTCACGGCCTGCCGGTTGAGCAGCTCAATGCCATCGCCTGGTGCGACAATACGGCCGTTTCCTGCCTGGAATTTGACGGTCCGGCTGTCCGGCTGGTTTACGAAAACGATAACAGCCACCTGGAGAAAGAGGTATCCACCTTTGAGAAGCAGTCCTGGTGGCGTGCGGAAACCGAAAATCCGTTTGAATAAGAAAGGAAAAGCGCTATGCGGATCTTAGCCGTTGACCTCGGCCTTGCGCGCACCGGACTTGCCGTATCCGACCCCGGCGGCAAAATCGCCACACCGGTGGGCACCATCGCCGAACGGCATATGGACGCGCTGCTGCAGAAGGTTGCCGCGGCAGCAGCGGAGCAAAAGGCGGAAGCCGTCGTCGTCGGCCATCCGCGCAATATGGACGGCACCCGCGGTGAAAGCGCGCAGCGGGCGGAGGCGTTTGCCAAAGAACTTGGCGAAACGACCGGGCTTCCGGTAACCCTGTGGGATGAACGGCTGACCACCGCGTCGGCCATCGGCTATCTCAATATGACCGATACCCGCGGCAAAAAGCGCAAGGCGGTGGTGGACACCGTCGCCGCAACCATTATCCTGCAGGACTATCTCGACTCCCTCCGCCTGCGCCGCGAACGAGAAGACACGAAATAAAACGAATTGCCCGGGTCAGCATGCACTGACCCGGGCACACTTTACTTGAATTGAAGCAGGACGTCGCAAAAGCTGTTTTCAGGCGGTGGCTTGAGTAACCCTTTTTCCCTGGCTGTATCGCACACGAGGGTCGCATACAGTGACAGGAACAGGTAGTGACAGGCCCCGCCGGCTTCCCTCTCCAGATGAGCCGGAAACTGTTTTTTGTAGCCGGCCGCATAGGTGTCAACCGCCTTGGCATAAAGGGCCACCGCGGAAGTCATCCACGAATCGACCAGTGAATTAAAGGCTTTCTTTTGTCCGAGGGTAAATGCCGGTGTAGTAACTACCAGTTCTCCATCTTCTTTTCTTTCCACATATCCTTTTTCGATCGCAGCGGCGGCAGATGCCTTGTCGGTGATTTCCTTTCCGGTTAAAATATCCTCACAAATATTGATCTCGTTGTCGTACATCATACCGCGGTATGTAAAGCCGCCAAAATGATAGGCTATATGACTATAATGGCCACGGCTGCCCAAATTCATCGAGCACTCCCGGCCAAGCCCCCGCGCGGGATGTTTTCTGTCGCCGAGCAGATGAGCGTGATAGCTCCATCGTCCGCCGTCATAACGGACAGGATAACCGGTGAATGCAACCGGATTATACCTGTCGCTGAGATGCTCGAGCGCCAGCATGCCGTACAGATACAGCAACTCGTCCGCCGGCTTTCCCGCCGTATAGTGGCCTAGCTTTGCCGTTTCCTCCGCAAGGCCGTTCAAAGCAGCAATAAAACCTGCCGTCACCGGCTCAAACAGCCGTCTGTTTTTCTCCATGTACTCATCTGTCTTATCGGAATAAATCAAAAATTCCGTCCGATATCGCCCTTTGGGCAGGGCGGAAACCGCTTCACGGCTGACCAGATTCGCCAGGCGTTCCTCGATATAAAACGCCGGAACACCGCACAGATGCGCCAGTTCTTCCGCCGTTTTCGGTCTGTCATAGCAATAATACAGGATATTCTGCGAAAGGGCATCATTGATGTAGACGTATGGAAAAGGTATGGTTGTACCGTTGTAATCGCCGTCGCCGCTGATCCGAATGGTCATGGCAACCGGCCGCAATGCAGTCTCTGTCATATTCTCACACTCCTTTTTCAACCGGCTGCGCGCCTCCGCCAGCCGCCAGGTAACCGTTCCCTCGGGAATCCCCAGTTTTCGGGCAATCTGCTTTGTGGACAGCCCATCGTAGTAGTAAAGGATCAGGATATCGCGATAAGCGGCGGACAGCATGGCAATTTTTTCACGCAATATGCTGTACTGTTCCCGGTTTTCGGCTTCAGCGGTTTCGTCTGCCGGACCAGGCACATTTTCCAGCGAATCGAAGGAAAACATCGCCCGCTGCTTTCCGCGTTTACGCCGGTAAGCTTTGGCGACGTTTCCGGCAATTCCCCAAAGCCAGGGCTCAAACCGCGTTTCATCCCGAAGCTTTGGCCATTCGCGCACCGCGGTAAACAGGATCTCCTGCGAAAGCTCATCGGCCTCGTCCTGCGAAAAGGTATGCCCGACGGCAAAGGCATAGACCCGTTCCGCATAGTCCGCTATTTTGTCCACAGCCTTTTCCCTCCTTTCGCATATAAAGTGTCGCAACCCGCTCTTTCATTGGGGATAAACTAATTTTAGCACAAAATTTTTCATTTGCTTCTTTATACACGGACGCGGCGGCAGGTATATCCCGCATACTTTCCCCTGATTTTGGCACCCTAAAACTGAAACACAAAAAAGGAAGGGATCATCATGCCCACATTTGAAGATCTATACGAACAGGTTGCGAAATCCACGCTGGCGGGCGAATCGGATGAACAAATCCGTACCAAAACGCTGCATTTCGACCGCCAGGCGCTGGCCTGCCTGTTGCATCCGGAGAAATACGCCCCGGTGTGGCGCACCGGCGACTGCGACTGTTCCAGCGATAAAGCCGGCTGCGCGGCCAAATGCCCGTTCGGCGCCATGGAGATCGATGACGACGGTAATGTCGCGGTGAACGCCGACCGCTGCGTGGGCTGTACGGAATGCATCGAACGCTGTGAGGGCGGCCATTTCACCGTCAGCCGGGATACCGTACCGGTGCTGCGCGCGGTGCGGGACGGCGATGCGCCGGTTTACGCCATTGTTGCCCCGGCCTTTATCGGCCAGTTTGCCGAGGATATTACGCCGGGCCAGCTGCGTGCCGCTTTTAAAGCGCTCGGCTTCGCCGGCATGGTGGAGGTCGCCCTGTTCGCCGATATCCTGACCCTGAAGGAGGCGCTGGAGTTCGACGCCACCATCCATACCGATAAGGATTTTCTGCTCACCAGCTGCTGCTGCCCGATGTGGATCGCCATGATCCGCAAGGTGTACGCCCAGCTGACCCCGCATATCCCCGGTGCCGTCTCCCCCATGATCGCCTGCGGCCGGGTGGTCAAACGGCTGGCGCCGGGCGCTAAGGTGGTGTTTATCGGGCCGTGCCTGGCCAAAAAAGCGGAGGCGCGGGAGCCCGACATCGCCGATGCGGTGGACTACGTGCTCACCTTCCAGGAGACGCAGGATATTTTCCGCCTTGCCGGCGTGCGTCCGGAGGACTTTCCTCCGGATGACCGTGAGCATTCTTCCCGCGGCGGGCGCATTTACGCACGGGCCGGCGGTGTAAGCGAAGCGGTCAGGGCAACCGTCTCCCGCCTTTCCCCGGACCGGGAAATCCCGCTGAAAAGCACCGCCGCATCGGGTGTCCCCGCCTGCCGCGCCCTGCTGGACCGGCTCAAAAACGGCGAAATCGACTGCAACTTTCTCGAAGGAATGGGCTGCGTAGGCGGCTGCGTAGGCGGCCCGCGTGCGTTGATCGGGCGTGAAGAGGGCGCCGAGCACGTGGACCATTACGGCGACCGGGCGGCTTATGCGACGCCGCTGGATAATCCTCACGTTCTCGAGCTGCTGCAGCGGCTTGGCTTTGACACGGTCGAGCAGCTGCTCACCGAGGATACCCTTTTCACCCGCCATTTTGATTAGGTTCAAGCCTCCGTCCTCTCCGGATTTACCGCAGTTTTACCCACCCCCAAAAATAAATCCCTCTTGCGCAATCCGAACAGATGTGCTATTCTAAAGAATGAACATCTGTTCGGATTTTTTGTTTGGGAGGGAAAGCGCGATGCCGGAGCGTGTCACCGTGTCGGTGCGGCAGCTGGTGGAATTTCTGCTGCGCGGCGGCGATATCGACAGCGGCTCCGCCGGCGCCCGGGACCGTATGGCCCAAGGCAGCGCACTGCACCGCCGGCTGCAGAAGGAAGGCGGAAAGCATTACCGTCCCGAGGTGTTTCTGACCCTGACCCGCGAGGTCGGCGGCGTAACCATAACGGTGGAAGGGCGCGCCGACGGCATTCTGGAGGAAGAGGACGGCAGCGTCACGGTGGACGAGATCAAAACCACGGCGGCGCCGCTGGACGGCTTTGCCGAGGATTACCCGGACGCCGGACTTGACGGCTTTCTGTGCGATGACGCGCGGCTGCACTGGGCGCAGGCCATGTGCTACGCCTATATCACCGCCGTTAAGCGTGCACAGAAAACGATCACTGTGCGGCTGACCTATTTTCAGATGGTGACCGAGGAGCAGCGGCAGTATTTTCACCGCTTTACCCTCGCCGAGCTGGAAGCGTTTTATCTGCATCTGCTCGAACAGTTCAGCCGCTGGGCGGTCATGGCTGCAGTCCAGCGAAAAAAGCGGGACGCCTCGCTTAAGGAACTGGCCTTTCCGTTTGCCGAAAGGCGGCCCGGCCAGCAGGAGATGATGGATGCTGTCGCGGATGCTGCCCAAAACGGCCGACGTCTGTTTTGCCAGGCGCCGACCGGGATCGGCAAGACCATTTCCGCCGTTTATCCCGCTGTCGCCGCACTGGCCGCCGGGCATATCGAAAAATTCTTTTATCTGACCGCCAAAGCGAATACCCGCAGCGGCGCCGGGCGTGCCGTCGACCGGCTGCGGCAGAACGGCGCGGTTCTTAAAACCATTACCCTGACCGCCAAGGATAAAATCTGCTTTCTTCCCCGACGCGACTGCCGTCCGGAAAGCTGCCCGTACGCCAGCGGCCACTACAGCCGGGTCAACCGCGCGCTCGAGGAGCTGCTGCAAAGCACCGATGCCATAAACCGCACCGCCGTGACCGCCTGTGCCGAACGGCATACCGTCTGTCCGTTCGAACTGCAGCTCGATGCCTCGATGTGGTGCGACGGGATCATCGGCGATTATAATCACGCCTTTCATCCGCAAGCCTGCCTGCACCGGTTTTTCGACGACGGCGGCGACTATCTGCTGCTGGTGGATGAAGCGCATAACCTGGTTGACCGGGCACGGCAGAACTTTTCCGCCGTACTCTCCTGCACCCCGCTGCGGGAAGCGGCCGCCCTGCTCACCCCTGCGGGCGATGCCGCCCGGCTGATGAACAAGCTCATTCGCGGGTTGCAGCAGCTGCGGCAGAAATGCCTGCCGGCGAATCACCTGGCTGCCAAAGCGCCGATGGCCAACTTTAACCAGCTGGTTGGCAAGCTCAACGATGCGCTGGAGGAATGGCTTGCCCGGCAGCCGTCTCCTGCACCGGACAACCTGTTGACCGTTTATTTCGACCTTCTGCGCTGGCAGCGCACCGCAGAAGCATACGACGGACGCTATGTCACACTGATTGAAACCGACGGCGGCGAGGTCACCGTTCAGCAGCTTTGCCTGGACCCCTCCGCCCGGCTGCAGGGAACTCTGTCGAAGGTTAAGGCGGCGGTATTTTTTTCCGCCACCCTCTCGCCGATGAGCTATTACATCGACGTGCTCGGCGGTGGGGCGGACGCACAAAAAAAGACGCTCCCGTCGCCGTATAAGCGGGAGCATCTCTGTGTTCTTATGGCCGACCGGATCCGCACCGTCTATCAGGACCGTGAGGACACGCTCGTGGACGTGGCCGACTGTATCTATTATACCGCTGCAGCCAGGCACGGCAATTATATGGTGTATTTTTCCTCCTATGCTTATCTGGAGACGGTGTATGATGAATTTCGGGAGCTGTACCCGCAGATGCACACCGTGTGCCAGACCGCGGGGATGGAGGAGGCCGAACGCGAGGCGTTTCTCGCGCAGTTCCGGGACGATAACCCGCATACGCTCATCGGCTTCTGTGTTCTCGGCGGGCTGTACGCCGAGGGGATTGACCTGCGCGGCAACCGGCTGATCGGTGCGATCGTGGTCGGCACCGGCCTGCCGGGCATCAGCACCGAACGCGACCTGCTGCAAAGCTATTACGAACATCGCAGCGGCAACGGCTTTGCCTTTGCCTACCGCTATCCCGGCATGAACCGGGTTCTGCAGGCGGCCGGCCGGGTGATCCGCAGCGAAGACGACCGCGGGGTGGTGGTGCTCATCGATGAGCGCTTCGGTTCCTCCGGATGCCGCGCCCTGCTCCCGGAGCATTGGCACGGCTATACCGCCGTGCGCACCCCGCAGGACATCGGTCGGCGCCTCGCCGCTTTCTGGGAAGACGCGGCGCAGCAGAATGCCGTACCGCATCCGGACCCGGCGGCTACCGCCGAAGCGGCGTCCGCCGCCATCAGCCCGTGCCCCGCATCGGTTCCATAGTAGGGCCATCCCTGTGAACAAGCACAAACGGCGCACCACGCCCGGAATCAACAGCCGCCGGAGCGGCGCCCGCGTCCTCCGTTCCTGCCCCGGCCTTTTGCCTAAAGCTGCGGCATTCCGGCACCCTTTATCTACTGCCGCTCAGCCTCCGGTGCGGATCTTTCCCGCCCGGAATTCGGGCAGAAACCAGATGTCGTCTATCGAAAAAGCGCGCCCGTTGAGGTATTCCAGCTCACCCGCCGGCGTGGTAAAGGCAAAGCGGAGCTTGTAGGAGCACAACGCCTGCCGGCTGAAGCCGGTGCCGCGGTTGAGTGCGTTGGTGCCGTACTTGCCGTCCCCGAGCAGCGGATGACCGATAGAAGCCAGGTGGGCGCGGATCTGATGAGTACGCCCGGTCAGCAGCTCGATTTCCAGCAGCGCCAGCCCGTTTTTTTCTTCCAGCACGCGGTAGCGCGTGGCAATGCTGCGCGTGCCCGCCGCGGCGTGATCCGATACATACACCCGGTTTTGTTTCTCGTTTTTTTCCAGAAACCCCTCGAGCGTAGCTTCCTTTTTGGCCGGCACGCCGTGGACAATACATAAATAGAACTTTTGGATTTCCCTCTTTTTGAGCTTGTCGTTGAGAATCCGCAGGGCGGCGGCGTTTTTTGCCGCGATGACGATCCCACAGGTGTTGCGGTCGATGCGGTTGACCAGCGCAGGCGCAAAGCTGTTTTCCTGCCGGGGGTCATACTCACCCTTTTCGTATAAATAGCGTTGCACCCGGGCGATCAGCGTATCCCGAAATTCCTTGTCGTCCGGATGCACCAGCAGCCCCGCCTTTTTGTTGAGCAGCATCAGGTTTTCGTCCTCATAAACAATATCCAGCTGTTTGGACGCGGTCAAAAAATCGTATGCCGGCGGCGCCTCGTCCAGAAATTCCTCCTGTACAACGTATACCGTTACCACATCCCCTGTCTGCAGGCGGTAATCGATCTGCGCGCGCTTTCCGTTAACTTTGATATCCTTCTGCCGGATCCGTTTGTACATTTCGGATACCGGCAGCCGCGTGAAGGTTTTCGTCAAAAACTTATCCAGCCGCTGGCCTGCATCATTCGGCTGTATCGTTACCGTTTTCCTCATCGCTGTGCCCTTTCTCCAGTTTATTTCCAGTATTTTCTACATACTATCATATCCGCGTACTCTTTTCAAACGATTTCGAGTCTGCTATAATTAAGGAAACATAAGGAAAACAACCGTTAATTCTCTAAACGCGGCTTTTCGCACCTTTTCCGTCTGAAAATACGACTTTTTTCGACATTTTTCATCACGAAATAAAGCATCCAGGTTATCCCGGGAATATGGTGCCGAATACGCCCCCGCACGTTTCCTCGTATCCGTTCCTGATCGTTTCACGCCGGAACAGCATGCCTTATGGAAAAAACGCCCGTCGTAAAACGGCTGTGTACACCGAACGGCAGCCGGCCATTTTCCCATACGGCCGCATAACCACCTGAAAAACATCAATCCGATGAAGGGAAGGAAATCAAATGTCTACTGCAAAAGGGATCCATGACGGCCATCGTGCCCGTGTCCGTCAGCGCTTTCTTACAGAAGGCCTGCGCGGATTTGAAAGTCATCAGATTCTGGAAATGCTTCTCTTTTACGGGATTCCCCGACGTGATACCAACGAGCTGGCTCATCGTCTGATCAACACGTTCGGCAGCCTTTCCCGCGTAATGGAGGCGGAATATGAGGACCTGATCAAGGTACCGGGCATGACCGCGCAGGCGGCCACACTGATCCTGTTCTGCCGGCAGCTGTCGGCGGAATATATCGCCGACCGGGATGAAGTGGGCTGTCTGCTGGATTCCACCGATAAGGTCGGCCGCTTCCTGCTCCCCCGTTTTCTCGGACGCACCAAGGAAACGGTTATGCTGATGTGCTTTGACGGGAAATGCCGGCTGCTCAACTGCTCGATCATTTTCGAGGGCAGCATCAACACCGTGGACATCAGCATCCGGCTGGCGCTCCAGCAGGCGCTGCGCTGGGACGCTGCAGCGGTCATCGTGGCACATAACCACCCTTACGGCCATGCACTGCCCTCCCGGGAGGACATCAATACCACGCTTGCACTCGGCCGGCAGCTGAGCGTGGTGGATGTTCAGCTGCTCGACCATATCATCGTGGCGGATAACGATTACATTTCGATGCGGGACAGTGCGGAATTTGCCCCGATCTTCCATCGCGTCTGGACAAAGGAAAACCATATCCCCCTTCCGGCCGACGACGATTCCGATTTTTGACAGTATTCTTGGCAAAACCGGCCGCTGTTATAAAAAAATCCGCCGATGCCATAGAAAAAGCCCATGCCTTACCGGCATGGGCTTTCTGCATTGATCCGTTATTCGGCGTCGCCCTCGGCGGCTTCCTCCGCCGCAGCCGGCTCTTCAGCGGCAGCTTCCTCCGCCGTAGTCAGCTCTTCAGCGGCGACGGCTTCTGCCGGTGCCGCCGCTCCGGCCGCTTGCGCTTCCTCAAGCAGCGCACGGATCGACAGGCTGATGCGCTTGGCATCGTAATCGACATTGGTGATCTTCACATTGACCTTCTGGCCGATCTTCAGGACATCCTGCGGCTTGTCAATGCGGTGATCAGCGATCTGGGAAATGTGGATCAGACCGTCCACCCCCGGGATAATCTGCGCAAATGCACCAAACGCGGTCATACCGACAATCTCGGCTTCGACAACACTGCCGATCGGATATTTGGCCTTGAAGATTTCCCACGGATTATCCTCCGCCTTGCGATAGCCAAGCGAAATCTTCTTTTTCTCGTGATCGAGATCACGGATATATACTTCCACCGTATCGCCGATATTCAGCACATCCGACGGATGCTTGATGCGCTTCCAGGACAGCTCGGAGATATGGATCATGCCGTCCACGCCGCCGAGATCCACAAACGCGCCGTAAGAGGTCATCGACTTGACCACACCGGTATAGGTCTGGCCAACCTCCGCCTTCTCCCAGAACGCGGCTTCCTTCTCCTTGCGCTCCTCGCGGGCGACCATGCGGATGGAACCCACCGCACGGCGGCGGCCCTGATTGACCTCGATGATCTTGAAGCGGACCGGCTGGTGCAGCAGCGGGCTCAGATCCTCCATGCGCACAGCGCTCGCCTGGGACGCCGGGATGAACACCCGCACGCCATTGGTAACCGCGAGCAGGCCGCCCTTGATAACATCGGTCACAACGCCGTCGAGAATCTCGCCGCTCGCTTCTGCCGCGACAACGGCCTCCCAGCCCTTCATCGCATCGACGCGCTTCTTGGAGAGCATGATGGTGCCCTCCTGATCGTTGGTGCGCATGATGAGCAGCTCCAGCTTGTCGCCGATCTTGACCACATCGGACGGCACGACGTTCGGATCCGCGGAGAGCTCGTCCGCCGGGATATAGCCGGCCTGCTTGCGGCCGACGACCTCAACCTGCACCTCGTTGGGCGCGATGCCCACCACGATGCCGGTCACTTTCTCGTCTGTACTCAAACTCTTGAGGGAAGCCTCGAGCGCCTCCTCAAAAGTCATTTCATCGAAGGATTTTTCCGGCGCGGCGGGAACTTCCTCCACCGCAGGCGCAGCCTCGGCGGCGGGAGCCTCTTCCGCCGGTACCGTGGCGGTTACGGCTTCGTTCTCCTGGATTTCGCTGTTGTTGACAATTTCGGACATGGTTGACAGTACCTCCTTTATAATATCGGCAGGGGTCGAAGCACCGGCTGTCACGCCGATGGAATGCGCGCCCGACAGCAGTTCCTCAGACAGCTCGTCCGCCGTTTCGATCAGGATGGTCGCACAGTTCTGTGCGCATACCTCCCTGAGCTTGGCGGTGTTCGAGCTTTGTCTTCCGCCGACAATCACCATCCTATCGCACACCTGCGACAGTGCGACCGCCTCTTTCTGTCTTTCGGCAGTCGCATTACATATTGTAGCAAAAACAAAGAGATTTGTATAGTGTTTTTTCGCAATTTCCGCGCACTTTTCCCACGTCTTTAGCGGAAAAGTCGTCTGAGAAACCATCGCGACGGGGGTTTGCGGCGAAATTTCCTCAGTTTTGCACCATTTTTCCAACGATTCGGGATCGCTGAAAACAAACACACGGCCGGTGCAGTGTCCGCGTATGCCCTCCACCTCCGGATGCGCCGCATTGCCGATAATGATTACTGCCGCCCCGGCCGCCGACTGTTCACGGACGATGCGGTGAATTTTTCCCACAAACGGGCAGGTGGCATCGCAGATCTCCACGCCGCATGCCTGTGCCCGGTCCATAATCTCCTGCGGCACGCCGTGGGAGCGGATCACCAGCACCGCACCCGGCGGCGTCTGCTCGGGCTCGTCAACAATCGTCACGCCGCGTGCCGCAAGCTTTTCAACCACCTGCGGATTGTGAATGATCGGGCCGAGGGTGCACACCCGGCGGCCGGCATCGAGCAGGGCATTGACCCGGTCAACTGCCCGGCTGACGCCGAAGCAGAACCCGGCGGATTTTGCCAGATGGATCTGTGTCAATGGTATTCCCCATTTCCGCGGATTTTATTGTGCCTTTGCCTGCTCAATCATTTCCCCGATGCGCTGCATCAGCGCGCGGGAAGCGAAGCGCAGGTCCGGATGCTCGGGATCCTCCAGATGCAGCTCCTGCGGGGTCATCGGCTTGCCGAAGATCACCTTTGCCCGGTGGAACAGGCGTACCTTCTGATCCTTGGCCACAATGCAAACCGGCAGGATGTTGGCGCCGGTGCGCGCGGCGATCAGCGCCGCACCGGATTTGGCGCGGCCGAGCTGGCCGTCGCGCGAGCGTGTACCCTCGGGAAAAATCCCCAGCAGGCGGCCGCTCCTGACGATTTCCTCCGCTTTCTCAAGCGCCCCGGTATCGCCCTTGCCGCGTTCGACCGGAAAGGCACCGAACAGCCTGCCTAAGAACCAGCGGGAAAACCTTCCGCGAAACAGCTCCGCCTTGGCCATAAAAAACACGTGTCGCTTCTGGCACATTTCGAGATACACCGGATCCATTTCGGAAATGTGGTTGCAGCACAGGATCGTGCGGTCATCCGGGGTCTCGGCGGGGATGTTTTCCTTTCCGTAGGCCCTGAACGGGAACAGGAACCAGTACAGCGGATGAAAAAGCCACAGCAGGAAGCGTCCAAACTTCATAACGGAACCAACCTTTCGGATTGAGATGACGGAATCACAGCCTTTCCTCCACCAGACGGCGAAGGGTCTCGATCGATTCCTCGAGCGACAGTGCAGTCGTATCCACCAGCACCGCATCATCGGCCGCCTTCAGCGGCGCCGCCGCGCGATGCGTGTCGTCGTAATCCCGCTTGACCATGTCGGCGAGCACCTCGTCGTAGGTCACCTTCTCCCCCTTTTCGCACAGCTCGGCATATCGCCGTTTTGCGCGCGCCTCCGGGGAGGCGGTCAGGAAAATTTTCAGCCGGGCATCCGGCAGCACGACGGTGCCGATATCCCGCCCATCCATGATCACATCGGCCTTTTTGGCGGTATCCCTCTGCAGGTCGAACAAAAAGCGGCGCACCGGCGGCTGTGCCGATACGACAGAAGCCGCCATCGACACCTCCGGGGTACGGATCTTCCCGCTGACATCCTCCCCGTTCAGGATCACCCGCTGTCCGCCGTCGACATATTTGAGCTCAAGGGTGATCTCCGGCAGACGGGCCTCCACCTGTGCCGCCTCTTTGAGCGGCACACCGTTTGCGAGCATGTAATAGCCTACCGCGCGGTACAGCGCACCGGTATCCACATAGACAAAATGCAGTGCCTGCGCCAGTGCCCGTGCAATGGTGCTCTTGCCGGCGCCCGCCGGCCCGTCGATGGCCACCGTCATGGTTGTCTGATTCATACGTAAGCCGTCCCTTTCGTTTGTTAAATATGCAGACCGGCCGCCCTGCCGGTGGAAAACGCGATCTGCAGGTTGAACCCGCCGGTATAGGCGTCCACATCCAGCACCTCACCGGCAAAGTACAGGCCGCTGACCTTTTTCGACTGCATGGTTTTGGCGTCGATTTCCCGCACCGCCACACCGCCGGAGGTCACAATCGCCTCCTCCACCGGCCGGAAGCCGGAGACAGCAACCGGAAACGCCTTGAGCAGCCCCGCAAGAGCCATGCGCTGCCCGCGGGTGATGTCATGTGCCCTCTGTTCAGTCGGGATACCGGCCAGCCTGGCTGCCACCGGGATCATTTTGCGCGGCAGCAGCGTCCCGAGGATACTGCCGGCCTGGCTGTTGGGGCTGTCCCCCAGCTCCCGCAGCAGCCGCGCATCCAGCTGCTCAGGCGTCAGCGCCGGCTTCAGGTCCAGCACCAGCCGGTACCGCCCCGGCTCCATCTGCCGCATATGCGCGCTCGCGCTGAGCACCAGCGGTCCGGACACACCAAAATGGGTGAACAGCATCTCACCAAAATCCTCATAAATCACCCGGCCGCTTTCGCTGTCGATCACCTTGGCGGCGACATTGCGCAGCGACAGCCCCTGCATTTCGGCACAGAAACCGTCCGGCGATTCAAGCGGCACCAGAGAAGGCCGCAGCGGCGTAACCGTGTGCCCCGCCTGCCGTGCCAGCGCATACCCGTCGCCGGTCGAACCGGTCAGCGGGTAGGACAGCCCGCCGGTGCAGACCACCGCCGCATATGCCGGCAGTACGCGGCCGTCCTCCAGCCGTACGCCGGTACAGACGCCGTCCTCGATCCGCAGCCCGGTCGCGCGTCCCTGCAGAAAGCGGACGCCGCCGGTACGGGCGTATTTTACCAGTGCATCGACAATGTCCACCGCCTTGTCCGAACAGGGAAATACCCGGTTGCCCCGCTCGGTTTTCAGCGGCACCCCCAGCTCCTCCAGCAGGTTCATCGTATCCTGTGGGCCGAACGCGGACAGGGCGCTGTATAAAAAGCGCCCGTTTGAGGGGACGTGCGCAATAAACTCCTGCACGCTGCAGTTGTTGGTGACGTTGCAGCGCCCTTTCCCGGTAATCATCACCTTGCGGGCCATGCGGGGATTCCGCTCGATCACCGTCACCGCAAAGCCGCGCCGCGCCGCGCTGCCGGCGGCAAGCAGTCCGGCAGCCCCGCCGCCGATCACCAGCACCTGCGCACCGTTATCCGTGGTGTTCGGCATATCCTTCCCCCTTAAGCCTTTTCCTCGTCAGGCTTTTCCTGCGCCGGTTCGCCGCCAAACGGCTGGTACACCCGGTATTGTTCCCAAAGGGTTTCCAATTCCTCAAGCACCGCGCGGTTTTGCTCCTGCCGCTTGAGGGAGATGGCCACCAGCAGCGCATTGATTACGCTCAGCGGGGCCACCAGGGAATCGACGATGGTCGCCATATCGCTGTGTGCGAGCAGCAGGTAGTTGGCGTAATCCGCAATCGGGGACAACTGGCCGTCGGTAATAACCACCGTCTTGGCGCCCCGGGAATGGGCAAAATGCATGGTCTTGACCGCCTTGCTGGAATACCGCGGAAAACTCAGCCCAATAATCGCATCACGGTCGTCGATATGGATCATTTCCTCGAGGATTTCCGACTCGCTGGAGGTGCTCAGCAGACAGGTTTCCGGCAAAAGCAGCTTGAGGTAATACGCCGCAAACGTCGCCAGTGCGCGGCAGCTGCCGGCCCCGAAGATGTACACCCGCCGGGCCTTTACCAGCGTATCCACCGCCGCGTAAAACACCTCGCGGGGCATCTCCTCGAGGGTTTGGCGTATGTTGGCCATATCGTAGGCCATCACGCTGTCGAGCACCTGTTCATCGGTCATGCGCGTGCGGGAGACATCCACCCGCTGCACGCTGGTCAGCTTGCTGCGGATCATCTCCTGCATTGCCTTCTGCAGCTGGGGATACCCCTCGAAACCAAGCTCCGCCGCAAACCGCACCACCGTCGACTCGCTGACGCCCACCGTCTCGCCCAAATGCAGCGCTGTCATGAAGGCCGCCGTATCGTAATGCTCCAGGATATACCCGGCAATCCGTTTCTGCCCCTTGGAGAAGCCCGGCATCCTGTCCATAATATGGGTGATCAGATTTGTTTTCACCGCAGATGAACCCTCCTGTGCCGATATACCGCAGCAGGGCGGCGGTTCCCAAAGAAACCGGCCGCCCTGCCGCGTTCTTGTATAAGGTATTGTAATCCAAATTCCGGAAAAATGCAAGGCCGAATCCTTCGTCCTGCAAAATAAGTTTGCCGCTTCAGAACAGGAACACCGGCATATCCCGGCTCTCCTCCTCCCGCGGCTCCTCCGGCTGAACGGGTGCCGTCTGCGGCACATCGGCCTTCGGCTTTGCGGCGGGCTTGGCTTTCGGCTTCGTCCCGGCCGGTGCTTTTGCCGCCGGGCGCGCCGGTGTTCTGGGGGCCGCCTTGCCCACCGGGCGCCCCGGGCGCCTGACCGTATCCAGCGCGCCGGGCAGCTCGTCAAGCAGCGCCTGCACCGCCTGCTCCGCTTCCAAACGGCCGGCTGCCTGCCAGAAATCCCGTTCCGTCACCGCTTCCAGCCGGCGCTTGAGGCGGCGCAGCTCCAGCGCACAGCGTTCCACATCGGCACCGTCCCCGCGGCTGCGTTCCCAGTCGAGCTGTACCTTCAGCCGCTGCACATCGTCCCGCAGCTCGGCATATTCCTCGCTGCGCGCGTCGGCAAACGCCTGCAGCAGCGCCTGTTCGTCCGCCTCGTCACAGAAGGTGACCTGCAGCAGCGCGGCCTGTCCGCCGCAGCTCAGGATCCGCTCCCGCAACTCCCGCAGCGAAGCTTCCATGCCGTCCCGCTGCGGCACAGCGGCGACCCCGTCCTGCAGATACACCGCCCCTAATTCCTTAAGCGACTTCCACGCCGCCACACGGTACCGTGAAGGGTTCGCCGGAATTTTGTAATTGAGTGCCAGAAAGGTCATTGCGTCCACATTCCTTTCCCGATCGGCATTTTAAGTTTTATAACCACTGTTAAACACATTATAACGACCGTTTCCCGATATGTCAATTCCCTTTTTGCTGCTGAAGGCGGATGGTGATCTCACCGGTGGACAGCCGCCGCAGGCTGCCGTCCGGGCGCCGTACAAGCAGGGCTCCCTGCCCGTCGATCTCCTCGGCCACCGCTTCCTCCGGTTCACCGCCGCCGTACACCAGCACCGGCTTCCCCAGCACCATCGAGCGTTCCCGGTATTCCGGAAGAAAGGAGCGGTCCGCAATCATCGCATCCAGCTCTCGCAGCTGCCGGATTATCGCCGCAGCAAGACGGTTGCGGGTGAAGGACGGCGGCCGGCGTTCATACAGCGCGCCGGCGACCTGCCGCAGCTCTTCAGGGAACTCCCGCGCCTCCACATTGATGCCGATGCCGACCACCACGCTCTCCAACTCCCCACTTTCGATGCCGGTAACCGCCTCGGTCAGGATGCCGCAGACCTTTTTCCCCTCACGATACAGGTCATTGACCCATTTGATCTGCAGATGCTGCCCGGTCACCTGCTCCACCGCGCGGCATACCGCCACCGACACGGCGGTGGTGACCAGCACCGCGCTGCCGGCGTCCAGGTGCTCCGGGCGCAGCAAAAGGCTGAGATACAGCCCGCTGCCCGGCGGGGAATAAAAACTGCGGCCGCGCCGGCCGCGGCCCGCCGTCTGGCATTCGGCCAGCACCGCCGTCCCGTCCGATGCCCCTTCCAGCGCCAGACGCTTGGCCTGCAGGTTGGTCGAATCCAATTCCGGGTATACCCGGACATTCCGGGCCGCCTCCGGTTCCTCCAGGCAGGCGGCGATCCCCTGCGGGGACAGGATGTCACGGTCGGGGATCAGGCGGTAGCCGCGGTTGGTACCCGCCTCGATGTGATGGCCTTCTTCCCGCAGCCTGCCGATGGCTTTCCATACCGCAGTGCGGGAAATGCCCAGCACCGCCGCCAGCTCTTCGCCGGATACGGTTTCTCCCGCCCGGTTCTCCAGTACCTGCAGCACCTGTTCCCTTGAAGTCATTGCCCATCCCCCTTGGTTTTCCGGGAAACGTGAACATCCCCGCACAGAGAATCCTCCCTGTCCGGGGATGCCTGTCAGCGCCCGTTATAAATCCGTTTCATCAGGCTGACCATCTGTTTTTTGCTCACCGCGCGCGGGTTGGTCGCGGTGCACTTGTCCTTGAGCGCAATTTCCGCCAGTTCCTCCACGCTTTCCATAAACGCCTGCTGATCCACACCGGCCTTTTTCAGGGAACCGGGGATCTCAAACTCCGCGAGCATCCGTTCAACCGTGATGATCAGATGGCGGATCGCCTGCGGGCCCGAATAGGAGCCGCCGCCGATGAGCACGCCGAGCTGGCTGTATTTCATCGCCGCCTGGCTGTCCGCCGCGTGGTTGCGGTCGGCCAGATAGGAGTTGAACTCGATCACGTACGGCAGCACAATGGCATTGGCATGCCCGTGCGGGATGCCGAAGCGCCCGCCCACAATGTGCGCAATGGAATGGTTGATGCCGAGCCCCGCATGGTTGAACGCAACGCCGGCCATCGAAGAGGCGTTGTGCATATGCTCCCGGGCGTTCATGTCGTCGCCGTGCTTGTACACCCACGGCAGATGCTCCACCGTAAGCCGCACCGCTTTTTCGGCAAGCGCGTCGGAGAAATCGTTCGCGTCGGTGGAGACATAGGCCTCGATCGCATGGGTGAGGACATCCATGCCCGTATCGGCCGTCACCTTGGGCGGCACGCTGCGCACGAGCGAAGGATCGAGGATCGCAATGTTGGGCAGCAGCTTGTCGTCCACCAGCGGGTATTTGATGTGGGTGGCCGAATCGGTGATTACCGCAAAGCTGGTCGCCTCGCTGCCGGTACCGCTGGTGGTGGGCACCACGATACACAGCGGTTTCGGCGCACCGGTCACCTTCTGGTACATGTAGCTGATGGCCTTCGCGGCATCGATCGCCGAACCGCCTCCCATTGCCAGCACCGCGTCCGGCTTGTGGTCGAGGATGCGGATCAGTCCCTGTACCACCAGGTCGGTGTTCGGATCCGGCGTGATATCCGAAAAAATGCGGTATTCCGCCCCCATCTCCTCGAGCACCCGCAACAGCTTTTTAATCATCCCGGATTTCTCGATAAAGGGGTCGCAGATGATGCACATCCGGTGGATCGGGTACTGCTTCAAATTTTCAAAAGCAGCCTCACCCGAAAAAATCTTGGTCGGCACATAAAATCCGTTCATCGGTCCCATCGTTTCTCCGGCGGAGGATAATCCCGAAAGGAACAGCGCATCCGGTTTCCACCGGCCGGCCGGATGCGGAACAGGGCCTGAGAAAAAATGTCGAACGTCGGCCCGGAATTATAATACAGTATATCACATATTGGGGAGGCTGTCATCCCCTGCGCACATTTTTTCGCGATTGTACCGTTCTTTTGGCGTATACCGTACCGGTATTCCGGGCACAGTAAGCCCGAAATCGCGGGATAATGAGGTGTTTATATGGAATCTCTCTGGGCAAAAAACCGTGTATTTGAGCCGCGGGAGCGGCTGACACAGGACGAAAGCGCCGATGTCGCCGTCATCGGCGCCGGCATCACCGGCCTTCTCACCGCCTGGTTTCTCCAGGAAGCCGGCCTGCGTGTGGTGGTGCTCGAGGCGAATCGCATCGCCGGCGGCCAGACGCAGAACACCACCGCCAAAATCACCGCGCAGCACGGCTATATCTACCGCCCGCTGATCGAAAAACACGGCGAAGACAAGGCCTGGCAGTATGCGCAGGCCAACGCTGCTGCCATCGAGGATTACCGCCGGATCATCCGGGATAAACGCATTTCCTGCGCCTTCGAGGAGCAGGACGCCTATCTCTATTCCCGGAGCAACGCCGCGCTGATGCGGGACGAAGCCGAGGCTGCCCGGCTGCTGGGGCTTCCGTCCAGCTTTACGGAGAATGTTCCGTTGCCCTTTCCAACCGCAGGCGCAGTCAAGTTCGCCCGTCAGGCACAGTTTAACCCCCTGCAGTTTCTGCAGGTGCTTGCGCGTGAATTGACCATTTTCGAAAACACCCGCGTCCTCTCTGTGGAGGAAAACCAACTGAGCACAGCGGACGCTGCAGTATCGGCGGATCACATCGTTTTCGCCTGTCATTATCCTTTTATCAATTTCCCAGGACTGTATTTTACCCGTATGCATCAGGAGCGGTCTTACGTCCTCGCATTGGAAAATGCCCCGTTTTTCGATGGTATGCTGATCGACGAGGGCGCCGGAGGCTATTCTTTTCGGCATTATGGTCCTTATCTGCTGCTCGGCGGCGGCAGCCACCGTACCGGAGAAAACAGTGCCGGCGGCCGATACGACGACCTGCGCCGGAAAGCAGCGGAATGGTTTCCGCAAGCGCACGAAGCCGCCCGCTGGTCAGCGCAGGATGTCATTACCGCAGACGGTGTGCCGTATATCGGCCGCTTTGCCTCGAGCCGCCCACAGTGGTATGTGGCCACCGGCTTTCAAAAATGGGGCATGACCACTGCTATGGCGGCTGCCACAATCCTACGGGATACCATTCTGGAGAAGCCGAACCCCTTCGCGGAGGTTTTCTCTCCTTCACGGTTTGCTGCCAGCGATATTCCGGCTATTGCGCGGGAAGGAATCCAGGCAGTGAAGGGCCTCACGCGGGAAAACCTATCCCTTCCGAAGGAAACGCTGGATTCCCTGCCTGTTGGTCACGGAGGCATAGTGGAATTTGACGAAAAAAAGGTTGGTATATACAAAGCGGATGACTCTACTATTTATGTTGTTGACACCCGGTGTCCTCATCTTGGCTGCCAGCTGGCCTGGAATCCCGATGAAAAGACTTGGGATTGTCCCTGTCACGGCTCCCGCTTTGACTTTACCGGACGCCTGCTGGATGCCCCCGCCCAATCGGATATAAGCATACGATAAAACTACGGCAGATATTGCGGTTTCTTCCCGCTCATGGTATGCTGATGCTGTTAGATGGGAGGGATTTCCGTGAATTTTTTCCGGTTAAAGGAACCTCAGGCACTCCGGAAGGTGGTAATCGCGATATTGGAAGCGGAGGACTTTGCCCTTCGCGTTAATACCATCGCCCGGCACACCAAAAACACCTGGCAGTCTGATCGCGGAAAAGCCGAGATCAGCCGCAATACTTTTCAGGGCAAGCTGGCCGAAAAGGTTGCGGAAACCTATCTGAAAAAAGTACGGCATCTGCAGTATCTGTCTTATGATGCCTTCCGGAACGACGCCGGTAAAAAGCATGCGCCGTTTGACGGCATGCTGTATGACAGCGGTTCCGATTTGCAGGGGTGCATCCATCTGGTGCTTGGGGAAGTACAGCTTTCTTCCCACGGTTCAATCTCCCCCGAGGCACGCGAAACCATTCGTCAGCTGGGCTGCCGGACGGTTGAGATAAAATCCACGAAAATCGATCAAAAGCGCAAACAGCGGGCTGACTTTCAGACATACGCCTGCTCGCAGGATATCATCCGGCTGATTGAAGTCATTTTACGGGAGGATTTTTTGACCTATCCGCATTACTGCCGCAGCGGCGAGATTAGTAATCTGCAGGATTACTGCCAGTTTGTCCGGGAACGTGAGCAATCTTTCGCCGGTTTGTCCGGAAAAGCGCTGCTGGACGCGGTCATTGCGAACGAAAAACGGTATCAATGCGACCTTTTTATCCGCCTTTACACCGATGAAGCGCAAAAGCGTGCCTTCATACTGGGCTATTTAACCCGTGATGCTTTTTTTGACTGTGATATTCAGGTCAAAAAGATGATCCAGCCAAACAAGTCGGAAAAAGCGGTTTATTTCGCAAAAAATCTTTCTTTTGCAGACGCGATCGATAATCTGAAATAATAGCAGGGCTGCAAATCCCATGATAAAACAGGGGTGGACACAAAATTGTGCCCACCCCTGTTTTATCAAATACTTTCACTGTCCGCAATCCCCAACATTACCGTAGCAGAAGCATAACGTTTACAAATCCTTATTTCTATATTTCTATCAATTTGTTCCAGCAGAACCGCCATGCCGACTTCAGTCAATACAGGCAAAAGGATGCCGAACATCAATGGAAGCCTCCCCAGCAGGAGTACAAACAAGAAAAAAGGGGGGGGACGCCGACCTCATAATAAGTATGTCCACTCTACACATCGGAAAACGGTAGTCAGGTTCCCGGAGTTCAGCCCTCTTGACAATTTGCTTTGACCTTGTAAACCCGCATGAATGCACGAAAACGCCCATCCCTTGCGGGACAGGCGTTTCTGTAAGGGGGATACAAAAAAGATCCCGCTCAAGGTCGAGCTACACGACGAAAAGCGGCCGACAACTCATCACGAATTGCCGACCGCAGGTCTGTAAGGGTGATACAAAAAAGATCGCCATAAAAAATTCGGAGGAGATTTGAACTATCACAAACGATGGTAACAGGCCCTTCATCAACTGAATTGTATAAGGGGGCGGAATATTTTTCAAATCAAGGATGGTGCAAGGTGATACCGTGATCCTATCGAGCACCCGAAGATCTTGTTTTGTGAAGAACACGCCCTTTAAAAACGGCTTAGTCCCAGAGATTGCAGCATAGAAACAGAGGCCGGAATTTGGATTGTCTCATTTCTGAGTTTCAAGTTCCGACCTCTGTTCAATTAACCACCTGATTTTCTCAGCTTTAAGGACTGTTTTGAGGTCAACGGCCACACCGCTGTTTGCGAATCAGAGCCATGACCGCTGCCGCCGAAGCTGCCGCGGCAAGGGCTGCGACGCCAAGTCCTTCCTGCCCGACTCCTGTCTCAGGGGACTCAGATGCCCCGGGCGCTTTTTTGACTAGCGCATCAATGGCGTCTTCGATCGCCTTAGCCATGGCATCAACCTGTGCCTGCTCTGTGATATTTTTGCCGCGTTCTACCGCCTTGATCGCATTTTCCACCGCGCTGAAATCAACATAGAGCGTTTCATCCAGAGCGTTTGCCTCCGCGATAGCCTTATCCACTGCGCTGTAGTCGGCATCCTTGTATTCCAGCGCGTTGATGGCGTCCTCAATTGCCTTTGCCATGGCGTCAACCTGCTCCTGCTCAGAACTGTTTTTGTCCCGTACGACCGCGTCAATGGCAGCCTGTACACCGGAGAAGTCGACATAATATTCCTGATTCAGTCCGTTTGCTTTTTCAATCATCTCGTCGACCCTGCTGTAATCCGCAGGACCATAGGTTATAAAATCGTACACCTGAGATTCCAGCTGCCCAGACTGTCCATTGTCCGCCTCAAAGTACCAGGCATACTGCGTGCCCTCTTCCAGACCGGTCCATGCAGCAGTTGCGTTTCCGTTTTCGTCCGCCTTTACAGAAGCGATTTTTTCGTCTGTTTTAATGGCCGCGGTAAATTCGGAGGCGGTCAGGGTCTGGTTGGAGGCGCCGAAGTTCACATCCAGGATCATGGCGTCATAGCCGGTTGCCTTTTTGCCGTCTTCGTTAAGTACCACCGCGGGTTCATCATAGTAATTGTAATCTTCCAGATAAGGAGAATACGAGGTTGTGTAGATTCTGTTGCCGTCCAGGTCAAAATAGAGGAATTTAATATACCTGGCTCCGCCTTCCGGTCCTTCCTGCCAGTCGGTGCAGATTTGATATACGGTCCTTTCCTTCACGCCGTCTCCGTCATCGTCAAACTTGACTGTTTCATAAGAAGAACCGTGATAATGGCCGTTGAGCACCGCTATGACATTCGGGTTTTTGGCCACCACATTCTCCTGAAGCAGGGAGCCGATATAGTCAAGATACGTCGTTTCATCCGTCATAACCACATTGGTATAGCGATGCAGCAGAATGATGGCCTTTCTGTCGCTGTACTGCTGCAGAACCTCGTTCATCCAGTCAATCTCGTCCTGATAGATGTCCCAGCTCATATACAGCATAATGAAATCCTGGCCGTCCTGGCTGATCAGGTCATAGTGCCCCTTGTTGTTCTCGTAGGAGCCGCCGTATGTCGGCTGATTGGAGAACCGGTCCTCTCCGAAATACTTGGTGTAATTGTCATAGATTTCGTTTCCGCCGGCGACATCGTGGTTCCCGCCCAACACGCCGTAGGGCATGCCTGCGTCGTCAAAAATCTGCATGGCCTTGTCGGCGTTTTCCCATTCATAGGTGAGGTCATACTCGTCTACGATATCGCCAGTGTGCATCACATATTTGATTTTCCACTCTTCGGCATGGTCCACAATCCACTGGTTCATACTGTTGAAATGCTGCGGATAGGTTTCGGAATAGAATTGGGTATCCGTAATCCATGCAAAGCAGAAGTCATAGTTTTCCGGCCGGCTGTTGCCGTCCCAGCTGGTATCCACAACGGCATTGTCCGACGCGGCGCCGTCCAGCTGCGGCATGGCGCCGTCCGCCGTGCACTGGATAATAATGGTTGCTTTTGCATCCTTAACATGCCCGGCCGCCGCAAAGGACGCATTTTCAATCACGCCCTCTGCATTGGCGGACGCCACCTTGTCCCAGTCGTTTGTGTCCACATTCAGCACGAACATATTGACAGCGTGCGTCCCATCGCTGTTAGAGGCTGTGCCTTTCCATGCGGCATAAATCCGATCGGTATCCTTGACTTCTCCCGTATGGACGGTGTACTGAATATAGGGGAGCAGTCCGCCCTCTGTTTTCACCTCGATGTCTGTAGTTTCCAGCATTTGCGCCTGATAAAAGTCCACCTGCGCCCCGGCGGCTTGTCCGCCCAGGCTGACGGTTAGGGATGCGCTGCTTTCGTTAACGCTTTCCGTCCCGGCCGATTCCACGCTCATCGAAACATCCTCAACCGAAAAGTGCATCAGCTTTTGGGCCTCGTTTCCGGCTGCGTCAATGGCAATGATCTCCAGTTTGTGCTCCCCCGCGCCGATCGCCGCCGCGGTGGTCTCATAAGGAAGCGTGACGGCCTCTCCATCCAGCAGGCAAACGATGGTTTCTACCTCGTTTTCATCCTGGATCTGCGGATCAATCGTGATTTGTCCGCTTAACAGCTCATTTTCATCCACTCCGGCATCCACTGTGGGGGCGGTGTTGTCAACGACAAATTCGATTTCCTTTTCGTTTGTCCCGTCTGTTACCCTTAGCGTATGTGTTCCTTCTGTCATGGTTGTTGTATCCATTTGATATCCCACAGCGTCGACCTCGTTGGCGGGGATTTCAAAAGAAACATCCATATAAAGGCTTCTATCATCTGCCGGCCCGATATTATGGCTTGCACCGGCATCCGTGCTGAGATTTGTCTGGTCGTTGGAGGACTCATCATCCGGGCCGATCAATGTGGGTAGATACTCGTTTCCGTTTGAAAGCACCATTTTGATGTTCTTAATGGTAAAGTTGTCCCGGTCCGCGTCCGGCGCCAGATAATCGTCAACCGTAACGCCCTGTGTCCCGGAGTAAAAGCGCAGTGTTGTCTTATAGACTCCGCTGTCCGCGTCATAGGTAAAATAACGATTGTCAATCCGCTCAATTTTTCCATTCAAGTCAATGGTCATCCAGCCGACCAGGTCGGCGATTTTTTCCCCGTCAGAAGAAAGCAGCGCATTACGGAAGTAGTTATTGCGGTTCGCCAGCTCAAAGGAGAGGTATGCACCGTTTTCAAACATCGGCGTGACTGCCATCTCCTGCCCGTCAAGATAGATTTTCGTATTTTCGTTTGTTCCGCCGTCGTTCGCAGTAACCGTAAAGACGCCCTTGATGTTATCGCCCTGTGCCATATTGGTACGGATCCCATCCACCGCGTTCAGGCGATTGATTTTTACCGTGTAGATGTCGGTCAGTGTGTTCCGGTACCGATTGGATGCGCACACATAAAATTTTACGGTGTCATGACCAAACAGCTCGTTTTCCGGAATACGGGCCAGGAAAAGGTGCTTTACACGCTGCACGGTTTCAAGCGTGCTGTGCCAGACGCCGTCGTTGTCAAACTGATAATGAAGGGAAATCCCGGTTCTGGGCAGCTTTCCGCCGTCCTGAACATCGAAGGTGACACTCAGGTATTCCCCCTCGTCGATCGACTCGGGCAGGGTGTCTTCCTGAAGGGTCAGGGAAACCGAGGAGCCGTCATCCTCCACAAAGGTGTACTGTCCTTCTTCCACAACGCCGGCGGAAGGTGCAGCAAGATACTGATATACCAGCATCTCCGGCCCTTCCGGATTCACGGCGAGCTGAGCGGACTTGTTCTGTTTCAGGTCTGTGACACCGTTATAATTGTAATAGGAAGCCAGCGTCAGGGAACCGTCGCCGTTTTTCTGATACAGCTCAAATCCTCTGTTGGTGCTGTTCAGGCCGTTTTGATTGCTGAACAAAAACACCGGCACCTCATCCGGGATATGCTGCGCTTCCCGGAATGCGGCTTCATCCGGGACGTTGGGGTTCCCCTCCACAGGGGTTTTAAAATCCCAGGTGTAACACCAGATAACCGCCGTGCCGCCTGCGGGCAGAATGCATTCCTGTGTGGTCTTGTCGCACTGATAGAGCGGAAGCGTCCGCCGCGACCCTTCTTTTACAAAATATTTCAGTTCATACTCATCGTTCAGATTGATGTCTCGGTCTGTGGTGTTTGTCAGCTCGATATATTCCATCAGCTCGGCATCGATGCCGTATACGTCATCTCTGGGAATGTCGTTGGCAAAGACCTCGGTGATAAACACGCCGTTTGCCGTCAAATCCTCGGGGGTTTCCATCTGCCGCTGTCCGTTGAGTTGGCCGGAGTATACCACACCAGGAGCCGGGCGGGTGAACGCCTTATAAACATCCATAGAATATCCGCGGTTTGGGATTTTCAGCTCCACGGCAAATCCATCGTCCGTGTTTTCACGGTCCTTCTCGCTGAAAGCGGAACAGATCTTCCCATCCGTGGTTTCCAGCCGAATCGTGGTGTCGGTTGCGTTCCAGTTCCCGCAGTCATTTATAGTCAGCACCCTGACGTCATCCGGGACCTGCATGGACTCGCGGAACTGCTCTTCCGTAGGGCCGCCGTCAACATAGCAGTTCCACAGGACCACCGTCTCGCCGCCGGCGATCATGACCGTTTCAGAGCCATCGCATTCGGTGACCTTCAGCTCCTTATCATTGTAGTAAATCCTGTACTGCTGATTAAAGTTGATGTCGTCATCACTGGTGTTTGTCAGCTCGACGTACTCCATTAAATCGGAGGAGGAATCAAACAGCGTGATGGAGTCATAGCCGTTTTCCTCTCTTGTGTTGCTGTTTTTGCTGCGGTTGACGTCATTCTGATAGAGCTCTGTAATCCACAGGCCCTTTTGGGCGATTTCGTCACCGGCGTCAGCGGCCGCGGCGGGCAGCTGCGCCAAGGTACTGAAAGAGCCAAATGTAACGGCGGCTGATAAGACGCTTGCCGCAATCCTTTTTCCCAACATGTTCATCCTTGACATCCTTTCTGGCTTTTGAGGCAATATCCATTTCCCCACTACGAAATTCCGGTGTCTATTATACCTTCTCCTTTGTTAAGAGCGTAATCAGGGTTTTGCAATATTTGTGTAAACCCCTAGCACTCGCAATAAAGGGTAAAGAAATTTTTGGCCTTTATTTCTGCTTCCCTATTAAAGTTTTCGAGCCGCCGTCTAAATGACGGCGGCTCTCAGGCTGTCAAAAAAGTCGTTTCGCAAAAAATAGTGTACAAAACGTTTTCGCCGGCCTTTTTCGAAAAGGCCGCAGATTCCAAAGGC
>USCI01000018.1 GCA_900553255.1 uncultured Oscillospiraceae bacterium | reverse complement strand
GGGAAGGAGTACACCGTCCGCCGCAGCCCGGAGTACCAGCGGAAAAAGACCCGGGGCGCAGGGACCACCCGCCAGGCGGCGGATGCCCAGCTCACCTACCCGGACGGGCGGGTGGTGACAAAATGGAAAGAGGTGGACCGAGCCGTCCGGGAGGTCATCGGCGTGTCCCGGGAGCAGTTTGCCCAGGTGGCCATGATCTCCCAGGGCAGCTTCCGCCAGCTGCTCCAGGCGGACACCAAGCAGCGGCAGAAGATCTTCCGGGACATCTTCGGTACGGGGCTGTATGTGTCCCTGCAGGAGGAGCTGAAAGAGCGCACCGCCCAGGTGAAGCTCCGGCGGGATCAGACGGCCGCAGGCATCCGTCAGTTTGTGGAGAGCATTGTCTGGGATCCAGAGGACCCCCTGGCGGCGGAAGCAGAGCGGGCCCGGAGCGGGGAGCTGCCCACGGCGGAGGTGAGCCGTCTGCTGGAGGAGCTGCTGACCCGGGACACGGCCCGGCAGGAGGAGCTGACCGGCCAAAGCAGCCGGACCGACCGGGAGATGGAGCAGGTGGTGGCCGGGCTGACCCAGGCCCAGGCCCGCCGGCGGGCGCAGCAGTCCTTGGCGGAAAAAACCGGGGAGGAGCAGCGGCGCACTGCCGTTCTGGCCCAACTGACGGCGGCGGCGGAGCAGGCCAGGGCCACCGTACCGGAACAGGAGCAGCTCGCCCGCCAGATCGCTGGGCTGGAAGCCGTGCAGACCGACTACGACGCCCTGGAGCAGAAGCGCAGAGCGCTGCAGGAGAAGAAACAGAGTCTGACCCAGGCCCAAACGGCCAAGCAGAGCCTGGAACGGCGCAGGGCTGCCCTGGCCGCACAGCTGGAGGACATGACCCGGGAGCGGAAGGGGCTGGAGGGTGCCGACGCAGATCGGGAGCGGCTGGAAAATCAGCGCCAGCGCCTGAACCAGCGCCGGGAGCAGGTGCTCCTGCTGGTGCGGGACGGGAAGGCGCTGGACCGGGCACGGCAGGAGCTGGAGCGCCTGCAGCAGGCCTATCTGGCCGCCGCCCGGCGATCTGACCAGCTGGGGCGGCAGTACGACGGGATGCAGCGGGCCTTTCTGGACGAGCAGGCGGGCATTCTGGCCGCCGGACTGGAGCCGGATATGCCCTGTCCAGTGTGCGGCTCTGTGCATCACCCCCGCCTGGCTGTCATCTCCCAGCAGGCCCCCACCGAGGCCGACGTGAAGCGGGCCAAGGGGGACTATGAGGGGGCGCAGAAGCAGACGGAGAAGACCAGCGCCCAGGCCAGCGCCCAGCGCAACAACCAAAATCTGCAGGGTATCAATAGCAGAAGTGAAAAAACTCATATTGGGTAATTACCTCCTTATCAAATGAAAAATGATAGTGTTGTGGCCATTTTTGGCCTGAAACGCAAAAAAAGCCGCCCGCTGCTTGAAGAAAAAACAAACAGCGGGCGGCGAGCGCAGGCGTACATCCTGCGGATTGCGAGTAAATTTAGGAGAATCACGGCTCCTTATCAATAGGCACCTCCTTGAAATGGGCATAAAAAAACAAGGCCCGCCGAAAAGAAAAAGGATTTTACAAATCGGCGGGCCTATTCGGTATCGTCTGCGGATTCTTCCGCAAGCTCGGACGGGCTGATCTCATAGTTGAGGAACAGATCGTCCGGCCTCACCCGCAAGCGGGTAGACAGGTATTTCTCTATATCGAAAGTGTTTTTCGGGTTGAAATCCGAAAGGTACTTATAATTGGGGTGCTGGGTAATATCATATTTTTTGGACAGGAAGGGCCGGACGCCGCGCACCTGCAGCAGACACTTCCCACCATCCATCACGGCAAGCTCATCCATGGACATTAGATCTTTGCCCAGCTTTTGGAAATTCTGACCGTGGGATTCCTGCGTCCCTTTCGTGACGCTGGTGTTATACATATCAATCGTTTCTTTCCCCAGCAAGGCGCTCCAGCTTTTCAGGGTGGTTTCCTCCTTTCCTCCCAGGAATAAGCTGGAATCACAGTTGCCGATAATGGTGTCCATGTTATCCTTATACAGTGCTTTCAACTGGCTCTGCGCCTGCAGCACCAGGCAGGCCGAAATCTCTCTGGACCTGATCGTTGCCATGAGTTTTTCGAGGTTCGGAATCTGCCCAATGTTAGCCGCCTCGTCGATCAGGCAGCGCACATGCACCGGCAGCCGGCCTCCATACTTATCATCCGCTCTTTCGCAAAGCAGGTTGAAAAGCTGCGTATAGGCCATGCTCACCAGGAAGTTGAATGTGGCGTCCGTATCGGAAATGATAAAGAACAGGGCTGTTTTCCGGTCCCCGACCAAATCCAGCTCCAGCTCGTCATACATGGTGATCTCCCGGACTTCCGCAATATCAAAAGGCGCAAGCCTGGCTCCGCAGCTAATCAAAATCGACTTCGCTGTCTTGCCTGCCGCCAGTTTATACTTCTTGTATTGCCTGAGGGCGAAGTGGTCCGGGTCTTTCTGCTCCAAAGCGTCAAAGAGAAGGTCAACCGCATTTTTGAACGATTCATCATCCTCACGGACCTCCATGGCATTTATCATCTCTACCAAAGTGGAGAAGTTCTGCTCATTCTTGGGAGCCTCATAATAGATGTAGCCGATCAAAGCCGTGTAAAGTAACGTCTCGGCCTTCACCCAAAAATCGTCCCCGGATTTGCCTTCCCCTTTCGTATTGGCGATCAGAACCGTCACCAGTTTTAATATATCCTTCTCCGAATGTAGATACGCAAAAGGGTTATAGTGCATACTTTTCTTAAAGTTAATGGTATTGAATACCTTGATCTGATACGGCTCATAAACGATCTTGCCTTTCTTATTGCGTAGGGGCTTGCCGTCCTTGCCCAACCTGGGAGCGCCGCGGGACAGTAGCTTTCCGCACTCCACCAGGACAGTACCCTTCGGATCTGTCACTACATAGGAGGAATGGAGCTGCATCAAGTTCGGCTTGATGAAGAAGCGGGTTTTCTGATCGTGATTACCGGATAGCTTTTTATCTATCCCTCCGGGGCTTTCGCCCATTTCCATCGGCATGGCGTCCATGCCCGGCATAGCATACCTTTTCGCCCAGCAAAGACCGGCAGGCGGCGCGGACTCGTGGAGCCGTTATATTCTGCCAAAACAGGTTCAGGCTCTATGCGTTGCGTGTGGCTTCCTTTTTACAGGTAAGCCTTCCACTCTGATTAGGGCGCGACACCCTCCCAGGTTTCTTCCGCACTGATACCCTCGACCTGCAGCCGGTATTGGTCGAGGCGGCGAAAGCAACGCCCATTCGCGCATTTCAAGCATTGCCTGTCAGTCCACCACTGCCGCTTCCTCCAACGACAAGGACATTTTTATTCCGGGCAAAAGCCGGATTTTTTGGCCTGCCGGACATCATCAGCCCCTCCGTCTGGGTCAGAATGATGTTATTTTCCGGCTTGGGGTCCATAAAAGGGGCAATATCCGCCTTTGTGCCCCAGCGGGCGCTCCCGTATTCCACATCCTTCCGGTACTTTTTGGCATTTTTCCCTTTCACATAGACCACCAGACGGACCAGCGCAGCGCCGATCAGCCCAACCAGCCAGTCAACCGCCGCGCCGGGCATAGAAGTCTGAAAGGCCAGGGTAAAGCCATCCGCCAGCCCCAGCAGCTTTGTAGAAGCGTCAACACCGGGGGCCAGCCGCACCGCTTCGCCAACCTTGGCAAAGAACCAAAGGAATATAAGATAAGGAAGGTTCGGAAGCACATACTTTTTCAGAATATCCGTCATCTTCATCGTTCCGGCCCTCCATGCTCCTTGTTTTTTACAGGGTCGCGGGCCAGCTTTCTCGCAATCTCTTTGAATTTCGATAGCTGAGAGAGAAGGGACGGCCTGTTTTCGCGTTTTACCGTCTTTTGCGTATATTTCTTGAAGGCGGTTTCAATCGCATCAGCCTGGCTTGCCTTAAAATACACGGTCCACTTAGGCGGGGAAACGGTGATGTCTTTCTCCACATGGTAGCGGACTTTATATTTCTTTGCGTACCGCTCAAAAGAGCGAATCCGGTCCTCAACCTCGATCTTATGGGCGTCCGGCGTCTGCGCCGTAAGGCGGCGCATACTGTTCCGGCCGACTTTTGGGGTAGTGCGCTCTTTTTCAATCTTCCGCAGGGCGGCGGCAACAGCGGCTCGCATCACACGGCCCGTCAGTTTTGCGGCCTGGACCGTTACGGATATGGATTTCCGTTCAAGTTCTTCCTGCAATCACATCCTCCTTTCGCATGATATATATAATAAGTAGAAATCACCGGACCTCCGTTTGGAGGGTTTGCTGCCGGGGAGCCTTTTCAAAGTCTTTGGCCGCCTGCGCTACCTGCACACGGGCATGGTCGAGAAACATTTTTAACATGGAACGGGGGGAATCCCTTTCCACCAGCTCACCGGTCATGCCGCCGCACTCGTCAGGCAGGTAATCCTCAATGTCTTTTAAGGCTTCCTCGTTACTGCCGATAAAGCCCCAGCAGCTATCCTCCAGCTCGCCGTCTTTATACAGTTCAAAACCATACGCCTCGCCGCGAAGGTAGGAATCGTAATATTCCACCTCGCCGCGCATACGGTCCTCCGCCTTCTTCCGGGTAGCGGAAGTGAAGGTCTTGCCGCCAAACTCCCGGAGGGCATCTTCCTTGGAGGCGTAGATCCATCCGACCTGCCCGCTGTCCCAGGGGCAGGAAAAGCCAGTGGTATTCATGGTAATGCCGCTGTGGTCGTAAAGATACAGCGGCAGCATAAGGAATTTCTGTGAGATCACCTTCATCAGCCGTTCATCCACCTCACGCTCATAGGCCGGAGAACCAAAAGGGGCTTTGATCTTGTAATTCATCAGGTCCAGCGCCCGCTCATAACGATGGGCGCCCCGTTCATCGTCACCCACTGTTTTCAGGTACAGGTCCCGGAGAAAGTCATCTTTATCTATGTAATTGTGATGGTCGCCCAGGTGATAGCGCCGGTGGAAGCAGACCATTTTCCCGAAATTATCATCCTCACGGGGATTGAGCGGGTCATCGTCCGGCTGGATCACCAGCACATACGGGCCGCGTGTCGCTGTCAGCATCTTTGGCCTCCTTCCTAAAGCTCCGGCCCGGATTTATGGGGCGGCTTCTGTGTGCTCTCTTTATCTTCCGGCGAGGGGACCGGCTGCTTGACGGCAAGGATCTTACCGCCGATCCGCGCAAACGATTCCGGCGCCAGAAATTGCTCCTTATATTTTTCCAGCAGGTCAGGGGGAAGATCTGAAAAACTTTCTTCCCCAAGCCCGGTGATAATAAAATTACCGGCAATGATGTCGTAAATCTCTCCGGTATCATCCCGAAGCGCACGGTTCAAAGGCAGCCCCAGGAATTTCCCTTCCTCATTGCAGATCAGGGCCACAGGGTCCTCATACGGATAAACTGCCTGGATAGGACCGTCCACCGCAGCCTGCAAAGACTCAAGCCCCGGCTCGATGTCTGCCTCATAGGGAATTTCCCCAGGTTCAACCATTAAAACCTTCATCTATGAATATCCTCCTTTTTCTTATCAGGCGCCTTTGGCGGCGCTGCTTTTTCCTGCTTCTTTGCATCCGAGAGCTTTTCCAAAACCGAAGCCCGTTCTGGCTTACCTGAATTACGCCCAGGCGCAGTTACAGATTTTTCCGGCATCTGTCCTTCCACGGTATATCCTGGCAAAAGTGAGCCATGTACAGTAAAATGCTGCTTGTATTGATCTGGAACCGGAGGGGAAATCTCTGTGAACAAATGGGAATAGGCTTTCTTCCGGCCCTCCAAATACTTCATGGCAGCATTTTTATCTGTATAGCGTTTCTGACTCTGCCCGGCAATTCTTTCTCCATACCCCTTCTTAGGGGAATTTACATAAACATCCCAGGTGACATACCAGGCAACCGGCACACTCTGTTTCGTTTCCCGATCATATTTCGTATCTTCCCAAACGCTGCAAGTCATCCTATAAACACGGTTGCTGATTTCTTCTTTATCCCGCCAGTTATCCTTTGATTGCCACTGATTAGATGTATGAGCAACCTCCGGGGTCCGCAGATATTCCAGCGCCCGGTTGATGGTCTGTGTCGCCACCGCCTGCTGTTCCCATTGCTTTGCCGCGGCCAAAACGATCTCATAGGCTTTTTGCTCACCATCAATGCTTCCCTGGCGCATGGCTTCCAAACTTTCCGTGCCCATGGCGATCAAAGCAGAAATATCTACATTTTCGCAGGAAACACTATGTTCCACTTTTAATTCATATCCGGGTTTTAAGTCATCACCATAACGATAAACACGGTAATCCTTATTTTCTTCCAATCTTTCACCTCCATCAAAGTTCCGGCTCATGGGCTTTCGTCTGCTTTGGCTCCGCCGGCGTTTTACCCTGTCCCTTAGCAGCGGCAAGCTGCCCTAAGAGGGAGGGCTTCTCCCCGCCAAAGAGGGAAAGCTGTTCTGCATCCGTGATAACCGGCATGGAATCCATGCGGGAAGGCGGGGGCGTTGCCACTGGCCGAGTTTCCTCTAATGTCTGCGGATGGTCGGAATGGGTGAGAAAATACTCCCGCTTTAGGTCCGCAAAAACTTCATCAAAAACAGCATTGATGGCCTTACGTTCCTCGCCCTCCGGGAAGGCTTTCAAAATTTCTATTTCTCCATCCTTGCCAGTGGCAAAAGTAGCGGCGCTGTCGGCGTGGCCTGCCAGGTAATCTGAAATTTCAGGGGACAGCTTATCTTTGATGTAGCAGGCAAAAGCTCTGGCGGCCATTTCCGTATTGCTTTCCCAATAGCCGCCGTCCTTTTCGCACTCTTTGCCCATACGGATAGAGTTTTTATAGAAATCCGTTTCTACACGGCCAATCTGCGGAGGTTCCTGCGTCTGCATCCCGGACAGCATACGCTCGAAAATCTCCAGCCTGTCACGCTCACTCTTAGGGATCACCCGCCCGGTAACAGATTTCTTGAAATCGTTTAACTGTTCCACAGAGCCGGGGGCACCCAAAAGAAATTCTTCCCGAAGGACCGCATAAGCCTCCATGTGCATCTCGTCATTTGCCATCCGTTTAAGCGGGGTGAGTACCGCCGAATCCAGCCAGCTTGCCGCATTTTTCCGGGTACGCTCCACCTGCGCCTCTGTCCGGGCTGCGGCCTGCTCCGGTGTTTCCGGCTTATATTTCATGGTTTCAATCAGCTTTTTGAATGGCTCATACAGGTGAGAATGTTCAGAAAGAAATCCCTTTGCTCCCATTTTCACGCCCAGGTAATCATCAAGACCATGCCACCACTCATGGGCCAGCGAACCGGCTCCGTGCATTTTGGTAAGGTTGATGACCTTCCGCAGCGGTTCATAGTGGGCTGCGGCATTTCCGCTGCCGCGGGCGCCAAAGGCAATCGAGAGCGTTCCCTGGTAGGAAATATCCTTTTCACTGATCTGCAGGACAGCCGCCAGGTCTTTAAGAGCGTCAAACCCCATATTCAGAGAAGCGCGCCGGTCATTCTGCGTCATCCAGTTTCCAAACTCGCCGCCCCGGAAAGCAAAGGCATCAAGATAATCCTGCCCGATCACATCACGCCTTCCGCGGTAATCCGGTCCAGTACGCCGGACGCGGGAAAGCTGCTGCGGTACAAACCGCTGTTTTCCACTGCCTCCGCGCTGCCTGGCAAAATCCTGAACCCATTTCAAGGCTTCCTCACGGGTGGCAAAATTCGTTTTCAGGATCGTATAGCCCTTCGTGACATAGTAGGTATCGGGAAGCCAGTCATTATTTTTCGAGTAGGTCCTTTTTCCGTCATTGAACCGAATATCGTACCCGCGGGGAACCTTTTGCTCGGCGGGGACGCCAAACTGCTTTTTTACAGCCTCCCGAACGATTTTCCGGTCAAAGTCCTGCATCCCACGGAAATATAGGGCATTTACCAGCTTATCGGTGATTACCGGGTTATCCCGCCCCTTCTGGGTGGCCCGGATATACCCGCCGCCGATCCCGTGAGAAATACGCTCACAGTAACCGCCGCCGATGATAAGAGCCTCAAACACATCCATAGCTTCCTGGACCGTCTGAACCTTTTCAACGGCTTCCTGTACCTGACGGACGGTTGCAATGTACTCCTTCTGCCGCACCAGGCGCTTCTCCGGCGTATCGTCAGTGCGCAGATAACGCGGGGAGGCGTTCAGGCTGTCACGCACAACTTTCCGAAAGTACAGAATATCCACCGGGACGCCGGATTGGATCAAGGCATTATAATCCGGCTTTTTCCATACATTATCTTTTTTGACATACTTATCGGCCTCGCGCTCGTTCATACCCAACAGGTCATCCACATACAGGCCGCGGGCTGCCCAAAGGTCCTTTTTGGCGCCGCCGATCTTTTCACCGAAATCTTCATGTACGATTTCTTTCGCCATCTAACTCCACCTCCTTTATCAGCGAGAATATATATTTTTTTGCTTCCGGCACATTAGAAAAAGCGCATGGCCTTCCAGAGAGATAGGCCAGCGCCCGGTTCCATTCAGATATGGGATATAAATGGTTATCCATTTCAAGCATGATCCCGAAAGCGGGGAGCGTACACCAAAGCCGCAGATCCGAAATAAACACATCCAGCCGGTCAGCAAGGGTGTCAAGCAATCCCATTGCCATGACACCTACCGTTCTGCTTTGCTTACAGCAGGCACAGTTTTTTTCGCTGGCGGCTGCACCTTCCCGCCATTTTCCTGCATAGCCCTTAAAACGGAGGGTCTGCGTTCAGCGGATTCCTGCAAGCGGGTTACACTGTCAATGGCTTTTTCGATGCTCTTTTGGGCGGCGGTCATACAGGCACGATCCGCCTTATAGGGAGCGGCAATGACTCTGGACAGCCTGCCGGGGCTTTTGACCTCGGCCACCGGTTCTTTGCCCACCAGGGCGCGGCCCATGTTTTTCAAATGCCTGCCCGCCTGATGGTATTCAGCGGAAAGGGTCTGGATCTTGGAAACAGCGTTATCATCAATACGAATACTGTTATCAATCGCTTTCCTGATCCCTTCCAGCATGGGTTTGACATGGAAAAACCGGGAAAGGCCGTCCAGGGCAGAAGCGCCGCGCTCTTTGAAAGCCGAAAGTGCTTTCTGACATCCTTCGATAATGTGATCTTTCAGCTCCGCCAGCTTTTGGCGCATATTGGAGATATTATCCTCCAGCGATTTACAGCTCTTTTGAAGCACAGCTTTCAGAGAGCGGTTCTGCACCTGTTGAAGCTCCTGGCGCATAGTTTTCAATTCCTCTACGGCCTCGGCCAACCGGCTTTCCAGTTCGCCAACATGGGCAACCATTTCAGCAAAATCCTTGCCGCTTGGGGAAGGGTTCTCTTTCAGGACGGCCAGCAATTCCTTCACATACTCATTTTCCACAAGAAGCTGTTTGTTCCTTCGCTTCACTCGTCTGGCGTCCTCCTTTCTCCGGGCAGCTTTCCCCGGCAATCTTACTTACGATTTCCGGCCCGGATTCATAAATCTGCATCAGCCTCCGGGCCATGCTGCAGGGACGGGCCGCGCCCGTTGTCCAGAGGCGCACCGTGGAAGGGGTGACATTCATCAGCAGAGCAAAAGCTTTTTCATTAGTTTCCAGCTTTTTCATCAAAGCCTTAACCATGGATGGGCTGTACTCCGGGCAGCGGGCAGCCCCGGCGATTACCTGAATCGCGGATTTGTCGTTATTCATTGGGTTTCCTCCTAAATTGAAACAGCCGCCTGTTTCTGGCGGCTGGCGTGTTTTTCTTCGCGGATCGCTTGAAGCGTGCGCTGTAATTTCTCATTGTAGTCTTTCCCACTGCGGGGAGGATTGACAGACACCCGGATTTTTGAAAACCTCTGGTCTGATTTCAGCAGTGCCTTGATTTTCCGGGCATTGACCCGGCCCGCAAGGTCATTATCCAAATAGAGGGCAACGCGGGTGATCTCCGGGTGGCGCTCCAGGAAAGCGACCAGGGCCACAGAGGAAGTCCCACCCAGGGAAAGCCGGTAGCCATTCCATTGCCAACCCTCCAGCTTTTGAAGCGTAGCATGGGAGAGGGCGTCAATCGGAGCCTCAAAAACCGCCAGATGGCGGCTGCCCGGCTGATCCGGCGGGTAGCAGAAGCTAAACTGCTTATTGCTGCCGCTGATGTCCTTTTTCAAGTCACCTGCAATTCCGCGGACGCAGGCAAACCGGCCCGTACCGGTATCATCCCGGCCAACAAAAACGCAAACCGCCTCGTTGTTATAGCGGGACTCATAGAATAGGCCCAACTGCATACACCGTCTGATGATGTCCGAATGGACTCCCCGGCGTTGGAGATAAGAAACAGCAAAGGTGGCACAGCGTTTCCCCCTGGGGAGGCGGAAGGGCTTTTTCTCCACCGGTTTCCGCTGTTCCCGGCTGCCGGAAGCTGTATAATGAGAAACAGCAGGGGTTCCGCTGCCTATCAGCCGTTCCACAGCCTCCACAAAGCTGTACCCGCGGATTTCCATGAGGTAATCCACGGCATTGATCTTTCGTCCACGGCTGTTCCAGTACCAGTAATTTTTACTCGCCACATAAACCAGGCTGTCATGTTCATTATGACGATAATTGGCGCCTTCCTGTTTCAGCACACCGCTTTCGTGAGAAAGTAGATAAGCCAGCAGATCAACTTCCCGTGCCTGGTCGATCTGTTCCTGGCTTAACTTCGGCATAATTTCAGCGTTTCATGGATTTTCATGGCGCCCGGCCTCCTTTCTGAGATATTTTCTCTATCCAAAAACAACCCTCTCTCTATCCGTACAGATCGTGATTGACTTCGGCTCGGTAATAGCTGTCCATGGTAGTCGGGGCATTATACAAAGCCGCCAGCAGATAGGACTTGATATTCCGAACCTTGGTCGTGTTATTATCCAGGCAGTCGAACACATACTCCACATGAGAGAAATTCACTTTCAGGAAGCGGCTTTTTACCACCTCACGAGGGTAGTCATCACCGGCAATGCGGATATATGGCCGCTGGGAGAGGACCGTCTGCAGCATCAGCTCAACCAGCTCGTCCACACGCTCATACCCATACCGGTGGACAAGAGCCTCAAATTCAATATTTTCTTTGATAATCTCCCGGTAGGTATCTATCCTATCAATCCTATCCCTATCCATCTCCGTACTACTGGCGGGTGCCCTTCCAGAAGCCGGATAGATTGATTGATGGATATTTGATATATCCGTAATTGATTTTTCAGTAATTGATTCTTGTATATTTAATTGGGCGGGTTTTTCCTGTTCAGGTTTTTCCAAAATAGGTTTTACCTGTCTTGGATTTACCTGTCTTGGATTTTCCCGTTTAGGTGGCAGAATAGCGTCCTGCTCATCAGAAGGCACAGGTTTTTCATGGATGACATACTCAATATCGCCCAGCCTGCCATGCGCGTCACGGAGCCGCTGCCGGGTAAGATACCCTTGCTTTTCCAGCTCCTTGATCGCGCTGCTGATAGAATCCACCCCATCTTTACAAATATGGGCCAGGCCCTTAGTCGTATAGTCCCAATTATCAGGCAAGGACAACATCAACGACAGCAGCCCCTTTGCCTTCAAAGACAGCGACACATTCCGAAGATGGTGATTGGACATGACCGTAAAATCTTTTGTCTTTTCAACTCTGAACACTGCCATTTGACATCCTCCTTCCTGGCAAGTCTTTATACTGAGCAGCAGCTACAAATCTCTGTCTTTATGGTCGTAATTCAAATAGCCATTGTGTACCTTGGCATGGTTCTTTAGCTTGATAAAGCCACGTTCCTGATTCTCCAACGCTTTCTGATACCCTTCATCCGTGAGAAACAGGCGCATCTTATCGCCTTTATAGCCGACAGGGGATTCAAAAGAAAGCACATCAAAGACAACCATGTGGCGTACCTGCGGGTCAAACCGCTCCAGGGCCATAATGTCATGGCCTTTCAGTTTTTCAGCCCCGGATTGCTGCCGGGCCAGTGCGATCCGCTCGCCCATAGTGCGAGGGTAAGGCAGGTGATAATTCTTCTGGATGTCCTTCACCAGATCCATGCACTGTTCATCCGACAGAACCCGCAGCTTTGCCATGAGGCCCCGCACCATATCACGCTGCTCTGGGTTGCGGGTGAAACGGGCTGTCATATACAGTTCATCCAGCACTTTGGCCTGGCAGTCGCCGTCAACCTGAAACAACTGCCTTTTTTCTTCTTCGTTAAGTTCCATGTGAATTTCCTCCTTCTGAAAATGGGCGCAAAAAAAGGGCGCCCATCAGATCAGATGAAACGCCTTGGCAAACAGCGGTCCGGTAAAATACCGCACCGCTGCTGTAATATTCAATTTTGTCTTTTAGGTAACACCTCCCATCATTCGACAGATTTTTCGTTGACTATCAAGGTTGGAAAAGGAATTGAATAGGCAACGACAAACGCTGAAACCCTTGAAAACACTGGGTTTTTCCGTTTGTCTTTATTATACCGTAAGGGCATAGCTGCGCGACCATGCTGTTAGCCAAAAATGTTCCGTTGGAAAGAATACGCGAATGGCTGGGGCATTCCGATATTAAGATGACCATGCGGTATGCCCACTTAAATGTTAGCGCTGCAAAAGACGAAATGGCGGCGATCATGAATGATTTACTCGTCGTAGAATGAAAAAGGAAAAGACACTGCCGTTTACAGTATCTTTTCCTAAAAAATGGTGCGGATAAGAGGACTTGAACCTCCATGAACTTGCGTTCAATAGAACCTGAATCTATCGCGTCTGCCAGTTCCGCCATATCCGCATATGAAATTGTTTGATGCAAAAGCTTGCTAATTTGTTAGACCAAATCCCTTGCATCAAGAGGGATTTGAACTCGGAAAACCAGCAATCATGCGGTTTTCCTCGGTATGGTGGTTTAGAATCACATTAGAACCTGAATCTAACGCGTCTGCCAGTTCCGCCATACCCGCATATCTTTTTGCCTTGCTTCAAACGGCACACCCGCTCTCAAGCAGCGAAATCTATTATACTGGTGGATACCCGGTTTGTCAAGGACTTTTTTCTTATTTAGTAAAAATTTTTTGCCGCAAAAAAGAAGGCCGGGACCGTTCGCTGCACGTTCCGGGTCCCGGCCTGATCAGCTGATGAGCTTCTGCCGCATTGCGGCCAGCAGGCTGCGCTCCCTGCGGGAAACCTGCACCTGGGTCATGCCAAGCTCCTCGGCGGTAGCCTGTTGGGTCTTATGCTGCAGATAACGCAGCATAATCAGCGCGCGGTCGCGCGGCTCCAGCTCCCCCAGGATCTGCCGGAGCGCCAGCCGGTCGGTCAATGTATCCTCCGGCGGCGACACCGGCACATCGATCTGCTCGCCCTCGTCCTCTTCGCCCGAACGTGTCAGCGACAGCGGCGGCAGCGACGCTCCCAGCGCTTCCGCTGCCTGTTCCGGCGACACCCCCAGCAAATCCGCCAACTCGCCCACCGATGGTTCGCGGCCCTCCCGCGCAGCAAAGGCCTCGCGTTCTCTTGTCGCCCGCATCGCCAGCTCCTTGAGCGAACGGCTCACCTTGACGCTGCCGCCGTCGCGAAACAGCCGGCGCACTTCGCCGAGGATCACCGGCACCGCATATGTCGAAAACCGCAGCCCCCGTTCCTCTTCAAACCCGTCCGCCGCCTTTACCAGTCCCATGCATCCCGCCTGGAACAAATCATCATATTCGATGCCGCGGCCGATAAACCGCCGCGCGCAGGAATGCACCAAACCGATATTCTGGCAGATCAGGTCATCCCGCCGGCTCAAAGCGCCCCCGTTTTCCGTTCGCGCAGAGCTATGTACTTCTCAAGCGTTACGGTGGTGCCCTTACCCTTTTTCGACGACACCTTCAGCCGGTCACTGAAGCTTTCCATTACCGAGAACCCCAGCCCGGAGCGATCCTCTCCGCCGGTGGTAAACAGCGGCTCCATCGCCTTCTCCACGTCCTCAATACCGCAGCCATGGTCCTTCACCTTGATCACCACACGCCCGCTGGCAAACAGCTTTGCCTGGATGGTGATGCTGCCGATGGAATCCGGATATGCGTGTACAATGCTGTTGGTTACCGCTTCGGAAACCGCCGTGCGGATATCCGCCAGCTCATCCACCGCCGGATCCAGCTGGGCGATAAACGATGCCACCGCCGCGCGGGCGAACGCCTCATTGGCCGAACGGCTCGGAAACGTCAGTTTCATTTCATTCATGGCTTTCATGTCAATCGTCCTTTCCCTGAAACAGCTTCTCTTCCTGTGCCGGATGCAGCACTCCCAGCTTGTCCAGCCCCGCCAGCTTCATCAGCTGGGCGATACGCGGCGAAGCGCCGGTTACCGCAAGCGTACCCTCGTACAGCTTCATCAGCCGGTAACGTCCCATTACCAGGCCGATCCCGGAGCTGTCCATAAACCCTACGCCGCTGAAATCCAGTGTCAGCTCCCGCGGGTGATACCGTTCCACGGCATGATCCACCTGTTCGCGGATCGTACCGGCGGCATGATGATCCAGCTCGCCGGACAGCCAGGCGGTAAGCCCCGCCGGTGTATTTTCGATACGGACTACCATATGTGACCATTCCTTTCTCGCGCGAGGCCGCGGAATCCGGTGCCATCGGACGTCTGAACGGCCGACGGGCACGAAAAAAAGCCTCTATCCGTTATGATAGAGGCTTGTCCGCCGGCTTGCATCAGAATTCAGCCGTCGAAGGCGGTCATATTTTGTTGTCATACGCCGGTTTCACACGATTCCGATCAAACCCGGGCGCAGCGTGGCGCAAAGATAAAAGGATCCGGCCACCAGCAGACCGGCCTTTGGCTGCCATTCCCGTGCCATAGTCAGTGCCGCGCGGGGTTCCGGACATACCCGTAACGGTATTCCCGGAGAAAACTGCGCCGCCAGCTCCGCAGCGGGCAGCGCCCGCGGGTTTTCCGGCGTGCAGCACACTACCCGGCGGCAGTACGGCTGCAGCAGGTGCACGCATGCCGCGGTATCCTTGTCCCGCAGCATCCCGATCAGCAGCGTCAGATCCTCGCCTGCCGCCTGCTGGCGCAGCGTTTCCGCCAGCCGGGCAACGCCATGCGGATTGTGCGCACCATCCATCATCACGAGCGGCTGCCGGCGCAGCACCTCCTGCCGGCAGGGCAGGACAGCGTCCGCCAGCCCCTGCTGCACCGCTTCCTCTGTAATCAGAAATCCCTGCCTGCGCAGGCAATTCACCGTCTCGATTGCCGTGAGCGCGTTGTCCCGCTGAAACACGCCGGTCAGCGGAACGGTATACAGCCGGCCTCCCTGTACAAAGGACGTGCGGCCTGGCACCGCCTCCCGTACCGGCGCACCGGCAGAGTTCGGGATATACACCGTCAACCCCAGCTGCGCCGCGCGCTCGAGGATAACGCCGAGAGCCTCCGGACCCTGTCCCGGCGCACAGACCACCGCGCACGGCGGCTTCATGATGCCGCATTTGTTCGCCGTGATCTCCTCCACCGTGCCGCCGAGCATGGCCGTATGGTCAAGGGCAATCGGCGTAAGCACCGCCACGAGCGGCGCAGGGATCACGTTCGTCGCGTCATCCCGTCCCCCGAGTCCGCACTCGATGACACAAAGATCGGTATGCTCACGTGCAAAATACAGCAGAGCTATCGCCGTGGCCGCCTCAAAGGCGGACAACCCGCCGGTCTCCCCCATATCGCCGGCATGCGCGCGCAGTTCGTCGGTCAGCTGCGCAAAATCCGTCTCTGGTATCGGTTCGCCGTTTATGGTAATGGTGTCGCGCAGCCCGGTCACCTCCGGCGAGATGTACAGCCCGGTCCGATATCCGGCCGCCGTACAGATGCTTTGCATCATCCGCGCGGTTGATCCCTTGCCGTTTGTCCCGGCGATATGTACCGTCTTGAGCGAGCGTTCAGGATTCCCGCAGAGCGCCAGAATCCGCTGCATACGCGCCAGCCCCATCTTCATGCCGCCCGGCTTCAGACTGTCCAGATAGGCGGCCGCTTCCGCATACGTCATGCGGCTCCTCCCCTTTCGCAAACAGCGGCGGCATGGTCATGGCCATGCCGCCGCATCGGCTCTGCTTTCAGTATACCACAATCCGGGGGGCGCTGCAAAGCGCTGCTTATTCGATTGCGGTGGTGTCATCGCCACAAAACCAGGTGCGCACCTGATGGGCGATCTCCTCGAAAATCTCCACCACCTTAAAGCGCACCTCGTACTGCTGCGGCTCGGTGACAATCTCCACCTGCTCCTCGTCGAGAACATCCGAAAGCTCTGCGCTTTCCGACGCCGCCGACACACACATCGGCGGAAACACCACGCACCACCAGTTGCGCCCGGCACCTTCCCCGATGGTGATGCGCAGCGCATCGTACATCCCGGCCGGCAGTGTCACCGTCTCATACTCCCGGGTGGTAAAATACATGTGACACAGCTCGGCCTTTACTTCATAATCGTACCCCTCGTCGTATACCCGCTGCTGGGCGGCGGCAACGATCTCCGGCAACATTTGTTCCACCTGTGCGATAGCCCCGTCCTTATCGGTTACCGTGTCGAACAGGCCGGCCGCCGTCTCCACCACCGTATCCCGCACCTTCAGCTTTAGCTGCTGATCCTCCTCGCTGTCGGAATTCGCCAGCACATGCAGACGCAGCACCCGCTCACGGATCTGGCTGCATTCGCCGGAAAACCCGCACAGCGATATACACAGCGCCGCTACAAGCGCCAGCGCCAATGCTTTAATCCATTTGCTCATCGTTCTAACCGCCCTTCCATTGTTTGGTTGATCCAAGTATGGACGGCCGGAAACCGTTTATACAGTTTTTTCCATTTTCATGGCAAAAAAGCGGGAAGGCCGCCGGCCTCCCCGTTTTTCGCCTTATTCCTCCAGCAAGCACACCGCGTGCGCCGCAATTCCCTCGCCGGCACCGGTGAAGCCGAGTTCCTCTTCGGTGGTGGCCTTGACGCTGACCCGGTCGGGTGCGATACCGCAAGCGGCTGCAAGGTTTTCGCGCATCGCCTGGATAAAGGGGCGCAGCTTCGGCCGCTGTGCCAGTATAGTGGCATCGATATTGCCCACGGTATAGCCCTTTTCCCGCACCAGCCGCACCGTTTCCCGCAGCAGCAGCAGGCTGTCCGCCCCCGCATACCGCGGGTCGGTGTCCGGAAAATGCAGACCGATATCGCCGAGCGCCGCCGCGCCCAGCAATGCGTCCGCCACCGCATGGGCAAGCACATCCGCATCCGAGTGCCCGAGCAGTCCCTTTTCAAAAGGGATATCCACGCCCCCCAGAATCAACCGGCGCCCCTCGGTCAGCCGGTGCACATCATAGCCGTGTCCGATCCGCATCGTATCGCCCCTTTCCTTTATCCGTCATCCTCGTCCTGCCGCAGGACCGCCTCCGCAAAGGCCACATCCTCCGGCGTGGTGATTTTCAGGTTGGTGTACTCCGCTTCAATCAGCTGTACCGGAAACCCCGCATGCTCCATCAGCTGGCAGTCGTCGGTATACTCCCGTCCGGCCGTCTGCGCCGCCAAAAGCGCCCGCCGGTACCGCGTCAGCTCGAACACCTGCGGCGTCTGGACATTCCACAGAAAACGCCGGTCAGGCGTGCCGGTCACCACGCCGTTTTCATCGGTGAGCTTGACGGTATCTTTGACATGTACCCCCGCCGCTGCCGCACCGGTGCGGAATGCGGCCTCAATCACCCGATCAGCGGTCTGCGGCCGCAGCAGCGGCCTTGCCCCATCGTGAATAGCCACATAGGCTGTTTCCGGCTTCACCGCCTCCACGCCGCGGGCCACCGACTGCTGCCGGGATCCACCGCCGATCAGGATCTTGGTCAGCTTCCGAATACCGTACCGTTTGCTTAAATCGTAAAAAGGCAGCATATCCGCCTGCCGCGCCACCAGGACAATTTCATCGACGCACTCCGCCTCGTCGAGCGCCATCAGTGTGCGGGCGATTACCGGCACACCGCACAGGGGAATCAGCTGTTTCGGAGTGCCCATGCGGGAAGAACTGCCGGCCGCCACCACGACCGCGGCCACCACCGGCCGCTGCGGTGCCTGCGGCGGCTCGAGCTGCCCGGCGCCGAATATGCGGATTATCCCGCTGAAAAGCCCCATAGACTTGTCCTCCCGTCGGAAGTTTCCTTCACTACCATCACAATGCCATATTCTCCGGAATTATACCAAAAACACAAACGGCGGACAAATACTTGCCTGGCAAATATCTGTCCGCCGTATTTATGGCTGTTTCGCCCAAGGCCGGCAGCCGCCGGCCGACCCCGTTTCCGCCGGATATTTCCCGGAACCGGACAAACCGCCCTGAATCAGATCGAAATCTCGTGCGCCATGCGGTACAGATCGAAATCAAAGGGCTTTTTCATCTGCAGCGCTTCCTCGATGTCGAAATCGGTGATCTGGTCGTTCTGCACGGTGACCACGCGGTTGGACTTGCCGTCGATGAGCAGTTCCACCGCATGGTGCCCCATTTCACTCGCGAGCACACGGTCGCGCACGGTCGGCGAACCGCCGCGCTGGACGTGGCCGAGGATGGTGGCGCGGGTCTCGATGCCGGTACGCTTTTCGATCTCCTCCGCCATGTTCATGACGTGGCCGACACCTTCAGCCACAATGATGATAAAGTGCTTTTTGCCGGACGCGGAGGTGGTCGCCATCCGCTGGATAATATCCCGCTCAAAATCGAACGGCACCTCCGGCACGATAATGCTGGTTGCCCCGCAGGCGATACCGGTGTTGAGCGCAAGATAACCGGCGTGGCGGCCCATGACCTCCACCACGCTGCACCGGTCGTGGGACTGGGCGGTGTCGCGCAGCTTGTCGATCATTTCCATGCTGGTGTTCAGCGCGGTGTCATAGCCGATGGTATATTCGCAGCAGGAGATATCGTTGTCGATGGTGCCCGGGATACCGATACAGGGCAGCCCGCGGCGGGTCAGATCCTGCGCGCCGCGGAAGGAGCCGTCGCCGCCGATGACCACGACCCCCTCGATCCCCATCTCACGGCAGGTCTTGATGGCCTTCTGCATTCCCTCTTCGGTGCGGAATTCAGGGCTGCGCGCGGTATACAGCATGGTACCGCCGCGATGGATGATATCCGATACGCTGCGCAGATTCATCTGAACCATGTCGCCATTAATCAGCCCATTGTAGCCGCGATAGACGCCGAACACCTCAATCCCGCGATTCATTGCCGTACGGGCGACCGCACGGATCGCCGCATTCATACCGGGTGCGTCACCGCCGCTGGTGAGAACAGCAATACGTTTGACAGACATGATAAATTTCTCTCCTTTTATCCTAATAACCGCATCAAGCAGTCAAGTAACCAGAAAAAACTCCAACGTTTTCCATAAAGCGAAATCAGGTTTTATTATATACCCATTGGCCAGGAAATATCAAGCCCTGTTTTTATGCTTTATTGCGCAGAAACCGCTTTTCCGGACAAATCGCTACTCCACCACCGCGACATTTTCCGCGCCGAGCACCCGGCGCAGCTCCCCGAGCATCACCGGATGCGGCCAGACGCACATGTTCAGCGGTGCGCGCACCAGCTTACCGGTATCGGTAAACCGGATGTACAGCGGCTCGCTGCCGTCAAAAACGTCAAGAACCAGGCAGGCGCGGCGGTACGCTGTACTGTCGGCCGACGGCACGCGCAGATACAGGCCGTGGTGAGCGGAAGGCTCCTTCGGCCGGCGGAGAACCTGCGGATCGCCCGCTGCGGACGGTGCCGTCTGCCGCGGCTCGGGCATACGCTGCGGCTTTGCCGCCATCTCCGGCAGCTGACCGCCGGGCTCCGGCGCAGGCGCCGCCTGATCGCACAGCAGCTTTGGCTCCTCGTCCTCCCGCAGGGAAATCCGGCCGCGCAGCAGCACGGCATTGCCGGCCTGCAGCATCGGCCCGTATTGCGAAAGGATTTTGGGGAAAGCCAAAACCTCCATTGAGCCGTACAGGTCTTCGGCGGTGAGATACGCCATCGTCGCCTTGCTTTTGGTGACCTTGGTGCGCACGGCGGTGACCATGCACAGCACCGTTACGGCGGTGCCGTCGGTGTACTCGCTTTCTCCTTCCTCGGCAGCGCTGAGAATCCGGTCGATGCGCGCCAGACGGCCGGTCTGATAAAAGGCGGCATAAGGCGCGAGCGGATGGCCGGACAGGTACAGACCGGTCGTCTCCTTCTCCATGGCCAGCAGCTCGGCATACGGCAGCTCCGGCACCTGGGCAAAAACCGGCTCGGAGAAGCCGTCCGCATCCGGTGAATCGAAGAAGCCGAGCTGCCCTTCGACATTGCGCCGGTTGGCGTCGTCGAGCTGATCGATCACCGCATCCGCGTTCTCGAGCATCTGCCGGCGGTTGAGCCCCAGCCCGTCGAGCGCGCCGCAGCGGATCAGGCTGTCGAGCGCACGGCGGTTGAATTCCCGGCAGACCGACAGCCGTCGGCAGAAATCGTAAAAGCTGCGGTACAGGCCGTTTCCCTCCCGTTCCCGCACAAGCTCCGCGATCATGCCGCGTCCAAGATTTTTGACCGCGAGCAGCCCGAAACGGATATGCGGCTCCTCCCGGGAATCCGCCGGTGCGGCAACCGTAAAGCCGGACAGGCTTTCATTGACCGACGGCGGCAGCACCTTGATGCCCATCCGCTCGCATTCCCCGATATAGCCGGCCACCTTGCCGCTGTCGAGCACACTCGTCAGCAGCGCCGCCATATACTCCCGCGGATAAAAGCATTTGAGCCAGGCCGTCTGATACGCCACCGTCGCGTAGGCAGCGGCGTGGGACTTGTTGAAGGCGTAAGAGGCAAAGGAGGACATCTCGTTGAAGATAGCATCCGCCGTCGCTTCCGGCACGCCGCGGCGCACGCAGCCGTCCACCTCGACCCTGCCGTTTTCATCGGTCAGACCGTGGATAAAGATCTGCCGCTCCTTCTCCATGACATCGTGCTTCTTCTTGGACATCGCGCGGCGCACCAGATCCGCACGCCCGAGTGAATAGCCCGCCAGCTCCCGGAAAATCTGCATTACCTGCTCCTGATAGACGATGCAGCCGTAGGTCACCCGCAGGATCGGTTCGAGCTTGGGATGGCGGTAGCGCACCTGCTCAGGATGATGGCGGTTGTGGATATACCGCGGGATGGATTCCATCGGGCCGGGCCGGTAGAGGGAGATGACCGCGATCAGGTCTTCAAAGCTGTCCGGCCGCAGGTTCTGCAGCACCCGCTTCATGCCGGCCGATTCAAACTGGAAAACACCCTCGCTGTCGCCGCGGGACATCATGGCGTAAACCTCCGGCTCGTCCTGCCGGATGTTTTCGATATGGAAATCCGGCACCCGGCACCGGATCATCTCTTCCGCATCGGCGATAATCGTCAGGTTGCGCAGGCCGAGGAAATCCATTTTAAGCAGTCCCAGTTCCTCAAGGATGCCCATCGTATACTGGGTGGCGACCGCCTCGCCGTTGAGGCACAGCGGCACGTATTCCCGCACCGGCTTCGCCGTGATGACCACGCCGGCCGCATGGGTGGAAGCGTGCCGAGGCATGCCCTCCACCTTTTTGGCCATGTCCACCAGCCGGTGCACTTCCGGATTGCTTTCGTACAGCTCCCGCAGGGGCTTGGACTGCTCGAGCGCCAGGTCGAGGGTCATGCCCAGCGCCCACGGCACCAGCTTCGCCACCTGGTCGGCAGTCGCGTACGGGACGGCCAGCGCCCGCCCCACATCGCGAATCGCCGCCCTGGCCGCCAGGGTTCCGAAGGTGATGATCTGCGCCACCCGGTCGGCGCCGTACTTGCGGATGACGTAGTCGATGACCTGCTGCCGCTTCTCGTTGCAGAAATCGATATCGAAGTCCGGCATACTGATCCGTTCCGGATTGAGAAAGCGTTCAAACAGCAGGTTGTATTTGAGCGGATCGATGTTGGTGATGCCGATACAGTACGCGCAGAGGCTGCCCGCACCGGAACCCCGCCCCGGCCCGACCGGGATATCGTGGGTTTTCGCATAATGCACGAAATCGTGCACGATGAGGTAGTAATCCACATAGCCCATCCGCTCGATCGTGTCCATTTCATAGGCAAGCCGCTCGCGGACCTCCGGCGCCGGATTGTCCCCGTAACGCCGGTGCATGCCGGCCGTGCACATGTCGCGGAAATAGGCAACACTGTCCCCGCCGGGCGCATCGAACGACGGCAGCTGGGTGTGGCCGAATTCGAACTCCACCTGGCAGCGCTCCGCAATGCGCACCGTATTGTCAAACGCCTCCGGTATACCGGGGAACAGCGCGCGCATCTCCTCCTCGGTCTTCAGGTAGAACTCCTCGGTTTCAAACGCCATGCTGCTCGGCTCATTGACGGTGGTGTTGGTCTGCACGCACATGAGCACCCGCTGCACCTCGGCATCCGCCTTAGTCAGGTAATGCGCGTCGTTGGTGCATACCAGCGGCAGACCGGTCTCGTTGGCCAGCCGGACGATCTGCGGATTGATCGCCCTCTGCTCATCCAGGCCGTGATCCTGCAGCTCGAGATAATAATGCTCCGGACCGAACAGCTCCGCGTACCGCAGCGCCGTCCGCTTTGCCTCGTCGTAGTCGCTGCACAGCAGCGCACGCGGGATCTCGCCCGCCAGACACGCCGACAGCGCGATCAGCCCCTCCGTATGCCCTTTGAGCAGCTCATGATCGATCCGGGGTTTTCCATAAAAGCCCTCGGTCCACGCGCAGGACACCAGATAGGTCAGATTGCGGTATCCGGTCTCGTTCTCGCACAGCAGAACCAGATGGGCGTGCTCGCTGTCAGGCCCGTGCACCTTGTCGAAGCGGCTGCGTGCCGCCACATATACCTCACATCCGATAATCGGCTTGATTCCGGCTTTTTTGGCCGCTTTATAAAACTCGACCACGCCGTACATCACGCCGTGGTCGGTAATCGCCACCGCATCCTGCCCGATCTCCCGCGCACGCGCGACCAGCCCCTCGATCCGGCAGGCGCCGTCGAGCAGGCTGTACTCGCTGTGCACGTGAAGATGAACAAAACCCGGCATGGCGGTATTCTCCTTTTCCCTGTGATAACAGAACGGACGGCGAACCGGGCCGACCGTCTCAGCTTCCCGGCAAATCCGCGGCAAACGCCAGGATGCGCTGCAGGCGGTGGTTGACCCCCGACCGGCTCAGCGGCGGCTCCAGCGCCTCCCCAAGCTCACGCAGCGACATATCCGGATTCTCCAGCCGCAGCGCCGCCAGCTCCCGCAGCTCCTCCGGGAGCTTGTCCAGCCCGCCGCAGCGGCAGATTTTACGCACCGCCTCGACCTGCACCGCGGCAGCCGCCACCGTTTTGTCGATATTGGCGGTCTCGCAGTTGGCCACGCGGTTGGCGTTGTTGCGGATATTTTTGACCATCTTGACCCCCATCAGTTCCAGCGACGCATTGGTCGCGCCAATCAGGGTCAGGCAGTCCTCGATCTGCTCGCTTTCCTTGAAATAGACGATGTGGCAGCCGCCCCGCCGTGCCAGCTTCGCGCGCAGGCCGCATTCCGCCAGCAGCGCCGTCAGATCGCGGCTGAGATTGTAATACGGCACGCTGAACTCGAGATGATAATCGGAGCTCGGGTCGGTCACCACCCCACAGGCCAGAAACAACCCGCGCAGATAGGCCGCCGCACAGGACTCACATTCCAGGTTGGCGCGGTTGATCCGCACCGCCACATCCCCGGCCGAATGGCCGAACCGCTCGAGCACCCGCCGGCAGAGCCGTTCCTCCCGAACCGCCGCCAGCGTAAAGCCGCCGCGGCCGTCCTCCAGACGGCAGCCGTTTTCCGGCAGCCGGCAGACCGGAGTCAGAAGTTCGCGATACCGTTCGGCCACTGCCCGGTATTCGGTCTGCAGCGAAACCTCGCTGACGCTGAAGGCATGTCCGCCCTCCGCCATGCCATACGCCTGCGCAGCCATACAGCAGCCCGCCTCCGGCCGGATCGCCGCAAGCTCCCGCTTGACCTCTCCCGAAAAGGACATACCCTCACCTCCCAGCAAGCCGGTTTTGGTTTACAGCTTTTCGATATCGCGGTGGTTCACCGCGACCTTGATACCCTGATCCGCCACATGCTTGGCAAGCTCCTCGGCGAGCGCAACCGACCGATGCTTCCCGCCGGTGCAGCCGATGGCGACCACCAGCTGGCTCTTGCCCTCTTCGCTATAAAGCGGAAGCAGATAATCAATCAGGCTGTACAGCCGGGTCTGAAACCCCTTCGTGACATCCTTGTCCAGCACATATTCCCGCACTTCTTGATCCAGCCCGGTTTTATGCTTAAGTTCATCCACATAAAACGGGTTCGGCAGGCAGCGCACGTCCAGCACCAAGTCGGCCTCCGCCGGATAGCCGTATTTAAAACCAAAAGACATGCACTGCACCTGCATGCCGCTTTTTTCACTGCCCAGAAACAGCCCCACCAGCCGCTCGCGCAGCTGTGCCGGGGAAAGGTAGGAGGTATCGATCAGATAATCGGTGCGGGCGCGCGCCGCCTTGAGCATGGTCCGTTCCAACTCGATGGCCTTGATGACCGACCCTCCGCACGCCGCAGCCAGCGGATGCTGCCTTCGGGTTTCCTTATACCGCCGCGCCAGGACCTGGTCACTGCATTCCAGAAACAGGATTTTATACTCGCCGCCCTGCCGTTTGAGCTCATCCAGGCTGTCGAGCAGGCCCTCAAACTGCTGCCCGCCGCGCACGTCGATGACCAGCGCCACCCGCGAGAGCTTGTCCTGCGACTGCAGGCACAGCTCCGCAAACTTCGGCAAAAGCTTCGGCGGCATATTATCCACACAATAAAATCCGATATCCTCGAGCACGTTCACCGCGCGGGATTTCCCGGCACCGGACAAGCCGGTGACTATGATGAATTCCAAAATTAACGCCCCTTCCCGCGCAGTCGCGCATTTCTGTCGGCCCCGCCGTGTTATTTTTCTTATTCTCCGCCGGCTCCCGGCAGGAAACGCACCTCCGGCTCGAGCCGTACGCCATGCTCCGCCTCGACACGGCGGATCACCTCGTCGGCAAGCGCCCGTACGTCCGCGCAGGTCGCACCGCCGCGGTTAATCACGAAACCCGCATGCTTTTCGCTCACCTGCGCCCCGCCGACCGCAAAGCCCTTCAGGCCGCTCTGCTCGATCAGCGCACCGGCAAAGTGACCGGCCGGCCGCTTGAAAAAGCTGCCGGCACTTGGGTATTCAAGCGGCTGTTTTTCCCGGCGGCGGCGCATGAAATCCTCCATGCGCGCGCCGATTTCCGCTTTGTCTTCCGGGTGCAGCATCACCCGGACCGACAGCACGATCTCGCCCGTCTCCATCAGCGCGCTGTGCCGGTAGCCGAGCGCCATCGCGGACACCGGCACTTCACGCACCGACGTCCCGTCGGCCGACACCGCCTCAACCGAAACGAGCACATCGCTCATCTGGCCGCCGTAAGCACCGGCGTTCATATACACCGCGCCGCCCACCGCGCCGGGGATGCCGTAGGCAAATTCCAGCCCGGAAAGCCCTTCCTCCCGCGCAAACCGGCACAGCACCTTCAGCGGCACCCCGGCCGGACAATTCACCAGTACCCCGCCGTCCGCAGCACCGGTAATACTCGGCGCGCCGCCGGCCAGGCGCAGCACCACGCCGGGAAACCCGCTGTCTGCGGCCAGCACATTCGAGCCGTTGCCCAAAAACAGCACCGGTATTTCTTCCTCCCGGCAGCATCCCAGCAGCCGCCGCAATGCATCCGGATTAGGGACGTGGGCCAGAAGAGCCGCCGGGCCGCCGATTTTAAACGATGTGCACCCCGCAAGCGGGGCCTGCTCCCGGCACACGCAGCCGAGGGAACGGGCAAGTGCGGATACAGGCTCAAGCCGCAAAACAGTTCCTCCTCATCAGCGGGCGCAGGCGCCCGGCAGAATCAATCCAGACAGGCGGCGCCGATCACACCGGCGTCGTTGCCGAGTTCGGCGACGCACAGGCGGGTCTGCTGCTCGCAGAATTTGCTGTACCGTTCCTGGAAAATGTATTCCCGGATCGGCTTCAGCAGCGTCTCGCCCTCTTTGCAGATCCCGCCGCCGATGCACAGCACCTCCGGCTGGAAAATGTTGATCACATTGATCAGGCCGCAGGCCACATAGTGTACGTAATTCTCCACCACCTGGCTTGCCGCTTCGTCGCCGGCACGCATGCCGTCAAACGCCGTACGGCCATCCACGTTGTCGAGGCTGCCGGCGATTTTCCACATTGCACTGTCCGGATGCGCTTCCATCGCCCGGCGGGTCTGGCGCACCAGAGCGGTTGCGGAGGCATATGCTTCCCAGCAGCCCTGCCGTCCGCAGGTGCAGTCCTCGCCGTCCACCATAATCACCATATGCCCGAGTTCCGCACCGGCATAGTTGAAGCCGCTGTATACCTTGCCGTCGAGGATGATCCCGCCGCCGACACCGGTGCCCAGCGTGATGCACACGCAGCTGCGGGCTCCCCGCGCCGCGCCCGCCAACGCTTCCCCAAGCGCCGCCGCATTGGCGTCGTTCTCGATGGAAACCGGGATATGCAGATCCTCCTCCAGCCAGGCCTTGATCGGCACATGGTTGAAGCCCAGATTATTGGCGTATTCGACGATGCCGTTTGCCGCATTGCAGGTGCCGGGGCTGCCGACACCGACATGCGCCACCTCGCTCATAGAAACCCCGGCCTTTTCCGCCGCTTCCCGCGCCATGCGCGCCATATCCGTCACAATTTCCCGCGCAGGCCGCGAGGCGTTGGTTTTGCATTTCGCCTTGGCAAGCAGCTGGTAATGATCGTCCATCACCCCTGCGACAATGTTGGTTCCTCCGAGATCAATGCCGATTCGTACCATTTTTGTGTTCCTCCTAAACATTATGTATCCGGGTTTCCCCTGATTTTACCCCAAAAGGTTTACCATTTCACCCCATGCCCCTGCAGGAACCGGCGCAGCCGTTCCCGGTCCCCGTTGAGGACCAGCTCCGGCGGGAAATCGATTTCCTCCAGCATGCGCAGACAGGGCTCCACTTCGCCGACCGAGGCGTGGTAATGCGCGTCGGAATCCACCATCACCGGCACACCGTACTGCTTGCACAGCAGCGCAATCCGCCGGCAGTTCGGCACGGCCTCCTCCCGCGTATGAAAGGTGCCCGCGTTGATCTCCACTGCCTTGCCGCAGCGGCCGAACTCCGGGATCACCCGTTCGTAATCGTAGGCGAACTGCGGCTGGCCGGAATGCCCGATAATGGTCACCCGCGGATTGTGCGCAACCGCCAGCCACGCTTCGGTGCACTGCTCGACCGTACCCTGCGGCATCACCCCGTCGTGCATGGAGGCCACCACAATCTCCAGCCGGTCGAGCACATAATCCTCCATATCCAGCCGGCCGGCGAAATCCATGACGTTAGCCTCCACCCCGCGCAGCACCCGCACGCCGGAAATGGTGTCCGGCAGGGCATCCAGATTGTAAAAATGCCACATATGCGGCGCATCCTGGATGCCGGTACCGTGATCGGTGCAGCCAACGGCAACCAATCCCTTTTCGGCCGCGGCGTTTGCAAGCTCGGTAATGGTACTGTATGCATGATCCGATGCCACCGTATGGCAGTGCAGATCGGCGATAACGGAATATTTTGCCATAGAACTACAGGACCTTTCCCCAAAAATATAATGCGCTGGATCAGAATTTATTCCAGTCGATCTTCACCTCGGAAGAGGATATGGCATCCGACATGCCCAGATTGCGCATAAGCTCCTGAGCGGCGTTGTAGCCCATCTTCTTCTGGCGGTTGTTCATCGCCGCCACCTCGATAATGATCGCCAGGTTCCGGCCGGGCTTGACCGGAATGGTCAGCAGCGGCACCTTGATGCCGAGAATATCGGCATATTCATTGTCCAGCCCCATGCGGTCATACACCTTTTCGCTGTCCCACTGCTCCAGCTGGATCATCATATCGATCTTTTCGGTCACCTTGACCGCGCCCATACCGAAGATGCGGCGGGCGTTGACAATGCCGATGCCACGCAGCTCGATGAAATGGCGGATGTTCTCCGGCGCGGAACCCACCAGCGACTTCGCAGATACCCGGCGGATTTCCACTGCGTCGTCCGCGATCAGCCGGTGGCCGCGCTTGACCAGCTCGATTGCGGTCTCGCTCTTACCGACACCGCTGTCTCCCAGCAGCAGGATGCCCTCGCCGTACACCTCCACGAGCACCCCGTGACGGGTGATGCGGGGAGCGAGCTGGACGTTCAGATAGGCAATCAGCGCCGCCATAAAGCCGGAGGTTGTATCCGAGGTGCGCAGCAGCGGCACCTTATACTTTTCGCAGCTGGCCTGCAGCTCGCCCAGCACCTCCAACCCCCGGGAAATCACAATCGCAGGCGGCTGCTGGGAGACAAATTCGTCGATGCGGGCCGCCCGGGTTTCCGCCGGAAGATCCTCCAGATAGCCGTGCTCGCTTTTGCCGAGGATCTGGACGCGGTCGCTGTCAAAATAGTCGAAATACCCGCCCAGCGCCAGACCGGGACGGTTGACGTCGCAGCTGGCCACGAGACACGCCGCCGGGTCCACCGGCATGTATATCGTTTCGAGCGCTGTCTCCTTGATAATATTTTGCAGCGATACGGTAAACGCTTTGGCCAACGATACCGACCTCCTGTTTTCCGCCGCGCAGGCGGCGGTACTTTAATCCACAAGAAATACCAGTATATAGTATACCGTATTCTCGCAAAACTTTAAAGAGGCTTTCAAGCAAAATCCGGTCAGATTTTTACGATTTTTCCGCTTTTCTTTTGATTTGCGGTTGAACCACCGGGCATAACCGTGTAAAATGAGACCAGTGCCATCCCGCCCGGCCGTGCCGGCGTGACCGTAAGGAGGCTTGCCAAATGGATAATCTTCGCGTAGGCGAATTCAACGATTCCTTCCCCCCCACCATTGACGGGGTGGCGCAGGCGGTGAAAAACTACGCCAGCGTCATGCATAAAAACCACTGCCATGTCACCGTGGTCACCCCACGGTACCGCGACGTGGTGGATAACTACCCGTTTGAGGTATTCCGGTACCAGTCGGTGCCGCTGGACAAAAACATCGGCTACCGGGCGGGCAACCCCTTTGACCCCGCCACGCTGCTCCGGCTTCGCAGAAAGCGCTTTGACCTGATCCACGTACACGCGCCCTTTGCCTCGTCGGTGCTGGTCCGGAACTTTAACCGTAAGCCAAAGGTCCCGGTGATCTTTACCTATCATACGAAATTCGACATCGAAATCCCCACCCGGGTCAAGCTCAAGGGGCTGCAGCACGTGGCACGCAGCTTTGTACGGGAAAATATCAACAGCGCCGACGAGGTCTGGGCCGTTTCCGAGGGCTGCGGCCAGTCGCTGCGCCGGCTCGGGTATAAAGGGCGTTATCTGGTGATGGAAAACGGCACCGATTTTGCCTTCGGCAAGGCCGATCCGCTGGCGGTGGCCGCCCTGCGGCAAAAATACGGTGTCCGGGACGACGATTTTGTGTTCCTGTTTGTCGGCCGCATGCGCTGGTATAAGAATCTACGTCTGATCCTTGACACCCTGAAAATTGCACGTGGGAAGGGGCTTCCCTTCCAGGCTATATTCGTGGGCGGCGGCTACGATGCGCAGGCGATCCGCGATTACGCTGACGGATGCGGCCTGCGGGACTGCACTGCTTTCACCGGGCCGGTTTACGACCGCGAGCAGCTGCGCGCCTATTATTCGCTCGCCGACCTGTTCCTGTTCCCCTCCACCTACGATACCTCCGGCATCGTGGTCAAGGAAGCGGCGGCCTGCAGCTGTCCGGCGCTGCTCATCCGGGACAGCTGTGCCGCAGAAGGGGTGCAGCACGGATTTACCGGATTTTTGGCAATGGAAACGGCGGATTCCTGCTCGCGGGTTCTGCTGGATGCCTGCCAGTCCCGGGAATCCCTGGCCACGGTCGGCGACAATGCCGGCCAGCATCTTTATCTTTCCTGGGAGGACGCCGTGGCCAAAGCGTACGCACGCTATAAAGAGGTGCTGCGCCTTTGGCCGGGACCTCTGCCCTATAACGCCAAAACCCGCTGGTTTTGAGGAACCGGACAGCCCCGTGCCGCATAGGCTGGTGCTGAAAAAGAACCCAAACGCCTCTGCCGCGCTCCTTCCGCTTGAAAAAGCCGGAATCGTCTGTCCGAACGGCGGCGCACCGTCTCCGCGGCATTCCTGAAGGCAGAGGATTCTCTGCCTTTTTTGCCGTCCGTCCTCTTGAGCAAACCGAAAAAATACGCTATACTGGGCGGGTATCTTCCGGATAGACCTACGCCCGATGGCCGCAAAAAGCGCCCAGACCGGCGTTGCCGCATTGCCGCCGTGCCGGCGCAAATCCCGCAGTAAAGGAATGGAGATTGACATGCATGCTGAGCAATCGATGCGATTTGAATCCCTGACCCCGCTGATCGGCCATACGCCCCTGCTGAAAATCCGTTACCGCTTTGGCGGCAGGGAGCGTGAGCTTTTTGCCAAGGCGGAGCACTATAACCTCACCGGCAGCATTAAAGACCGCGTGGCTCTGCATATTCTGCGAAAGGCATACGCCGAAGGGACAATCCGACCGTGCGCGCCGATTGCGGAGGCCACCAGCGGCAACACCGGCATCTCCTTTTCCGCTGTGGGCGCCGCCCTCGGTCATCCGGTGGTCATTTATATGCCCGACTGGATGAGCGTGGAACGCATCCGTCTGATGGAGAGTTTCGGCGCCGAAGTCCGGCTGGTATCCCGCGAGGAAGGCGGCTTCCTCGGCTCCATTGCCATGAGCGAGCGTTTTGCGGCGGAAAACGATGCGTTTCTGCCCTGCCAGTTCTCGAACGAAGACAATGTGGAGGCGCACATCCTCACCACAGGAGAGGAAATCGTCCGCCAGCTTGCCGCTCTCGGCCGCACCGCCGACGGCTTTGTCGCGGGCGTCGGCACCGGCGGTACCGTGATGGGGATCGGCCGCCGGCTGCGCACGGCCAATCCGCATTGCCGCGTCTGCCCGCTCGAGCCGCTCAATTCCCCCACGCTCTCCACCGGCTGCAAAACCGGACAGCACCGCATCTACGGCATCTCGGACGAATTCATTCCCCCGATCGTCAAGCTCGGCGAGCTCGATGAAGTCGTTTCGGTGGATGACGGCGACGCGATCCGGATGGCCCAGCATCTCTCCCGGCAGCTGGGCCTTGGCGTCGGGGTTTCCTCCGGGGCGAATTTTCTCGGCGCTGCGCTGCTGCAGGAAAAGCTCGGCGGTGCCGCATCGGTGGTCACCGTGTTTGCCGACGACAACAAAAAATACCTCTCCACCGATTACGCCAAACCGCTGCCGGCGGAGGAAAACGACATTTCGGCCGCCATTGAGCTGGTCGATTTCACCGCTTATCGTTAAAAAGCGTAAAAAAACACGATGCCGACGGCATCGTGTCAGCCTGTCAAAGAAGTCGCCAAAAGGCGGCTTTTTTGGTATAATGGAGAGGAG
>USCI01000017.1 GCA_900553255.1 uncultured Oscillospiraceae bacterium | reverse complement strand
CCGTACGGCATTTGCCGTACGGGGCTGCTGGCAAAGGGTTTACGCTTCGGTGGTGAAATCCGCGAATGAGGCACTCAGCTCCAGATCGGGCACTGTCAACGTCAGCAGTGCGCCGGTCGCCGGGTCAGAGGTCACGGTATAACTGCCTGCGGCACATTCGCCGTCAAGCTTCATCACGCCGTCGGACAGCACCGCCTGATCCTGTACACGCAGCGCCGCGTCGAGCGTATCCACCAGGGCACTCCCCAGCGCACTGGCCGGGATGTCCGCCGGCTCCAGGTCCACCGAAAGGCCGAGCATTTTTATCCGGATCTGCTCGCCGTCCCACGACAGGGTCATGCCGCTCAGGGTGGAGGGCTCCTCAATATCGAGGGTCAGCGTGCCGGCGGATACGCGGGACAGCCGGCCTTTGACGGTCAGATCGCGGTAGGCAATGTCGGCGCTGCAGGAAAATCCGGTAAAGGTCGGCGCCGTATGTCCGGCGCTGCCGGGGGCGCAGGAGGTCAGCAGCACAAAGCAGGCGAATACGGTACAGACGACGGACAAGCGGCGGAACATGGCTTCAGCCCCTATTTTTCGAGATTCAAAAACAGTCCGCCGAGCTCATCGATCATATCCGAGGGTAGCATCGCATGCTGCGACAGCCGCGCGGCGGCGTTGTCGCCGGCCTGGCCGTGCAGGTACACGCCGCACATGGCAGCCGCATAAGGCGGCATGCCCTGCGCCAGGAGGGAGGCGATCATGCCTGCCAGCACGTCGCCGCTGCCGCCGGTCGCCATACCCGGATTCCCGGTAGGATTGACCAACAGGGTTTCCTGCGGCGCGGCGATGACCGTCTGGCTGCCTTTGAGCACCAGCACCACCGGGTATTCGGACACGAATTTCTGCGCGATTTCCAGCCGGTGTGCCTGCACCTCTGTAGTGGTGCAGCCGATCAGCCGCGCCATTTCTCCCGGATGCGGGGTCAGCACGAGCGGAGCCTGGACTGTTTTCAGAATATCTATATGCCCGCAAACGGCATTTATGCCATCCGCATCCAGAACGGTCGGACATTCCGCCGCGCGCAGCAGATCAAATACCACACCGCGCACCTCTTCGCCGGTACCCAGCCCGCAGCCGATCAGCAGCGCCGACGCTCCGGCCGCCTGGCTGCGCAGCTGTGCACGTGCGCGCAGGGCCAGCTGGCCGTCCCCGGTTTCCGGCAGGGGGAGGAACACCGCCTCCGGCACCTGGCAGGAGAGGATCGGATACAGCGAACACGGAACGGCTGTCCGCAGCAGGCCGACGCCGCAGCGCAGGGCCGCGCGCATAGCCAAAACGGCGGCGCCCGCCATACCGTAGCTGCCGCAGACGCTCAGCAGGGTACCGTACGTGCCCTTATGGCTGTCGGCGGCACGGGGGGCAAAGCAGGCCTTGACCATGCCGGCATCAATAACCGTGCGTGCGGACGGGAACTGCTCCATCAGCCGCTCGTCTATACCGATCGCCACCACCTCCACGCGCCCGGCAAAGGCGGCGCAGCGGTCATCGAGCAGACCGGGCTTCATCGCGGTAAACGTGACGGTCACTTCCGCAACCAGCGCGTCGGGATCCGCCTCGCCGGTGTCGCAGTTGACTCCGCTCGGCACATCCACGGCCACGATCGGCGCCGTAGCGGCATTGGCCATGCGGAAAACGGTGCGCAGATGCACCGGAAGCTCGCCGTGGAAGCCGATGCCGTACACCGCATCCACCAGCAGCGCGGCGCTTTTGACCGCGTCGCTGACCGCATAGGGCTGATTATCCAGGCTGACAATCTCAATGCCGGCGTTTTCGATGCGGGAGAACATTTCCCCCGCTTCCAGGCCGGTGGGGTGGCCGCACAGCAGGGCGACGGTCACTTCGGCGCCGGCCTCGAGCAGCTTGCGCGCGATGACGAAGCCGTCGCCGCCGTTATTGCCCCGCCCGCACAGTACGGTGACGCGGCGGCCATTGACGGCGTACCGCGAGCGGATTACCCGCGCCGCAGCGCTGCCGGCGTTTTCCATCAGCCGCAGATAGTCGAGCCCCTCCGCCACCGCGGATGCCTCCACCAGGCGCATTTCCCGTGCCGTCAAGATTTTCATATTTATCCGCCTTTCCGTATAAAGGTAGAAATAAGGATAAAACGCCGCGCACAGCGCAGCGTTTTGTACCAGGGATTATTCTTCCGGCTCGTCCGTTCCGTGAGAGGTCGCCGGCGTAGCCGCCCGGGTGCCGAGCTTCCGGTTAATATCCAGCTGGAGCAGCTTGCTCAGGCCGCCTTTGAGCGCGTTTATCACGCGGTCTTCCGGCTCGAAGATCACCAGCGTATTGCCGTTTTTCTTGCTGTGGTAGGTGAAACACCAGACGCCCTGCGCATCCGGAGAGGTCGCCGCCATGACGGTGCGGTCAAAATGCCGGTTGGTATATTCCGCCGCGTTATAAGGGGCGAATGTCTCGATCTTTTCCCCGGAAACCGAAACGATCCGCTTGCGCTTGCGCTGCGCGGTGATCTGGTCGATGTCGATGTCGCCGTTGGTGACGCTGTATTCAAATTCCACATTCTGCATGGTGATCAGGTACCACAGCAGCCAGCCGATGCCGGCGGTCAGGATCAGCACAAAAAATATGCCGATATAAAACAGCAAAAATAGCCACAGTGCAGCCAGGATCAGAAGCGCGGCGATCAGAGAGCCGAAAATAACGGCGTATTCCTTGCCGCTCTTGCGTTTTGCCACGATTTGTTCCACAAACGTATCCAAGACGGTATCCCTCCATAGTGTTTTTCCGCCTGAGGCGGATTTTCCGGGGGAGGCATTCCCCCGAAAACGGTGTACCGGCTGTTATTGTACCATAAATCTGTCGTGTATTCAATGCTATTTTGTGTGAACAACCGTTTTCTCCAAGAAAAACTTTCCCTCTGCCGCGGGATGTGGTATACTGTCAGAGAGAACGGCGGGCTGCCGTGATACAAATTCAACAGAAAAGGACGGTTGCAGCTTATGGACTGGCATATTGAAACCAAGTGTATACAGGAAGGCTGGAAGCCGGCAAACGGCCAGCCGCGCGTTGTGCCGATTGTGCAGAGCACCACCTTTAAATACGATACGGCCGAAACGATGGGCGATTTGTTTGACCTGAAGATAAGCGGCGATTTCTACACCCGCCTGTCCAACCCGACCACCGGTGCGGTGGAAAACAAAATTGCGGCGCTCGAGGGTGGCGTCGGCGCACTGCTGACCGCCTCCGGCCAGGCGGCAACCATGCTGGCCGCCCTCAACATCGCGCATGCGGGCGATCATGTGGTGTGTGCCTCGGCGGTGTATGGCGGCACCTTCAACCTGTTCAACAAAACCCTGCGGGAAATGGGGCTGGACGTGACCTTTGTGGAGCCCGGTGTGTCCGATGCCGAGCTCGAGGCCGCTTTCCGGCCGAACACCAAGCTGCTGTTCGGCGAGACGCTCTCGAATCCCTCGCTGCATGTGCTGGATATTGAGCAGTTTGCCCGCATCGCCCATGCGCATGGGGTGCCGCTGATCGTGGACAACACCTTCCCGACCCCTGTCAACTGCCGCCCGATCGAATTCGGCGCCGATATTGTCACCCATTCCACCTCCAAATATCTCGACGGCCATGCTTGTTCCCTTGGCGGCGTGATTGTGGACAGCGGCAAATTCGACTGGAAGGCGCATGCGGACAAATTCCCGGGCCTGACCACGCCGGATGAAACCTATCACGGCATGGTGTATGCCGACGCCTGCGGTGCGGCGGCGTATATCGTGAAATGCCGCACCCATCTGATGCGCGATATGGGGCCGGCCCCGTCGCCGCAGAATGCGTTTTTGCTCAGCCAGGGCATTGACACACTGCATCTGCGCATGGAACGCCACTGCTCGAATGCACTCGCGGTGGCCGAATTCCTGCAGCGCGATCCCCGCGTGTCCTGGGTATCCTATCCCGGGCTGAAGGGCGACAGGCAGTACGAGCTGGCGAAAAAGTATATGCCGCACGGCACCTGCGGGGTGGTTTCGTTCGGGATCAAGGGCGGGCGTGAGGCCGCCTGCCGGTTCCTCAACGCCCTCGAGCTGGCGGCGATTGTGACCCACGTAGCCGATCTGCGCACCTGTGCCCTGCATCCGGCCAGCACCACCCACCGCCAGATGACCGATGAGCAGCTGCGCGAGGCGGGGGCATCGCCCGATCTGATCCGTTTCTCGGTCGGCATCGAGCATCCCGATGACATCATTGCCGATATCGCCCAGGCACTGGATAAGGCTGTCCGATAAACCTTTCCAAAAGCGGCTCCGCAGACGCGGGGCCGCTTTTGCATACCGCGGTTTTTGTCGACAAATTTCCTCGTGATTCTTGACAGCGTTTTTTCTCGGTTGTATACTGAAAGGAGCAAAAAAGCCGAAAAAATGGGGGAAAGCAGAGGGGGTATGGCTTTGGCAATCACCAATGTCATCAAATATGAGGGCGACAACCAGTCCTTCATATGGAAACATCCTTGCGAGGACTTCAACACCGGGTCGCAGTTGATTGTCCACGAATCGCAGGAAGCGATCTTCTTCATGAACGGCCAGGCGCTGGATTCGTTCGGACCGGGACGCTATACGCTCGAAACGCAGAATCTGCCGCTGGTCGGCAAGCTGTTCAAGCTGACTACCGGGGGCGTTTCGGCGTTTCACTGCGAGGTCTATTTTATCAACAAAACCGAACAGATGGCGATCCGCTGGGGTACCGATTCCCGTGTGACCTACGTCGAGCCGACCTATCAGTTTCCCATCTCCATCGGTGCGTGCGGGGAAATGAGCCTGCGGGTGCAGGAGCCGCGCAAGCTGCTGATCCGCCTGGTGGGAACCGAATATTATCTCAGCCAGGACAAGCTCAAGAGCTATTTCCGCGCGATGATGATGGCCAGAATCAAAACCTATATGGCGCAGGTGATGAAGGCCAACAAAATCAACATTTTTGAAATCGATGAAAATATGGAGCGGTTTTCGGAGGAAATCCGCGAAAAGCTTGCACCGGATTTCGCCGAGTACGGCATGGTGCTTGAGCAGTTTTATGTCACCACCCTGTCCAAGCCAGACGGTGACCCGCAGTACGAGCGCTTCAAGCAGCTGCATTTCCGGCAGTATGCGGACGTGGCCGAGGCAAAGCTGCAGCAGCAGCTCGACATCATCGAACAGCAGACCCGTGCGCAGCGCATGGTGATCGAATCGCAGGGGATTGCCCAGAAGCGGGCAATCGAGGGCTACTCCTATCAGGAGGAGCGCGGCTTCGATGTGGCGGAGCGTGTCGCCGCCAACGAGGGCGTGGGCGAGTTCGCCAACATGGGCGTCGGTCTCGGTGTGATGGCCGGCGTCGGCGGGGCGGTCGGCAATACGTTCGGCAATACGCTCAATCAGGCCCTTGGAGCGGCGGGTACGCCCGCGGCAGCTCAGGCGCCGGCTGGGGATACCGCGCAGCAGCCGGATGCTTTTTGTGCGAACTGTGGTAACAAACTGACCGCCGGGGCGCTGTTCTGTGACGAATGCGGCACGCCGGTTGCGCCGGCGCAGCCGGAGAAATGTGCGAACTGCGGTTTTGTCTTTGAGAAGCCGGGCAAGTTCTGCCCGAAATGCGGAACCCGGAGGGACGGCTGAAGGGTGAACAGGATGCGGTACTGCGGGGGACAGTGCCGCACGGAGGAAAGGATGGAGCAAGTATGAAACCGGGAAAGAATATCCTGCGCACGGTTCTGATCTGGCTGGTGGCGGTGGTGGCCTATAACGTCATCGTCTGGCTGCTTCCGGTGGAGCATACGAGCACCTTTGTGGTACCGTATGTATTCACGATGATTACCTTTTTCCTGCCGCTCGGCGTCGCGGTGCTGACCTTCGGCCGGCCTACGCCGATGAAGAGCAAATTCCTGGGGTATCCGCTGTTTCATATTGCAATGGTGTCGCTGGTACTTCAGCTGATCGCCGGCCTTATCTTCATGCTGCTGGCCGAAACCATCGGGATGACGCTGCCGTTGATCGTCCATGTGATCCTGCTTGCAATCGGCCTGATCGGGATGATATCCGGCGATATCGGGCGGGATGAGATCCAGCGTGTGGAGCAGAACGTCAAACCCAAGGTTGTGTATATCCAGACACTGCTGCTCACGGCCGAAAACATGACCGGAAAGGCCGCCGATCCGTATCTCAAAAAACGGCTGGGCGAACTAACCGACCTGATCCGGTACAGCGATCCGATGAGCGCGCCGGAGCTGCAGCCGATGGAGGCTCACATTTCTGAAAAAATGGCGCAGCTCGGTTCGGCGGTGTATGCCGCCGACACCGCGCAGGCGGATGCCCTGATCGGCGAACTGACCGACCTGCTCAATCAGCGCAGCCGCGCCTGCAAGCTCTACAAATAAAATTCGTCGGGCGGAGAAAAACGGGGGTTTGACGAATGCCGGCATTAAAATGTAAAATGTGCGGCGGCGATCTGGAGATCGCGCAGGATACACAGATCTGTACCTGTCAGTACTGCGGGTCCACGATGACGCTGCCGCGGCTTGACGACGAGCGGCGTACGGCGTTGTACGACCGGGCCAACCAGTTCCGGCAGAACAGTGAGTTTGACCGGGCGATGGGGATATACGAGAGCATCCTCGTGGAGGACCGCACCGATGCGGAGGCTTACTGGTCGCTGGTTCTGTGCAAATACGGGGTGGTGTATGTTGAGGATCCGGGTTCCCGGCGGCGGGTGCCCACCTGCAGCCGTGCGCAGCTGACGCCGATTTTTGCCGATACGGACTACCAGACCGGGCTGTCCTATGCCAGTGCTGCCGCGCGGGAAATCTATATCGCACAGGCGCGGCAGATCGATGAGATCCAGCAGGGTATCCTGGCGGTATCCGCCAAGGAAGAGCCGTTTGACGTGTTTATCAGCTACAAGGAGACCGATGAGCTCACCGGCGGCCGTACGCCGGACAGTGTGATCGGGCAGGAGCTTTACGATGAGCTGGAGAGGGATGGCTACAAGGTGTTCTTCTCCCGTGTGACGCTGGAAAACGCTCTTGGCAGCGCCTATGAGCCGACGATTTTTGCCGCGCTGCAGAGCGCCAAGGTGATGGTGGTTATCGGCACAAAGCCGGAGTACTTCACGGCTACCTGGGTGAAGAACGAGTGGGGACGCTACCTCGCGCTAATCCGAGAAGGCGCGGACAAGACGCTCGTTCCGGTGTTCCGGAATATGAGCGGCTATGACCTGCCGCCGGAGTTTGCCCATCTGCAGGCACAGGATATGGGTAAGCTCGGTGCCATGCAGGATCTGGTGCGGGGGATCCGCAAGCTGGTGCCGAAGGAAGACCGGACGGCTCCGGCGGCCGTTGTGTCCGTGCAGTCGGCAGAAATTGCGCCGATGCTCCGGCGGGCGTATATGTGCCTGGGGGATGCCGATTATGGCAAAGCGGCGGAAATCCTGGACGATGTGCTCAACCGGGATCCCGAAAACGTACAGGCGTATGTCGGCCTTCTGATGGCGGAGCTTCATGTGCGCAAGGAGGAGGAGCTGGTAAACGCACCGCGGGAACTGACTGAATACGGCAGCTTCCAACACGCTTACCGTTTTGCGGACGAGGACTACCGGAAGGTCCTGTTTTCCTATAACGAGCAGGTGATTGAAGGCGTGAAAAACCGCGAGCTGGAGGCGAAGTATCAGCAGGCGCTGCGCAAAAAATCCGAGGCGCGCAATGAACTGGGCTACCGGCAGGCGGCGGCGCTGTTTTTCCAGCTGGGCGAGTATAAGGATGCTGCCCAGCACGCCAAGGGATGCCGTATCCTGGCGGACCGGGCGCACGAGGCGGAGGCAGCCGCTGCGTTCACGGTGCCGGTGCAGGTGCAGCAGCAGTTTCAGCATGCGCAGAGTGCCATTACCAACTCGCAGCTTTATCGGTCGATCCGGGAGAAGACCGGCGGAAAAAACGGGGGAAACTGACCGCCGTTTTCCGGTAAGGAAAGATAAAAAGGCCGCTGTGACTGTCGTCACAGCGGCCTTTTTGGGGTTTAGCGGCTTATGCCTTCTGCATGGTCTGCGGCGGGAGAACGTGGACGGTAAGCGCACCGTCCTGCGCGTCCACCTCGAGCACCGAGCCGGGCAGCACGTCATCGGCAAGGATGGCTTTGCCGATGAGCGTTTCCACGCTGCGCTGGACATACCGGCGCAGCGGACGGGCGCCGTACATCGGGTCGTAACCGCCCTCAATGATCTGCGCCTTGGCGGCCGGTGTGACCGTGCAGCGCAGCTGTTTATCCTCAAGCCGCTTGTTCAATTCCGCAATCAACAGATCCACGATTCCCGCGATATTGTCCCGGGTAAGCGGCTTGTAAAACACGATTTCGTCGAGCCGGTTGAGGAATTCCGGCCGGAACGAGCGGCGCAGCAGCTCTTCTGTCTGCTGGCGGGCCTCCGCCGTGATGTTGCCGTCGGCGTCGATCCCTTCAAGCAGGAAGTTGGAACCGAGGTTGGAGGTCAGGATGATGATGGTGTTCTTAAAGTCCACCGTACGGCCCTGTGAATCGGTGATACGCCCGTCGTCGAGCACCTGCAGCAGGACGTTGAACACATCCGGATGCGCTTTTTCTACCTCGTCGAAAAGGATCACCGAATAGGGCTTGCGCCGCACCGCCTCGGTGAGCTGGCCGCCTTCCTCATAACCGACATAGCCGGGAGGCGCGCCGATCAGCCGGGATACCGAGAATTTTTCCATGTATTCGCTCATATCGATACGCACAAGGTTGCGTTCGTCGTCGAACAGGCATTCCGCGAGCGCCTTGGCCAGTTCGGTTTTGCCGACGCCGGTCGGGCCGAGGAAGAGGAAGGAGCCGATCGGCCGATCCGGATCCTGAATGCCGGCACGGGAACGGATGATGGATTCGGTTACCAGCCGCACCGCCTCGTCCTGTCCGATTACCCGCTTATGCAGCAGGTCTTCCAGATGCAGCAGCTTGTCGCGTTCGCCCTCCATCAGGCGGGCCACCGGGATGCCGGTCCAGCGCTCAATGATCCGGGCGATTTCCTCATCGGTTACCTTATCCCGCAGCAGGCTGCCCTTTTGCTGTACCGCTTCGGCCGCCTGTTCCTCCGCGGCCAGCTGCTTCTGCAGCTCCGGCAGCCGGCCGTATTTGAGCTCGGCTGCTTTATTCAGGTCATAATCCTGCTCCGCACGTTCGATATCGGCATTCACCTTCTCGATCTGCTCGCGCAGCGCACGTACTTTGCCGATGGCAGCCTTTTCATTGTCCCAGCGGGCTTTCATAGCGCCGAACTGCTCACGCATTTCGGCAAGCTCCTTCTGGATTTCCTGCAGATGCTGCTGCGACAGGGCATCCTTTTCCTTTTTCAGTGCCGCTTCTTCGATCTCATGCTGGATGATACGGCGCTGGATGACATCCAACTCGGTCGGCATCGAGTCAATCTCGGTACGGATCATCGCGCAGGCCTCATCGATCAGGTCGATCGCCTTATCCGGCAGAAAACGGTCGGTGATATACCGGTTGGACAGGGTCGCGGCGGCGATAATGGCGCTGTCCTGGATTTTGACGCCGTGATATACTTCATAGCGCTCCTTCAGCCCACGCAGAATCGCAATGGTATCCTCCACCGTGGGTTCAGTCACCAGCACCGGCTGGAACCGCCGCTCCAGAGCGGGATCCTTTTCGATATACTGCCGGTATTCGTCGAGAGTGGTGGCGCCAATGCAGTGCAGCTCACCGCGTGCGAGCATCGGCTTGAGCAGGTTGCCCGCGTCCATTGCGCCGTCGGTTTTGCCGGCGCCCACAATGGTATGCAGTTCATCGATGAACAGGATAATCCGGCCCTCGCTCTTGCGCACCTCATTTAGCACCGCCTTGAGCCGTTCCTCGAATTCGCCCCGGTATTTTGCGCCGGCGACCAGCGAACCCATATCCAGCGAGAAGATGGTCTTGTCCTTCAGGGTGTGCGGTACGTCACCTCGGACAATCCGCTGGGCGAGGCCTTCGGCAATAGCGGTTTTGCCTACGCCGGGTTCGCCGATGAGGACGGGGTTATTTTTGGTCTTGCGGGACAAAATCCGGATGACGTTGCGGATTTCGTCGTCCCGCCCGATAATCGGATCCAGCTTTTTGCTGCGCGCACGCTCCACCAGGTCGTCACCATATTTTTTCAGGGCGTCGTAGGTGGCTTCCGGCGCATCGCTGGTTACGCGGGTGTTGCCGCGCACCGACACCAGGCTTTTGAGCACCTGATCCCGCGTGATGCCAAACCGGCTGAACAGCGGTTTGACGGTGGAATCCGCGGTATCGAGCAGACCCAGAAACAGGTGCTCCACCGAGACGTACTCGTCCTTCATGTTGTCCGCGGTCTTTTCGGCGCTGTTGAGCGCATGGTCGAGATCCTCGGACACATAGATTTTTCCCGCTTCACGGCCGGGTCCCGATACGTGCGGGATGCCGTTCACCACCGTTTCCGCCGCTCTGGCGAACCCCTCGGCATCGACGTTCATTTTGGTCAGCAGCTGCGGGATCAGACCGTCCTCCTGCGTCAGCAAAGCCAACAGCAGGTGCGCCTGCTCAAGCTGCATATTCTGCCGTTCAATGCTCAGATCCTGTGCGCGCTGGACGGCTTCCAGCGACTTCTGTGTGAGTTTTTGTGCATTCATAAGATTCACCAGGCCTTTCCGGCGGTGATATCACCGCAAATGGCAATCGGTTTTCTATTTCCCGATTGTTCATATTTATCCTATCGAAAAAAAACGACATAGATATGACGGATTTGTGACTAAATTATGAACTTTAGCACTCAATTTATAAAAGTGCTAAAACATGCTCGGTAAGATTGACCGGACAGAAGGGAAGACCACGGCTGCGGCCGCTTGACTTTTGCATGGAGGGTATGGCAATATGGGGATATAAACGATGTTCGCAGCCCCAATGTGGTTTATGAAGAAAAGAGGAGAATTGCCATGACCGACCGTCTTCATGCGGCGCAGCTCATTCTGTTCGATCTTGACGGTACGCTGACCGATCCGAAGGTGGGGATTACCAAGTCGGTGGCCTATGCCCTGCGGGAATTTGGCATAGAGACAAAGGATCCCGATGCGCTGTGCGGCTTTATCGGCCCGCCGCTTAAGGCGTCGTTTGCGCATTTTTATGGAATGGACGATGCGGACGCCGACCGCGCGGTGGCGAAGTACCGGGAGTATTTCCGGCGGAAGGGCATATTTGAAAACGCCGTATATCCGGGAATTCCGGAGCTGCTGGGGCGGCTCGAAGCGGCGGGAAAGCGGCTGATGGTGGCCACCTCCAAGCCGACGGTATTTGCTCGCACGATTCTGGAGCATTTCGGCCTGGCAACTTATTTTTGCGAGATTGTGGGCAGCGAGCTGGATGGCACCCGGGCGGACAAGGGCGAGGTGATCGCCTGCGCACTGGCCTCTAGCGGCTTCGGCCCGGAGCAGGCGGTAATGGTGGGGGACAGGAGCTACGATATAATCGGCGCCGCCCAGAATCGGCTGCCGGCTGTCGGCGTTCTGTATGGATACGGCAGCCGGGAGGAACTGGAGGCCGCAGGGGCGTTCGGGCTGGCAAATACGGTGGAAGAGCTGGAAAGGCTGCTGCTGTAAAACATGCCGCCTGGCGTTAGGCCGGGCGGCATGACAGAGTTTATTGTTGGTTTTGGTGCCTTTTGCGGCCGGCACATAGAGCGAAGATGCTTATCAGGAGAAGCAGTACGGCCGGCAGGCATGCATAAAGCGGCCATCCGGTAGGCGGCGTTTCCGGCACGGCGGGAGCCGGCGGAATCTCCGGCTGAGAAGAAACCGGCGGGACAGCAGTTACCGTAAAGCGCACCGTCATGGACTGTGCTTCGATACCTTCGCCGGCTACGGTGACCGATGCGGTATATGCACCGGGAACAAGCCTGTTGCGCGGCGCCACCGTGAAGGTCGTGGTTGCGCCGGCTTCGAGCGGTTCGAGGACAGAGGCGGACAGCACAAACACGTCGGCAGCCTCGCCGGACAGGGTGATGGTCAGAGCGGGAGCGGCGGATTCCCCCGTATTGCTTACCGTAACGGCAAAGGGATCGGGTGCCGTATAGCCTTCCACGGCCGTGCCGAAATCCTTTTCGCCGGCGGATAATCCGATTGCGGCAGGGGAGAGCAGGACGAGGTGCAGGGTGCTGTCCTTTTGGATGCTGTAATCCTGCAGCGTGTTGCCGTCCTCGAGCGTTTTGCCGGCAAAGATCAGGCGCTGCCGTTCGGGTGGGACCCCCTCCTTATCCTGGATTTTGGCCTTGACATCCTCCACACGGTCGGTGGGTTCCACCTCGAGGATAATGTGCTTGCCGGTCAGCGTCTTGACAAAAATCTGCATGGCAGACGCGGTGGCCGGAAAACAGGCGAAGAGAAGCAGCAGGGAAAAGGTCATCGCGAGCAATCGTTTTTTCATATAGCCATCCTTTACCAAAATACAGAGCGGTGTTCAGCCTTTGAGGCGCACCCGGACCAGCCGGCTGCTTCCGTCGGGATTATGCAGTGCCTTGATTTCCAGTATGCCGAGGGACTTGAGAAAGGGGGTCAGCTTACGGTAGCCAAAATTGCGTACGTCAAAGTCGGGATACCGTTTATTGAGCCGGTTGCCGATCTCGGAGGTGGATACCCACCCGTCTTCGTCCGAGGTTTCGTCAATGATGGTCATAATCGCGTCGCGCACGGTTGCCAGCCGCGTCATCTGGTCGGTGCCGGCGGAGGCGGTGCTGCACGCGGGGATTTCCGGTGAGGCCGGCCGCTCCAGGATCTCTAGGTACTTGAATTTATTGCACGCGGCGATAAAGGGGGTGGGAGTCTTTTTCTCCCCCATGCCGAGCACGTACATGCCCGATTCCCGCAGGCGGGAGGCCAGGCGCGTGAAGTCGCTGTCGCTGGAAACAATACAGAAGCCATCGACATTGCCGGAATACAGGATGTCCATCGCGTCGATGATCATCGCCGAGTCGGTGGCGTTTTTGCCGGTGGTATAGCTGTACTGCTGAATCGGGGTAATAGAGTTCTCCAGCAGCACGTTTTTCCAGGAGGCGAGCTCCGGTTTGGTCCAGTCGCCGTAAATGCGTTTATAGGTGGCGGTGCCGTCGCCGGACACCTCATCGAGAATGTATTTGATGTATTTCTCCGACACGTTGTCGGCGTCGATTAAAATGGCGAGCCGGTCATCTTTGGCCATACTGCTCCTCTTTTCTTTTTCCTTATTATTAAATATAGTGTACCACATGCGGCGCTGCATTACCAGCCCTCAAAAACGTGAATGACAAACGAGATAACGAGATATTTGGCGCAAATCAGAGAGAAAATGAGAGATCGGGTGATGTAAATTAAAAAATCTGCCATTTACCTGTTGACAGCGGAAAACGGTTGTGGTATGATCGTACACGCGTTAAAAAAGTTAGGGATATAGTCTGTCCGGTAACTTTTTGGCTGGGATCTCATCCCCGCGACAAGAATAAAAAAACAGGAGGTATTGCGATGTCCACGTACATGGAAAAAGCTGGTCAGGTCGACCGCAAGTGGTATATTCTCGATGCCGCCGGTAAGCCCCTGGGCCGGGTCGCGGCTGAAGCCGCCGTGTTGCTGCGCGGCAAGCACAAGCCGACCTTCACCCCCCATGTGGATTGCGGCGACCATGTCATCATCATCAACTGCGGCAAGGCCGTGCTCACCGGCAACAAGCTGCAGAACAAGAAATGGTACCGCCACACCGGCTGGATCGGCGGCCTCAAGGAAGTCGGCTACGACAACCTGATGGCAAACCGTCCCGAAAAGGCGATGGAGCTTGCGGTTTACGGCATGATTCCGAACAACACGATCGGCCGCGCCGCCCGCACCCGTCTGCACGTTTATGCGGCTGCTCAGCACAAGCATGACGCGCAGAAGCCCGAGAACCGGGAATTTTAAGGAAGGAGGCTGTTTTTGATGGATTACAACAAGAGACCGTATTTTTACGGCACCGGCCGCAGAAAGACCTCCGTTGCCCGCGTGCGCCTGTATGCCGGCACCGGCAGCGTAAAGATCAACGGCCGTGACATTGATGATTATTTCGGCCTGGACACCCTGAAGCTGATTGTCCGTCAGCCTCTGCACCTGACCGGCACCGAAGAAAAATTCGATATCGAATGCCGTGTTTCCGGTGGCGGCGTGACCGGCCAGGCCGGTGCGATCCGTCACGGAATCTCCCGTGCGCTGCTGCAGTACGATACCGAGAACCTGCGTCCGCTGCTCAAGAAGGCCGGTTACCTCACGCGTGATCCGCGTATGACCGAGCGTAAGAAGTACGGCCTCAAGGCTGCCCGTCGCGCTCCGCAGTTCAGCAAGAGATAACAGGCCCGACAAACCAATTCAAAAATGCTCAAAAAGCCCGGAACCATGCGGTTTTCCGGGCTTTTTCCTTTCCCAAAAGTCTGTTGTCCTTTGTCCGATTTTGGAAGGATTTGACCTCGCCTGACCCGGTTTTTCTTGATTAATAATGGGGCAACAGGCCCTTTTTGACCCCGTTATGATTAAAAAATGGGGCAACTGCGAGCCGAAATCGGGGTGTTTTAGAGGGCATTTTCCCCTTCATTTTTTCGATCCCATGACGGCCTTTGTGAACGGTTTTTCTTTTGAAGGGGATGTCCTGATTTGTCAGGATTTGACCAAACCGAATCCAGTTTATCTTGTCCTTCTGAGTTGCCGCTGCTGTGGTTCAAGTGGATGAACTCTCGCACATTTGCGGCGTAGCGTTCCTTCCATATATACTGAAAGCGTAAAGGAGGAACGCCCTATGAAAAAACGGAAATTCAAGATAACCCTCACCCCCGCCGAGAACAGCATAGTCATCCAGAGCCTCAACCACCTGCGCAATACTATGCTCCGGGAAAACCGGGACACCGGCTGCCTGGATGAACTTCTGCTCAAAGCCATGTGCGCCCCGGTGAAGAAGATGTAAAATTACATATCGCCGCCTTATGAGCCGCTTATTCTTTTCAGAAAGAGTAAGCGGCTTTTTTCATGCCCCATCTTTCAGACTCCCCATACATAGCCGTCCGTCTTGCCAACGGGCGGCTAAATCTATGAAGAAGGAGGACATGAAAATGCCGGAACAAAGAAGCCGCCCCAAGGATAGCCGCGTGATCGCGCTGGCCAACCAGAAAGGCGGCACAGGCAAAACCACCACGACGGTGAACCTGGGCATTGGTCTGGCGCGTCTGGGGAAAAAAGTTCTGCTCATTGACGCAGACCCCCAGGGCGACCTTACCACCTGCCTGGGCTGGCAAGACCAGGACAGCTTGCAGACCACCCTGGCCACTGTTATGGAGAAGGTGATCCGCGATGAACCATTCACCACAGATGAGGGCATTTTGCACCACAGCGAGGGCGTAGACCTTATGCCCGCCAACATTGAGCTGTCCGCACTGGAAATGAGCCTGGTCAACGCCATGAGCCGGGAGTTTACGCTGCGAACCTATGTCAATGAAGCCAAGAAGCACTATGATGTAGTTCTCATTGACTGTATGCCGTCCCTGGGTATGATTACGATCAACGCCCTGGCAGCGGCGGACAGCGTGATTATCCCGGTGCAGGCCCACTATCTTCCCGCCAAGGGCATGACCCAGCTTATGAAAACCATCAATAAAGTGAAGCGGCAGATCAACCCGGCTCTGAAGGTGGACGGGGTGCTGCTCACTCTGGTGGATGGGCGCACAAACCTTGCCAGACAGACAGCGGATACACTGCGGCAGAGTTACGGGAGCGTGTTGAAAATTTATCGTTCCGAGATTCCCGTAGCCATCAAAGCCGCAGAGATCAGCGCCGCAGGCAAGAGTATTTACGCCTACGACAAGGGGAGCAAGGTGGCCCAGGCTTACGCGGATTTTTCAAAGGAGGTGCTGGCGGATGGCGAAAAGCAGCGGGCTAAACTTCAATCTTCCCTCAGTCGATGATTTGTTTTCCACGGAGGAAGAACGGGCCGAGGCACGGCTTGAAAAAGTTGTCAATCTTTCGCCTTCGGAAATCAGCGACTTCCCGAATCACCCGTTTAAGGTTCGCATGGACGCAGCCATGCAGGAAATGACGGAAAGCGTGAAGCAGTACGGCGTATTAGTCCCTGCCCTGGTGCGCCCCAAACCGGAGGGCGGCTATGAAATGGTGGCCGGACACCGCAGGAAAAAGGCGGCGGATTTAGCGGGGCTTGCGGAAATCCCTTGTATTGTGCGGCAGCTCACCGATGATGAAGCCACGATTATCATGGTGGACTCCAACCTGCAGCGGGAGCAGATCCTGCCCTCGGAGAAGGCATTTGCCTACAAAATGAAATTGGACGCTATGAAAAGGCAGGGACAGCGGACGGATTTAACTTGTGAGCCAGTGGCGCACAAGTTAAAAGGTATGAAATCCAGAGATGTGTTGGCGGAACAAGTAGGCGAAAGTAAAGACCAAATTCGTCGATATATCCGCCTTACCCACCTTATCCCGGAAATTCTGGAACTGGTAGATAACTCGGTTCTCAAAGACCAGGAAACTCTCCAGATTGCCATGCGCCCTGCGGTGGAGCTGTCTTACCTGCGAAAAGAAGAACAGGCCGACTTGTTCGCTATCATGGACGAGATGGACTGCACCCCGTCCCACGCCCAGGCCATCAAAATGCGCCAGATGTCCGAAGCCAAGACTGGAGGGGAACGGCTGGCCAAAGACGCACTCGTTTCCATTATGAAGGAGGAAAAGCCCAACCAGGTGGAGCAATTCAAAATACCCAAAAATAGAATCGCCAAGTTTTTCCCAGCGGGGACGCCCGCGCAGAAGATCGAGGACACCATTGTTAAGGCATTGGAACTCTACCGCAAGCGCCAACGCAGTTTAGAGAGATAACCTTACTGCCAAGGGAGCAGTGCGCCCATTTACAGGGAACCGGCGTTTTCGCTGTTCCCCCTCTCCACACCTCACCCCCTCGTACAACCTAAACAGCCTAAAAAAGAAGATATTTGGGGAGGCTGATTCTTTCAGGAATCCACAGGGTTATGGATAGAACGGATAAGGCGGAGAACGATTGGCGCGCCTCTCTTTTTTAGAACGTAAACAGAATCCAGCCGCAAGCAGCACATCCAGAGCGATGTGCTGCTTGCGGCCATTTCAAGGAGGTAACACGATGAAAGCATTGAGAAAGCCTCTGTCCCTGTTCATGGCCCTGCTCATGTGCCTGGGCGTGTTCGTAGGGACAGGAACCACGGCTTTTGCCGCAGGCGAAACCATGACGACGTATATGATCGACCTGCCCCGTGCCAGCGACCCCAACAAGGCCGGCTGGGGCCATCCCGCCCTGAATTTCATGGGCGGCTGGTCCACCGGAGAGAACGACAGCTTTTCCGTCCACACCCAGGACGCATTCAATGGCAGGGCCATCTACTGTATTGAGCCGGGCGTCGGTGTGAATACCGGCGACCAGTACACGGGCCGAGGCGAAGATTTCTGGGATAACTACCCGTCCAACTTAAACCCCACCATCCCGCCGGATACCATCAAGGAATATATCGGGCGGATTATGACCTATGGCTGGCAGGGCAACGCCAGCACTTCATGGATGAGCGGGGACCCGGAGGACGCCAGCAAGATCGCAGGATATATCGCTACCCAGCTTCTTGTTTGGGAAACTGTCGTGGGTGAGCGCGACAGCCAGTTTAACCATGTGGACGCCAATGCCCAGGGCAAAAACAACGTGACGGAATATATCAGCGCCGACCATCCGCTGTACAGCGAGATTTTCAGCCAGTATTCCGCCATTGAGAGCGCGGTCAAGCGCCACACTATGCTCCCCAGCTTTTTCAGCAGCACCGCCGACGCCGGGGCCTATGAGCTGAAATGGGACGGCCAGCAGTATTCCCTCACTCTCACGGATACCAACGGTGTGCTGAGTGACTACACCTTCTCCAGCAGCACCACCGGGCTGAATTTCTCCGTGGACGGCAATCAGCTCACCATCACTTCCGCCCAGGCCATCAAAGGTTCTGTAACGGTGAAAGCAGAAAAAATCTCTGCCCAGCGCAGCGGCGTAGTGGTATGGACGGATGGCATTACCGGCGGCGGCAAGCAGGACTTTGCCACCTATGGGGAAACCGTGTCCGATTCTATGGTGGGCTATCTGAACCTGGAAGTGAAAACCGGCAATATGAAGCTGATTAAGACTTCCGAGGACGGACAGGTAGCCGGGATCAACTTCACTATCACCGGCGAGGGGTACAGCGCCACCAAAACCACCAATGAGGCGGGCGAGATCGACATCACCGACCTCAATCCCGGCGTTTATACCGTAACCGAGCAGTCGATTGATAAGTACGAACCCCAGGAAACCCAGCGCGTGACCATCGTCAGCGGCCAGACTGCTACCGTGAATTTCAACAATGTCCTCAAGCGCGGCAGCCTGGAAGTGACGAAAACCAGCGAGGACGGACTGGTGGAGGGCATGACCTTCCATCTGTATGGCACATCCCTCTCCGGGCAGCCGGTGGATGAATATGCTGTGACGGACTCCAGCGGTGTGGCACGCTTTGAAAACGTGCTCATTGGCACGGGCTATGTACTGGAGGAGGTGGATACTCCCATCCGTTATGTGGTGCCGGATTCCCAGACAGCTACCATCGAGTGGAATGAAGTTACCCACAAGAGCGTGAACAACGTGCTGAAGAAATTCCGCGTCACCGTCACCAAGAGCGATGTGGAAACGGGCGCACCCCAGGGCGACGGTTCCCTTGCCGGCGCTGTGTATGGGCTGTATAAGGGAGATACCCTCATCGACAGCTTCACCACGGACGAAAACGGCCAGTTCACCACCGGCTATTACGTCTGCGATTCGGACTGGACCGTGCGTGAAATCAGCCCCAGCGAGGGCTACCTGCTGGATTCCACCATCCACAAGGTAGGCGCGGAACCGGAGCTGTATGAGATTGAGCTGAACGATACCGCCAACGACGTGACGGAACAGGTCATCAAAGGCGACATCGCCATCATCAAGCATACCGACGACGGGGAAACCCAGATCGAAACCCCGGAATCCGGCGCGGAGTTCCAGGTGTTTTTGAAATCAGCCGGCAGCTATGATAATGCCAGGGAATCCGAGCGCGATGTCCTCGTCTGCGATGAGAACGGCTTTGCACAGTCGAAGAAGCTGCCCTATGGCACCTATATCGTCCGCCAGACCAAGGGCTGGGAAGGCCGCGAGCTGATGGACGATTTTGAAGTGTATATCGCTCAGGACGGCCAGACCTACCGCTACCTTATCAACAACGCCAATTTTGAGAGCTTCATCAAGGTGGTCAAGGTGGACGCGGAAACCGGCGTCACCATCCCCTATGCGGGGGCCGGGTTCCAGATTTACCGTCCCGATGGCAGCAAGGTGGAAATGACCTTCACTTACCCGACGCCGACCACCATTGATACGTTCTACACCAATTCCGAGGGCTATCTGGTAACGCCTGAAAAGCTGGAGTACGGCTCCGGGTACTCTCTGGTTGAAGTACAGGCCCCCTACGGCTATGTGCTGGACAGCACCCCGGTTTACTTTGATGTGACCGAGGAACATTCCAGCGAGGAAGGCGGCGTGACGGTGATCGAAGTCACCAAGCCCAACATGGCGCAGAAAGGAATCATCAAAGTCAGCAAGACCGGCGAGGTATTTTCCTCTGTGACAGAAAACGAGGGCGTTTACCAGCCGGTGTACGAGGTGCAGGGCCTGCCCGGTGCGGTGTTTGAAATCACCGCCCTGGAGGACGTCTACACCCTGGACGGCACCCTGCGCTACTCTGCGGGCGAGGTAGTGGACACCATCACCACCGGCGAGGACGGGACAGCCCAGAGCCAGCCCCTCTACCTGGGCAAGTTCCAGGTGAAGGAAATCCAGTTCCCTCACGGCATGGTGGATACCGGCGAGAACGTCACCAACGTGGAGCTGGTGTACGCAGGCCAGGAGGTGGAAGTCACCGAAACCTCTGCCAGCTTCTACAACCTGCGCCAAAAAGCCCTTGTGACGCTTGACAAGGTGCTGGAGCAGGATGAAACCTTTGGCATTGGCATGAATGGAGAAATCTCCGCCGTGACCTTTGGCCTCTATGCCCAGGAGGACATCACCGCAGCAGACGGTTCCGTGATCCCGGCAGACGGGCTTCTGGAAATCGTTTCTGTGAATGAGAACGGCCAGGCCATTTGCAGCACCGACTTGCCTTTCGGCAGCTTCTACCTGAAAGAGCTGTCCACCGACAGTCATTATCTGCTGAACGGCGAAACCTTCCCGTTCACCTTTGAGTACGGCGGGCCTTCTGTTGCCGTGGTAGAGATTTCCGCTAATGATGGCGAGGCTGTCACAAACGAGCTGATCCGCGGCGAAATCAAGGGCCTCAAAACCGATGAGAACGGCACGGGCCTGGGCGGGGCTGTAATCGGTCTGTTTAAGTCCGATGAAACCGAGTTTACCGCCGAAAACGCCCTTGCCACCACTACCTCAGCGGACGACGGCAGCTTTTCTTTCACCAATGTGCCTTACGGTGATTGGGTGCTGAAAGAACTGGAAAGCCCGGAAGGGTTCATCCTCTCCGATGAAGTGATTCCCGTTACTGTGGAGGAAGATGGACAGGTTGTAGAGATTTCCCTTGCCAATGAGCGTGTGTATGGTGATCTGCGGCTCACCAAGGTGGATAAGGATTATCCCGATAACAAATTGACGGGCGCTGAATTTGAAGTGTACCGCGATACCAACGGCAACAAAGAGCTGGACGAGGGTGACGAGTTGCTGGGCAAGCTGGAGGAAACCAGCACCGGCATTTACGAGATGTCCCACATCCTCTACGGCGGCGTGTTCGTAAGGGAAACCAAAGCGCCGGAGGGCTTCCTGCTGGATGAAAACGCCTATTATGTGGAGATCACCGAGAACGGCAAGATTTACGAGGTAGAGAACGAGGCCGGGATTGGTTTCACCAACATGGCCCAGACTGGCTCCCTGCGGATTGAAAAAACGTCCAGCGACGGCAAGGTGGAGGGCTTCTCCTTCCGCGTGACCGGGGCCAACGGCTACGACCAGACCTTCAAAACGGATAAAAACGGCGAAATCTTCATCGAGGGCCTGCGCGTAGGCGATTACACCGTGTCCGAGGTATCGGATGGGGCCAGCGCCAACTATGTGCTGCCTGCGGATAAAAAGGTGACGATTCTGGCGGATAAGACCACTGTGGCGCAAATGCACAATGAGCTGCGCGACACCCCGAAAACTGGTGACGACAGCAAGCCGTGGCTGTGGGCGGCCCTGATGGGCGTATCCGCTATGGGCGCTGCCGCCCTAGGCGTTGCGGCCTATGTGGGTAAGCGCAAGAAGGGCAAAAACACCGTGAAATAACTGCGGCTTGATTCTGTGTTAGGAGGAATGATTTTATGGAACTGAAAGCGATTATTGCCATTGCGCTGGTGGTATTCATCATCGGCGGCCTGATTTTCCTGAAAGTCAGAAGCCGGAAGAAGTAACCAGCCAGGGGCGGCCATGCGGAGCCGCCCCTTTTACATACCAAAAAAGAAAGGAGCTTTGCAGATGAGAGAACGATTTGAACAACGGCTGTTCCGCATCTTTGCCCAGGCTGGTTACTCCCCGGTGCAGCTTCTCACCATCACCCCGGAGGAGATGGTGGAGATCCCAGGCATTACCGTGCCCAACATCCGGGCGGTGCTGTGCGTCCAGAACAAGGTGCTGGCAGACCGGAATAAAGTCCGCAGCGGCAGACTGGTGGAGGAATTGCTGAAAGAAGCCGAAGAAAGCAGGTGTTGCCATGAATGAACTGCACCTGCTGGACATACTGGCGGCCCGGCATGGCTGTTTCATCTCCGACTTAAATCTTTCGCCTATTCTGCGGCGGGCGGCCCTTTTGGACCTGTGCAGGATGGATGAGAACAGCTACCCGCTGTCCCAATGGAGAGATACGGTGCGCTACCTTACCGGGGATGAACGGGATTTTGCCAGTGTAAAGGAAATCAAAGCATTTATCAAACAGGATATGGAGGCAGAGGGATGAACGATGATTCCACAGAAAAACGCATGGCCGGTGATTATGAGGTCATCCAGGCGGTGCAGATTGGCGACCGCGAGGTTGTCCTGGGGGAAAAGCCGCAGGATGAAACCGGCATGAAGTATATGTGCGCCTTTTGCCGGAAAAACGCCTTATTTGCAGAATACAGCGAAGTGATGGCCAGTGATGATTTCCCGGAGATTGTGGAGCTGTTCGGCCAGCGGGTTGCCGAGCAAGCGCAGAAAACCCACATAGAACTCAATAAGCCCCGCATACAGGGCATAGACGATCACCCCATCACGGCGGAGGGCTGCATCCCCATTTCCTATGAGGATGATCTGCACGGGAAAATCGTAGTGATAAAGCCGGAGGTGCTGCGCCGGGAATACCGCAGGGCTACCCGTCAGCTCAAGCTCTGTATGGGAGGCTTTGGGGCTTCTCCACACAGCCGGGGGTCAGCCTGTTACTGCGTTGACCTTTATACTGGCAAAGAGAGCCGATATGAGCGTATGGACGTGCTGGGAACGATACAGCCGGAGGACCTTCCCGGCTGGGCCAAGCATGGCCTTACTGCGATCCAGCAGGAACAGGCCAAAAAGAAAACTACGAAGGAGCGTGAACGATGATGGATTACAGAGAAAACGCCGGGTATGTCATTACGGATTCCTGTCATGTGGGCGACAGCGAATTTGTGTTGGGCGTTCATTTGACAGCGCCCCAGCAGTTTGTCACCTGGAAATGCAGTAACCGGACGGACTACGATTGGGGCCACTATTTCAGCGATCTGTTTTCCGCGCAGAAGGATTTGGTGGCGCGGGCGCAGGAGGAGGTGCAGTGCCTGGAGGATCAGCGGCAAAACACTATTGTGCCGGAGGCCCCTTCCTATTCCCCATGGGGCAATATCCAGGAATGTGAAACGCTCTGCCCCGGCGTTTATTCCGTTTCTACCCCAGGGCATGGCGGAATTATGGTGCGCCGGGAACTGGCGGAAAAGATATTCCGAAAAGAAGCGATGGGCTGCGGTTTTATAGCGAGCGGTTATCTTTGCTTTGAGGAAGATAATGACGCGCAGGTGGCTCTCCGGGAGCTGATGGATAAAAAGATGATCCAGGCTCCGGTGAACGAGCGCTTTGCCCCCGGTGCGTATGAGGCTGTTATCAATAGCAGCGTGCAAATTCACCACCCCGAATATTGGCAGGCAAGGGAAAAAGCCATATCGGAGCAAAAACGACAAGCGAAAAAGAAAGGACGTGAGCGATGATGGAACTGACAATTACCAGCATGACCCCGGCAGATCGCCTGTATGCGTACAACCAGAGCAGCCAGCTTGAAGGGCAAACCGGCTGTATCGGCCATTTGCGCGGGGATTTTGGCGGCGGCCAGGAATTTTACACTTCCTGGTTCGACCACCGGAGGGAATACAAGACGGACGAGTTTAAGGCGGAGTTTGATGAAGTGGTCAACACTCTGCGGGAGAAGGACGGGCTGCTCTGCACCCGTGACAGCATGACCAGGTTTTGCTATCAGAACCCGGAGGCTGAGTTTGAGGGAAACTACTGCGCTGAGTACGGTTTTAAGGTGCAGACGCCCCAGCACACCTATATGCTACGGTGCAATCCCAATTATGGGGACTACAACTTTTATCTCTACGCCTACGTTGCCCGATTTCTGGAACACCACATGGAAAAGGCCAAACAGGGCATCCGGTTTATCACGCCCGGCTACAAGGAGCTGTTCCGTATCCCTGATGGCGACCACATCCGCATTTTCACGGGCGGTGGAGGAACCCGCGACCGCACCTGCCGGTTCATCGACGAAACCCATTTTGAAACCAGCGGCGGGTATTCCAGCGCCCTGTATCATATTTGCGAATTTGCGGAGCGATTGGAGCAAACTCACGGGAGCGTGATCCCGCTGCGTTCTTCTCTGCCGGTGCAGTGTTTTAGTGTACTGCCCTCATCCGGGGAGCTGATTCTTCTGACCAGGGGCGAAAAAGGATACAGCCCCTGTCCTGAATTTTCAGCGGCGGACGCCGGAGAAAATCGCAGATTTGCAGAGGACAGCAATGGAAAAAACGGCGTTACCAAAGCGCAGGAGGCCGCTATGCTGGCCGGCTCCATGTTTGGGTGGCAGACCCCCGCCGCCGACCCTAAAAACTATGATGAGCAGGGGCAGCCCATCAAGCCCAGGCAAAAAGATCGAGGTGAAGCCCGATGAAGGAGGAAAGACACGTTATCTGGAGCAATTATGGCCTGGACTATGAGGATTGGCGGGACGATCTGGAGGCAGAATACCCGGATTTATCCGAAAATGAGCGCATTTCCTTGATGTATGAAATCAATGGGGATTACCTGGATGATGAACGCGCTAACCTCAATGTGCAGCTCTCCCAGCCGATTTTAGTCGTAGGCGACCTGGGCCTGTGGAATGGGCGGCGCATGGGATATAAGGAAATCCCCAGCGGCAACATCCGGGACTGCCTGTATTCCGATACGGATTATTCCACCTGGTATGTGGACAGGCTGGGCGATCTGCGGTGCGACGCCATCCACCATGATGGCAGGAACTTTTACCTCTACCGCGTTTACAAGGACAGCGCCAGCCCTTCTCAAATTGAACTGCTGAAAGAAAAACTATATCGCGGCATTGCAACCCGCGCCGATATTACGAGAGTGACCCGCAGGCTGGGCGATGACATCGCCAAAGTCTACGGGTTTTCCATTCCCCGGCAGCGGCAGGCCGCCGCCATGGAAAGATGAGGTGATAAAAATGGCGTCTTTACCGCCCGTAAAACTGGATACGCATGAGGACTGGTTCAACTTGCTTATGACGGTTCTCCATCAGCAGGCGGAACAGAACCCCTATGAAGAATACCGGGAGATGGCTCAAAAGCTGATCGACCAGTTTATGCGTTATGGGAGGCCCTTTGTTGACAGCGACCATGCGCCCTGCGTGGCGCTACGGATGTACCCGAAGGAGGCCGGAAATACCATCTGGCTGTTACTGCTCTCCCTGTGCAATCAATATGACCCGGATAAGGATTACAGCGCAGAACTGAAAGTTGCAAAAAAAGAATAAGAAAAGGAGGGGCAACCGATGGCGATACGATATAAAGCCTTGACGGAGCTGTACCAGGAAACGCAGCGCAGCGTGACAGCTCCTGACCAGTGGCGGGCGTTTCTGGCTTCTGCCTGCCGCAACTACCGGCTTTCTTTCGATGAACAACTGCTTGTCTACGCCCAGCGCCCAGACGCCACCGCCGTCCTGGAGATCGAGCGATGGAACCGGCAATTTGGGCGCTGGGTAAACCGGGGCGCAAACGGCATTGCCGTTTTTGATGGGGAACACAATGGAAAACCCCGACTGAAATACTACTTTGACATTTCCGATACCCATGAAGCCCGGTTCCCCCAGCCCGTCCCCCTTTGGACGGTGCGGGAAGAATACGCGCCGGACATCATTGAAACGCTGGAAAACAGCTTTGGAGAACTGGAGCACAAGGAGGATTTGGGCGAAGCCCTGCTCTCTGCGGCAAAGAACGCCGTGGAGGATAATATGCCCGACTATCTTTCTGAATTGAAAACCCTCACGGAAGGCAGCTTTCTGGAAGAACTGGACGAGCTGAACCTGGAGGTGGAATACCGCAGGGCGGTGCAAAACAGCATTGGATATATGCTGCTGGTGCGCTGCGGCCTTGACCCGTCTGAATACTTTGAGGATGAGGATTTTCGGGATGTGCTGAATTTCAACACTCCACAGACCCTGAACGCTTTGGGCGTGGCCACCGGGGACATCTCCCAGATGTGCCTTTCCGCCATTTCCCGCACGGTCCTTGCCCTGCAAAGACAGCCCCAAAAAGAAAATCGCACATTTGAACCCCAGCAGAAAAACCAGTATGCTGTAACTGAACAGGAAAACACACAGCCGGAAAGGAGTTTTGAATATGACCGAGATCACTTACACCAGGCAGGGCGACTACAATCTGCCGAACCTTCTGCCGCCCCAGGAGGAGCCGGTTCCCCATGGGAAATACGCATTGCTTCGGAAGAAGTTCCTCAAGGAGCACCGCAGGGTGACGTACACCAACCTGCTGACCAGCGGCAAGCTGAACAGCCATCTGGCGGAGATCCAGCAGACCGCCCAGCGCCGGATGGAGGAAATCGTGGCGCAGATGGCGAAAGCCGAGGGCGTGACGGAGGAACTGAAAGCCAGCGACCAGATGAAATGGGTGGGGCTGATGAACAACATCCAGAACGCGGCGGAGGAAATGGTGCTGGCAGAACTGATTTACAGCTAACGACCCAAGAGCCGGAACCGGAAGAAAGCGCAGGTGGCGAACAGCTCCCTGCGCTTTTGGATGAAAAGCAGATTATGGCCATCATCGCCAACAAGGATGATGACCTGAAATATAAGAAAAATCAGATCGAGCTTTTCTTCTCGGTTCACAGCGATGTTCAGGAACGGGCGGAATATCTGAAATCCGCTTATCAGGACCGGTACACTGAGATCATCGCTGACGGGCAGCGCCTGGGATATAAGCCCCAGGAGAATGGCCTGCTCATGTGGGAAGGCTCTTACCCATCCCGCACCAAGGAATCCGTTTTTTCCTGGGATATTGTGGCCCAGTGGACTGCCCAGCTCATTGACAAAAAAGAATATTTCATTCAGACGGACATCCCGCAGCTCCCTACCCAGGAGAGCCAGCAGATGTCCCTTTTTGATTTTGCGGCGTTTCAGCAGCCAGCCCAGGCCGAGGGTACGGCCCAACCATCCATTTTCCCTCACCCGGCTCTGCCTCAGCAGGTAATCGACGAGGCGCTGTGCATTGGTGCTAACGACCAGAACAGCCGCCTCATCATCTGCGCCTATTTCAAAAAGGATAAGCCGGACAATGCCAGGTTCCTGGCAGAGCACTATGGAGAGAACGGCGCTGGCTTTTATCTGGATGGCCGACAGTATGCCATCTGGTACAACGCCGAGGGAATCTGCATTGCCCAGGGCGAAAGCGCCCAGCGTTCCAGCGCCACCCTCATCCCCTGGGAACAGGCGGCGGCCCGTATCCGGGAACTGCTGGACTTGGGCCGGTATATGCCCCAGAGCGAGCTGGACCGGGTGGACGGGTATGAACGCCAGCAACGGGCCGCGCAGCTATGGTATCTCCGGCAGGATTTTGCAGAAGGCACCGCCGACGCGGGCTATCTTCCCACGGTGAATGACATTTACGGCAAAAATCATGGGTTTCCAGAGGAAAGCGCCGCCATAAGCGATTTGTTAGGCCATCCGGAGGGGCTGCAGAACCTGCGGGATGAGCTGGAGCAGTTTGTCCAGGCATACAGAGAGAACCGGGAACTGCTGCGATTCCATTTCCACCGTCCGCAAAAATTGCTGGAGCAGCTTTCCGACCTGCAGCGGGAACCGCTGCACTTTACCGCCGCCGAAGGGTACGCCCCCCAGCGGCGTTTTTTCATCTCCGGGGACGAGATCGACAACCTTCTCCGGGGTGGAAAACGCAGCACCGATTACCGGCTGGCCGTGTATTCTTTCTATCGCAACCACACAGAGCGCAAGGAACGGGAGAATTTCTTAAAGCACTACCACGGCGAGTACACCGGCCATTCCGGTGGGAATGACGATGTGACCTACCAGCTCAGTAAAGGTGTTTCTTTCAGCCACGGCAGTATTACCGCCCCCTACGCCAAGGTGGAGCTGAAATGGAACGCCGTGGAAAAGCGCGTCAGCGCCATGATCGCCCAGGGGCGGTTCCTCACCGATGAGGACCGCGCCGCCATGCCGCAGTATGAGAAGCACCAGCTTGCCCGGAATATCCGCACTTTCTTTGAGAATGTGCCGCAGGAGCAGCCCCACCCCTATCCCTTTGGCTTTGACTATTGGGACGCGGTGAAGCTCATCGAGCCGCAGCTTGACGACCCGGCCCGTGTGGAAGAAATCTATCAGATGATGGTCCCCGTTTGGGAGGCCACCCCGCAGGATGACAGGATGTATGCCCTGCGCCAGCAGGCATTTGAAAACCTCACCGCCTTCCGGCAGGGAACCTTCACGCTCTTTGCAGAGCACAAGGAGCCTGTGGCTCCTGCTATGCCGCAAGCCAAAGCCTACGACCTGGGCTATGGCCATCTGGGAAATGGGCTTACTGTGTGGAACCGGCTGGAGGAAGAACACGGGGACTACAAAACGGTTGCCCACATCGCGCCGGACCGCACGGTAACGATTTATGATGAGGAAATGCCCCAGGCAGTGCGGGAGGAAATCCAGCGGATTGCTGACACTTCGGAAATGACCATTTCCGTGACCCAGGACGCGCCGGTGTTCGCCGTGCCACCCAGGGTACAGGAACCGCCTCAAAAAGAAGAACCGGCAAACCCCTACCCGGAGCTGGCTGCCCAGGTGCTGCGCTTTGTGGGAGAGTTTGACGGTTCCCGCATGGGCTATGGCGAAGATGACGCCCAAGCGGTGGAAAATATCGCCCAGCAGCTTCACGACCCCGTTCAGAGAGAGGAAATCCGCAGACTGCTTCAATCCTTCCTGGACCATGCGGACCTGGAAGAAGAAATCGCGGTGGACATCACCCTCTGTATGGAGCAGATCGCGGAGCTGCCCCCGGCCCTTACCCCGGAACAGGCGCAGATAGAAGAAATCGCCGGTTATCTGGAGGAGGCCGGATATGCGGTATCCAGCGAACTGGTCGAAGAAGGTTTGATGGATTACCGTGCCCATGGCGGCAAAGGTAACAGCCAGGATGTTGCCGACTTCATTGAGCGCGAGTTTTTGTCCGAGGAGCCGGAACCTGCTTCACTGGAGATCGCCAAAGAGTTTATCAACGATTTCTGCGAGGCCGAGTATGGCAGCCCAGCCGACTTCAGTGATCTGGAAAAGGTGGGCATTGCCTACACCACTGTCACGGATGCGGAAATCCCCGTCCAGGTCAATGCCGATCTGGTCCATTACCGTATTGAGCGTTATCTGGGCGGGCAGTTTTTGGAGCGCAGGCAGTATGAGAGCCTGGATGAACTCATCCAAAATGAGCTGGCCGAACTGGACTTTGACGGCCTCGTTTCCGTTTCCGATGAAGAACTGGAATCCATCGGCGCCACGCCGGAGCAGGGGTCAGATGGCTATTTCTTACTCAGCCGCCTGAAAGCCGACTGCGACTACTTCCTGGGCGCTGGCGGACGGGCGGAAAAGCACCTGTGGGCTGGGAACGTGCGGGAACAGATCGCAAAAATGCGGGAACTTTATGCTGCCCTGCCAGATGAACCGGAATGGCTCACCATGGAGGACATCGACCGTTACGCCCAGCGCATGGAGCCGCCTTACGAAGTGGTGGTGTACCATCATTTTGAAAATGGGGTTGATGAACGGCTGGATTACCAAACGCTGGCGGAGGCCGAACAAGCTGCGCAAAAATATGTGGCCGGCACTATGGAGGGCGAGGATGGTTTTGCCTATGATGGCGCGGGTATCTATGACCTTCAGGAGAACAGATGGCTGCGGGTTTACGGGAACTTCCCTGATGAACGAGCCATTGAGCAGGCAAAACAAGCCCCTGCCGCAGAGGAACAGCCAGCCAGCCCAGAGCAGGCCGATTTACAGCCTAAAAAAGAAGAAGCCCTCCCACTGCCGCCGAAGCCCCCCCGCCGTGAGCGCATTACTTTCACAACCCTGCACCCGGAGGTCCCCAGGGATCAGCGCCATGATTTCCACATCACCGATGACGCCCTGGGCCACGGCACCCCCAGCGAGAAATACGCGGCCAATGCTGCCGCCATCCGCACCTTGAAGCAGATCGAAGCTGAGGAACGGCTGGCCACGCCCGAAGAACAGGAAATCCTGTCCCGCTATGTGGGCTGGGGCGGCCTTGCAAACTGCTTTGAACAAACCAGCCCCCATTATGAGGAGCTGAAATCTCTGCTGGATTCGGAGGAATACGCGGCGGCCAGGGCCAGCTCCCTTACCGCTTTTTACACGCCGCCCGTGGTCATCCGGGGAATCTACAAGGCCCTGTCCCAGATGGGCTTTACCCAGGGCAACATTTTGGAGCCGTCCTGCGGCGTGGGCAATTTTCTCGGTATGCTGCCGGAGAGCATGGCGGAGAGCAAGGTCTACGGCGTGGAGCTGGATGACGTTTCAGGACGCATCGCCCGTCAGTTGTACCCACGCAGCAGTATTTCCGTTCGCGGCTATGAAAAGATGGACTTCCCCGATAACTTCTTCGATGTGGCGGTGGGCAATGTGCCTTTCGGCCAGTTCAAAGTGCAGGATCGGCGCTATGACCGGCTGAACCTGTCCATCCACGAGTATTTCTTCGCCAAGACACTGGATAAGGTGAGGTCGGGCGGCGTGGTGGCGTTCGTCACCTCCAGCTACACCATGGATAAGCGCACCGGCAATGTGCGGAAGTACATCGCGCAGCGGGCGGAGTTGCTGGGCGCGATCCGCCTGCCCAACGATACCTTCAAGGCGGCAGCGGGTACGGAGGTGGTATCGGACATTCTGTTCCTGCAAAAGCGTGACCGCATGGTGGACATTGAGCCAGAGTGGGTGCAGTTGGGGACGAACGACGACGGTATCACCATGAACCGCTATTTCCTCGACCACCCGGATATGGTGCTGGGCGAGATGAAAATGGTATCGGGACCGTATGGCCCGGAGCCAACCTGTGTGCCGTTTCCGGAGCAGCCGCTGGACAGCCTCCTTGCCAACGCCGTGCAGAATATCCACGGCGAGATCACCACCTATGAGCGCGGGGAGGAGTTGGAGGGCGAGGATCAGTCCATCGCAGCAGACCCCACCGTTCGCAATTTCTCCTATACGCTGGTGAATGACAAACTCTATTACCGCGAGGACAGCCGCATGAATCCGGTGGAGGTGTCCAAGACCGCCGAGAGCCGCATCCGCGGTATGATCGGCCTGCGGGATTGTGTGCGGACGCTGCTGGAGTATCAGACAGAGGACTATCCGGATGACATGATACGCCAGCAGCAAGCAAAGTTGATCGACCTCTATGACCGCTTTACCCATGACTATGGGCTTATCAATTCTCGTGGCAACGCCATCGCCTTTGACCAGGATAGCTCCTACTTCCTGCTGTGTTCGCTGGAGGTGCTGGACGAGGAGGGCGGCCTGAAGCGGAAAGCCGACCTGTTCACCAAGCGCACCATCCGCAGCCACCGGCCTGCCGAGAGGGTGGACACGGCGGTGGAGGCGCTGGCCCTGTCCATCGGGGAGAAGGCCCGCGTAGATATGGCGTATATGGGGCAGCTCACCGGCAAGGACGAGGATAGTCTGTTCGCGGACTTGCAGGGCGTCGTCTTTCTGAACCCTGATTACGGGGAAAGGGGCGGCGAGAAATACCTGCCCGCCGACGAGTACCTGTCCGGCAATGTGCGGCGGAAGCTGGCAGAGGTGAGGACAAAAGCAGAATCGGAGCCGCAGTACCAGCCCAATGTGGAGGCATTGGAGAAGATGCAGCCCGTGGACTTGACCGCCAGTGAGATCTCCGTGCGGCTGGGTGCCACATGGCTGAATCCGGAGTATATCCGGCAGTTCATCTTTGAGACGCTGGACACGCCCCGCCGTGCACGGTGGGATATCAAGGTGCATTACTCCCAGATCACCGGCGAGTGGCGCATTGAGGGCAAGAGCAAGGATAAGAGCAATATCAAGGCTTTCAATACCTATGGCACGCTGCGGGCAAGCGCCTATGAGATCATCGAGAGCAGTCTGAACCTGAAAGACGTCCGCATTTTCGACTATCAATATGATAGAGATGGGCGGCGTGTGGCGGTGCTGAACAAGAAGGAGACCGCCATCGCACAGGGCAAGCAGGAGCTTTTGAAGGAAGCGTTTGCCGAGTGGATCTGGAAAGACCCGGAGCGGCGGGGGAAGATCTGCAAGGCGTACAACATTCTGTTCAACAGCAACCGGCCCCGTGAATATGATGGCCGCCGCATCAACTTTTTCGGCATGAATCCGGAGATCACCCTGCGGAAGCATCAGGTGAACGCCATTGCCCACATCCTCTATGGCGGCAATACCCTGCTGGCCCATGTGGTGGGTGCGGGTAAGACCTTCGAGATGGTGGCGGCGGCTATGGAATCCAAGCGGCTGGGCCTGTGCCAGAAGTCCCTATTTGTGGTGCCAAACCACCTGACGGAGCAGTGGGCCAGCGAGTTCTTGCAGCTCTATCCTGCCGCCAATGTGCTGGTGGCCACGAAAAAGGATTTTGAAACAAAAAATCGCAAGAAGTT
>USCI01000016.1 GCA_900553255.1 uncultured Oscillospiraceae bacterium | reverse complement strand
TTAGACCCTTTTTGTGCTTTCGGGTCCTATTTCTTCATTTTTTCTTTACAGTGCCTACATTTTTCTGTTTTTTTCACAAGTATAGCATATAAATGGCTTTGTGGAAAGAGATTGACTTACTTTCAATAACCAAAACCCTCATTATCGTTTTTTGACTGCCAAGAAGATTCTGTTTGGTTTGGGGCTATTTTCTGATTTCCTTCTCTGCTCCGGCCGCCGTGCATGGATCAGGCGGCAGAACGGCTGCAAAAAGAGATTCTGAGCACGCCGGTATAGACGCAAAAGCCCTCGGATCAGGCCTGCCTGATCCGAGGGCTTTTCCTATTACGATGAGCGCTTATTTCTTGCCGTACAGCTCACCGAGCCGCAGCAGGTGGTTGTAACGCGCAACCGCGTTCTTCTCCGCCTTGTCGAACAGCACTTCCGCACGCTCCGGGAAGGAACGGGTCAGCGAGCTGTAACGCACCTCGTTCATGATAAAGTCACGATACGAGGCGGTCGGCGCCTTGCTGTCGAGGGTGAAGGACTCTTCCTTGCGCGGGTCGAAGCGATAGGTGTGCCAGTAGCCGGCCTCCACCGCGCGCTTCTCTTCGAGCTGGGAAACGCCCATGCCGCCCTTGATGCCGTGGTTGATGCAGGGCGCGTAAGCGATGATCAGGGACGGGCCCGGATACGCTTCCGCTTCCTGGATCGCCTTGAGGCACTGGTTCATGTCCGCGCCCATCGCGACCTGTGCGACGTAGACATAGCCGTAGCTCATCGCAATCGCGCCGAGATCCTTCTTCTTAGTAACCTTGCCGGCGGCCGCGAACTGCGCAACCGAGCCGGTCGGGGTCGCCTTGGAGGCCTGGCCGCCGGTGTTGGAGTACACCTCGGTATCGAACACCATAACGTTGACATCCTCACCGGAGGCGAGCACATGGTCCACGCCGCCGAAGCCGATATCGTACGCCCAGCCGTCGCCGCCGAACATCCAGAAGGACTTTTTGATCATCATATCCTTGGCCGCGAGCGCTTCCTTGTACAGCGCGTCGAATTCCCCGCCGTTACCGGCCGCAACCGCCTTTTCGAGCGCCGGCACCAGCTTCGCAGCAGCCGCCTTGGAGGCTTCCGCGTTGTCCTTGCCCTCGAGCCATTCCTTGGCCGCTTCCTTCAGGCCCCACTCGGCCGGCAGGTCGGCATCCGCAAACTTCTGCATGATATCGGCCAGGCGGTTGCGGCGGGCGGTCACGCCCAGGAACATACCATAGCCGTACTCCGCGTTGTCCTCAAACAGCGAGTTCGCCCACGCCGGGCCCTTGCCTTCAGCGTTGGTGGTATACGGAGTGGACGGGGAGGAGCCGCCCCAGATCGAGGAGCAGCCGGTGGCGTTGGCGATATACATCCGGTCGCCGAACAGCTGGGTGATCAGCTTGGCATACGGGGTCTCGCCGCAGCCCGCGCAGGCGCCGGAGAACTCCAGCAGCGGCTGCAGGAACTGGCTGCCCTTGACGGTGGAAGTCTTAAACTTCTCGGTGACCTCGGCCTTCTTCGGCAGCTTCTGGCCGTAGAGGTATTTATCTTCTTCAGGCAGCTGGGTTTCCAGCGGCTTCATCTCGAGGGCCTTGTTGCCCTTCATGCCCGGGCAGACGGTCGCGCAGGAGCCGCAGCCGGTGCAGTCGAGCGCCGAAACGGTCATCGCGAACTGGAATCCCGGCAGGCCGGTGGCCGGCTTCATCTTCATGCCCTCCGGCGCGTTCTTGGCCTCTTCCTCGCTGAGGATCACCGGGCGGATAACCGCATGCGGGCAGACATAGGAGCAGAAGTTGCACTGGATGCAGTTTTCCGGCAGCCAGCACGGCACATCGACCGCGATGCCGCGCTTCTCATACGCCGAGGAGCCCAGCGGCACGGTGCCGTCCGCATCCTTCACAAAGGTGGAAACCGGCAGCTTGTCGCCCTGCTGCGCGTTGACCGGCTTGAGGACGTTCTCGATATAATCGGTCAGTTCCTTGCGGCCCTCGAGCGCAGCGGTTTCGACCACAGCATCCTCCGCCTTCGCCCATTCCTTCGGCACATGAACCTTCTTGACCTCTTTGACGCCGCACTCGATCGCGTCGTGGTTCATCTTGACGATGGCCTCGCCCTTCTTGGAATAGGACTTGGTGGCCGCGTCCTTCATGAACTTGACCGCATCGTCGATCGGGATCACCTTGGCGAGCTTGAAGAAAGCCGCCTGCAGGATGGTGTTGGTGCGGTTGCCGAGGCCCAGGCCCTTGGCCAGATGGGTCGCGTCGATGGTGTAGAACTTGATGTCGTTCTTCGCGATATAGCGCTTGGTGGCCGCCGGCAGATGCTGCTCGAGCTCCTCGGCATTCCAGGAGCAGTTGAGCAGGAACACGCCGCCCGGCTTCACGTCGCTGACCATGTCGTATTTATCGACATAGGACGGGTTGTGGCAGGCCACGAAATCCGCCTTGCTGACAAAATAGGTGGATTTAATCGGCTTTTTACCGAAACGCAGGTGGGAGATGGTCACGCCGCCGGACTTCTTGGAGTCATAGGCGAAATAGCCCTGCGCATACATATCGGTATGGTCGCCGATGATCTTGATGGAGTTCTTGTTCGCACCGACCGTACCGTCGGAGCCCAGGCCCCAGAATTTGCAGGAGCGGGTGCCCTTCGGGGTGGTGTCGAGGTTTTCCTTGACCTTCAGCGACAGCTTGGTCACGTCGTCCTCGATGCCGATGGTGAAACGCTTCTTCGGACGGGAGGCCTCCATGTTGCGGTACACCGCGACGATCTGGCCCGGCGTGGTGTCCTTGGAACCCAGGCCGTAGCGGCCGGTGTACACCGGGACGGTCTCAAACTTGGAGCCCTTGAGCGCCGCGCACACATCCAGATACAGCGGCTCGCCGATGGAACCCGGCTCCTTGGTGCGGTCGAGAACCGAGATGGACTCCACCGATTTCGGCATCACGGCCAGCAGGTGCTTGGCCGAGAACGGACGGTACAGGCGCACCTTGATCAGGCCGACCTTGTCGCCGGCGGCGTTGAGATGGTCCACCGTCTCCTCGATGGTCTCGCAGACGGAACCCATCGCAATGATCACACGCTTGGCGTCGCGGGGGCCGTAGTAGTTGAACAGCTTGTAGTTGGTGCCGATCCTCTCGTTGACCTGGTTCATGTAGGATTCCACAACATCCGGAATCGCTTCATAATAGGTGTTGCAGGCTTCACGGGACTGGAAGAAGATATCCGGGTTCTGCGCCGTACCGCGCTGCACCGGATGATCCGGGTTGAGCGCATGCTGGCGGAAGCGCTCGACCGCATCCCAGTCGAGCATCTCGGCGAGATCCTTGTAGTCCCACACCTGGATCTTCTGGATTTCGTGGGAGGTGCGGAAGCCGTCGAAGAAGTGCAGGAACGGCACGCGGCCCTTGATGGTGGACAGATGCGCCACCGCGCCGAGGTCCATGACCTCCTGCACGCTCGAGGAGCACAGCATCGCATAGCCGGTCTGGCGGCAGGCATAAATATCGGAGTGGTCGCCGAAGATGGACAGCGCATGGCTGGCCAGCGCACGCGCCGACACATGGATGACGTTGGGCAGCAGCTCGCCCGCGATCTTATACATGTTCGGGATCATCAGCAGCAGGCCCTGCGAAGCGGTATAGGTGGTGGTCAGCGCACCGGCAGCAAGCGAGCCGTGCACCGCACCGGCCGCACCGGCTTCCGACTGCATTTCCGCGACCTTAACCGGACGGCCGAACAGGTTTTCCTGTCCCGCAGCGGCCCATTTGTCGGTCTCCTCCGCCATCACCGAAGACGGAGTGATGGGGTAGATGGCGGCGACGTCGGTGAACGCATACGATACGTGTGCGGCCGCGTTGTTGCCATCCATGGTTTTAAACTTTCTGGCCATTGAATATTGTCCTCCTTTTAGGATTAGAATGTTAGGATGAACAGAATCGGACACGGCCTGTCCGCAGCACATGGCAAACGGCGCGGGAACCGGCTGTCCGGAGCCGGGCCGCATCCGATCCTGCTCATCCCAAAAGACATATTCCGCGCTTTTACTATACTACCACTTTCCGCCCGTCGTTGTAAAGGAAAAAATCATCTCATTTTCACCCCTAATTGTCACGGAATTTCAGAGACATTTTCAAAAAGCTGCGAAAAGCGGCAAAAACGGGGGCATTTCCGACGTGGGTTCCGGCAGCGCGTCAAATCGCACCGCTTCTTGGTTTTTTCACTCCCTGCGCCGGGAATTCGGCCGCAAAAAGATTTGACAAGCGGCCGGATTGCCGATATTATTAGTATTATACTTTTTGGGCGGTTTTACGCCCCAAAGCAGAGGCGGCCGAATCCGCGCGGAAAAATCCGGCGGCGGCTCCTGGTTTCTGCTTGCCAAAAAAGGACGGCCTGCCGCCCGAAAAATGAAAGGGGAACACATCCTAATGCCTGACCCTGCGCCCGACGGTAATTTACTGCTGGAAATCCTTTTGCTCATCGTCCTGATCCTCTGCAATGCCTTTTTTGCGGCGTCGGAAATCGCGATCATCTCACTCAACGATGCCAAAATCCGCAAGATGGCGGAGGACGGACACAAGAAGGCCAAACAGGTTCTCAAGCTCACCGCGGACTCCTCCAACTTCCTCGCCACCATCCAGATCGGCGTCACCCTGGCGGGGTTCCTGACCTCCGCGACGGCCGCGCAGTCGCTCGCCGGCCCGCTCGCCGGCTGGTTTGTCGGCCTGGTGCCTGCGCTCGAACCGCATATCGCGATCATCCAGAATGTCAGCGTGGTCGTGGTGACCATCCTGATGTCCTATTTTTCGCTGGTGTTCGGTGAGCTGGTGCCCAAGCGCATCGCCATGCAGAAGGCGGAAACGCTCTCCTTTGCCTTTATCGGCGTGCTGCGCGGCGTGGCGATCATTACCCGCCCGTTTGTCAAATTCCTGTCGCTGTCCACCAACCTGGTCGTGCGCCTGTTTGGCATCGACCCGCACGCGGATGAGGAAAACGTCACCGAAGAGGAAATCCGCATGATGGTGGACGTCGGCGAGGAAAAGGGCGTCATCGAGGGCGTCCAGAAGGAAATGATCAACAACATCTTCGAATTCGACGACATCACCGCCGAGGACATCATGACCCCTCGCACCGACGTGGCCGCTCTCGACATCGAGGACGGCATCGCCGAAGCCCTGCGCATCGGGGTGGAGGAGGGCTATTCCCGCCTGCCGGTATACGAGGACGACATCGACAACGTCATCGGCCTGCTGTATATCAAGGACCTGCTGCCCTATGTGGGGCAGGAAATCCCGAAGGACGTTTCCATCCGCCATCTGCTGCGGGAGGCGTACTTCGTCCCCGGCACCAAGCGCTGCGGGGAGCTGTTCTCCGAAATGACCGAAAAGCATATCCAGATGGCCATCGTGGTGGATGAATACGGCGGCGTCGCCGGTATCGTGAGCATGGAGGACCTGCTCGAATCCATTGTGGGCAACATCCAGGACGAATTCGACCATGAGGAAGAAGAGGTTACGCAGCTGAGTGAAACGTCCTTCGACGTGGACGGCTCGATGAGCATTGAAGACCTCAGCGAGCTGCTCGGCGTCAAGCTGCCGGAGGGCGATTACGATACCATTGCCGGCTTTATCATGGATCAGCTCGGCCGCATCCCCGCCGACGGGGAGCAGCCGGAGGTCACCTATGAAAACGTCACCTTCCGGGTGATGCAGGTGGAGGACCGCCGCATTGACCGTGTCCACGCGGAGGTCACCCCGCTGCCCGAAGAGCCGGAGGAAGGCAAGGAAAGGCCGGACAAAAAAGCTGAGAAGGAAAACGGCCGGGCCGCAAAAGCGTCCGATGCAGAGACCCACGGGAAGCAAAACAACCCGTAAACAAGGGCCTATGTGCAGGTGGAAAGCGGTGTCCCGCGGTTTCCTGTTTGCTGTGCCCCTGTCTTCGGAAGGCGGTCACCAGGCTTTCCCCCGGCAGAACCGGGCTCAAGCCAAGCGCATCAAAAAACGGCGTCGCTCCCTATCCGGAGCGACGCCGTTTTTTGATTAATCTATGTCCCGGTGGTATACGGCCGCTGTGCGGGCAGGCCCGGCATCCACCTGTGTCCGGGCATTTTGAAAGGGAGCTGCCGCCAAGGGTTTTGGCAGCAGCTCCCTTTACCTGCGCGGGACGTCCCCGTTCACCGTCCCTTTTTGGTTTTACGCTTTTGTTTCGGGGCAGGGGTGTCGGCAGCGGTGACGTTCTGCAGATGATGATTGGCGTCCTTTGCGTTTTTGGCGAGCGGGATGTCGTAGATATCGCTGTAGGAATCCACCTCCGCGGGTGCAGCCGGTGCGGCGGGGATCAGCCCGGTGCATTCCATCGACGATGCCACCGGATACATTTCGTCAAACAGCTCCTCGCCGTCCGGGCCAACCGGACGGCCGTGTATATTGTCCATTGCGCAACCTTCCTTTCCGGATCAAAAAGCTGAATCGTCCGGTAGTAGTATGCCGCGGGAATAACACGGCATTCAGGAAAATGCTTGCATCCGTTTTTCATTGCATTTTTTGTTTTTGTATGTCATGATGGTAATAAACCGGCGTGAGGAAGGGTTTTGTATACAGGGGACGATATGGGGGTGTCGCACGGTGTGGTGGTTTTTGGCATTTGCCTCCCCGGCGGAGGGGGATGCGTTCGAGTATATTTATACCCATTACAAGGGTCTGATGCTGCAGAAGGCCTACGGGATTCTGCGGGACCCCATGCTCGCGGAGGATGCAGTCAGCGAGGCCTTCATCCGCATTTACAAAAACATGCGCAAAATCGAGGATCCGGCCTCCAACCGCTGCCTGGCGTTTGTGGCGACCATCACCCGCAACACCGCGCTGACCCTGCTGCAAAAGGAGCGCCGTCAGCCGGCCGAGCTGCCGGATGAGGAGCAGCCGGACGGCTTTAACCTGGAGGAACACGTGCTCGCGGCGGTATCGGCCGAACGGATGCTCGCGCTGATGGACGGCCTGAACGAGGAGCTGCGCAGCGTTTTCCTGCTCAAATACGCCTACGACCTGCCGCACAAAACCATCGGCAGGCTGCTGGGGATCACCGAAAACAACGTCAACGTCCGGCTGTACCGGGCAAAGAAAAAAATCGCCGCTCTGCTGGCCAAGGAGGGATATACGGTTGAAGCCAAAGGATGAGGAACGCTTCTACAAGGAGCTCGCCGAACGCTATATCGAGCGGGAGGGCGCGCAGTACCGGCAGGAGCTGGCGCAGCAGCCTCCCGTGCTGACCCCGCGGCTCGACCGCCGGGTGCACGCCCGGCAGCGCAAACGGGCCGCCGTAGGCTGGATATCCGGCGCAGCGGCAGCCGCAGCCGCGCTGCTTCTGGTGGTGGGCCTTCTGCCCCGGCTGCTGCAGAGCCTCGACAGCCCGCCGCCGGCGGGCGGCATCTCCCGGCCGGCGATCGATACCGACACCCTGCTGCCGCTGACCTTTACGCTGCCGGACAATCTGCGGGTGGCGTCATCGGAATATGACAACGGCCAGAGCGTGTATACGCTGCGGGATGACGCACAGGACGATGTGGTGCTGGTGATGGAGCCGGCCGAGACATTTGAAGCGCCGGACGGGTTTTCGCCGCTTACCATCGACGGCAGCACCGCCTATGCCCGCCGCACCCGCGACTATAATCTGCTGACCTTTTCGGCCGGCGGGATCACCTACACCCTCTCCTGCCGGTACGAGCTGGATACGCTGGTGGCACTCGGCCGGCAGATCCTGTAAAAATTTTTTCCGCGGAGCTGTAACATTCCTCTGCGTTTCCCGGTTCTCCTTTATAGAACGGCAAACAAAAACGCATTATGGAGGAGGCATGACACATGAAACGAAAAATATCCGGCCTGCTTTCGCTGCCGCTGGCGGCGGCACTGCTGCTCAGCGGATGCTCGATGGCAAAAAGCGGCGGGGAGATGGCCCCGGGGAATGCCGACGGCATATACCCTTCCTGTGATATCGAAGAGGGCACCGCAGGAGAAACCTATCAGGAGATCATCGAGAATCCGGAAATCGCGGCGTCGGAGGAATCCACCATCACCTTTTCCCTGAAGGTGGACACCGCGTCCTACAGCAACGTCACCCGCTATCTGAACACCGGCAGCCTGCCCCCCAAGGATGCGGTGCGCACCGAAGAGCTGATCAACTATTTCCGCTATGAGACCCCGCTCGAGCCGGACGGCGCCCCCTTCGCGGTGTACACCGAGGTCGGGCCGTCCCCCTTCCACAGCGACAAGCAGATGGCATTTATCCGGGTAAAAACGCCGGAGATCGACAAGGAAGGGCTCGGGCCGAGCAACCTGACCTTCCTGATCGACACCTCCGGATCAATGGATTCGTTCGACAAGCTGCCGCTGCTCAAAAGCGCGTTCAGCCTGCTGGTCGAAACGCTCGGCGAGGACGACCGGGTATCCATCGTCACCTATGCCGGCAGCTCCGCGGTGGTGCTCGACAGCTGCAGCGGCGCGGACAAGGAGCAGATCCTCGACGCTATCCACAGCCTGACGGCCAGCGGCTCCACCGCCGGCGCGGACGGCATCCGCACCGCCTATGCGCTTGCGCAGAAAAATTTCCGTGAAGACGGCAACAACCGGGTGATCCTCGCGACCGACGGCGATTTCAACGTCGGCATTTCCGACACCGACCAGCTGGCGGAATTTATCGCCGAAAAGCGGGACAGCGGGGTGTACCTGAGCGTGCTCGGCTTCGGCACCGGCAACCTCCGGGACGACGTGATGGAGACGCTGGCGAAAAACGGCAACGGCAACCAGGCGTACATCGATTCGGTGCAGACGGCCAAAAAAGTGCTGGTCGAGGAGCTGGGCAGCAACCTGTTCACCGTCGCGAAGGACGTCAAGGCGCAGGTGGTGTTCGATCCCGAACTGATCAAGAGCTACCGGCTGATCGGGTATGAAAACCGGATGCTGAGCAATGAGGATTTTGCAGACGATACCAAGGATGCCGGGGAGATCGGTGCGGGCACCGACGTGGCAGCGCTCTTTGAGATCGAGCTGACCGAGCAGGGCAAAACGGCGGATAACCCGTTTGCGGTACACATCCGCTATAAGGAGCCGGACGGGGACGAAAGCCAGTTGTTCACCAAAGAGACGCTGGATACCATGTCCGGCGAAAACACGGACGATTTCCGGTTTGCGTGCGCGGTCGCAGCGTTCGGGCATCTGCTGCGCGGCTCGGAATACACCGGAGAAGCCACGCTCGAATCGGTGATGCAGCTCGCGGAGGGCAGCCTGGGCCGTGACCCGGGAGGCTACCGGCAGGAATTCCTGGCGCTGCTCAACACCTATAAGCGGGTGGCTCGCGGCTGATCATATGGGCAGCCCGCCAAAACGCGACCGAACGCAAGGCGGTTTTCTGCGGAATCCGATACGAATCAAGGAGGCGATTTCCCAATGCGGGGCAAAGTAAAAAACACCTTTTCCCTGTTCTGGCCGCTTTTGCTTTTCCCGGTTCTGTATCTTCCCTACTCGCTGCTCAACACGCTGGTGATCGTAAAATGGCTCGGATGCGGCTGCTCGGAAAACGCGTTTAACGCCAACGCCTTTACCCTGCTGTTCTGGGGCTGTATCGCGGCGGCGGTTTTCGCGCTCTCCCTGTTCCGGGCGCGCAGGATGGAAACGCGGTGGACGCGGCTGTCGTACCTGCTGTTTATGCTGACGGCAAGCCTCATCCTCGTCATCCTTTGGTATCTCTTCATGCAGTGGCGTTAGGGCGGCGCATCCTTCAGCGACAACAGGCCGCCTTCCACAGCCTGCAGACGGATTTCGGGGGTGCTGCAATTTTTTTGCAGCACCCCCTTTTGTCATATCTGTACCCCGGCCCTTTTCGGCCGCCCCGGACGCACGGAACGCCGCCCGCTCAATGCCGGGAGACCGGGATCACGGCAGTGAACACGGTACCGTTTTCCGCATCGCTGGCAGCCGTAAGGGAGCCGCCCTGCCGGTCCATAATGCTTTTGGCGATCGCGAGGCCGAGCCCATAGCCGCCCTCTCTGGTGCGGGCCTTGTCCGCGCGGTAAAACCGCTCAAACACATGCGGCAGATCCTCCGGCGGGATCGGTGTGCCGGTGTTGCTCACCCGCAGCACCGCGCTCCCCGCCTGCCGTTCCAGGGTAAGCACCACACGCCCACCCGTACCGGCATACTTGCACGCGTTGTCCAGCAGGATGTGCACCAGCTGGCGCAGCGCGGTCGGATCGCCGGTAACCGTGATGTCCGGGGCAACCTGTGCCTCCAGCGCCACCTGTTTTTCATAGGCGACCGGCTCGAACGGCAGCAGCACGCTGTACACCAGGTCGCTGAGATCCACCGGCTCCCGCACCGACGGCCGTTCCTCGGCGTCGGATTTGGCGAGGAACAGCAGGTCGTCCACCAGGCGGCGCATGTGCTGTGCCTCCTCGCCGGTGCTCTCCAGCCACTGCTTCTGCGTTTCCACCCGTTGCTCCGGATGGCTGAGCAGGATATTGTTGTTGGCCAGAATGACGGTCAGCGGGGTTTTCAGCTCGTGTGACGCATCCGCGACAAAACGCCGCTGCTGGAGCCACGCACGTTCCACCGGCCGCAGCGCCCAGCGCGCGAGAAACACGCTGATGGCGAAAAAAGCCAGCAGGCTGACCGCCCCGATGGCCGCCGACTGCCACAGCAGCCGGCGTATGGATTCGGTGAGATAGGAGGCCTCCACAAAAGCGACCCGGGTGCCGCCGCGCACATCCCGTCGCGCATAGTACAGCGCCTCCTCGCGCAGCCGCCCCTCCGTTTTGCCGCCGGCGATCACCTTCTGTGCCGCCGCGGTCAGCTCCTCATCCGTGAAGCCGGCACCCGACTGCAGCACCGTGACCGTATCGTTTTCGGTATTCACCATCACCGTATAATACAGCATCCAGTTTTTCGGCGGGGTTTCCCCGCGCCTGGCATCGTCCGGCAGCTGGCCGTCCGGCAGCTGGCCGGCCGGCGGCACCTGCTCCCCGCGTCGTTCGTCGAGCGCCTGCTCGAGCGTCCGATCCACATCCGAGCGGGCGGAGCGGTAGGTGCTCACGCACACCGCGGCGAACACGCACAGCAGCACCGAAGCGGCGAACACCATATTGATGAGCACGAATTTCCGCCGGAGCCGGAGCAGCATCGCAACCCCCTCCGGCCTGTCCCGGTGCCTTTTGGCCTTGCCCATCCCTCAGTCCCGCCTTTCCGTGATCTGATAACCCAGCCGCCGCAGCGCGGTAATGCTCACCCGTGAGCCGAGAAACGCCAGCTTTTTGCGCAGAAAGGAGATATACGCCTCCACATTGTTGTCCTCCGCCCCGGATTCGTAGCCCCACACCTTGACCAGCAGCGTCTCCTTGGGCACCACCGTACCGGGGGCGGCGAGCAGCAGCTGCATGACCGCAAACTCCTTGAAATTCAGCCGCACCGCCTTGGTCCCGCATTTGAGGTCTCCGGTGGACAGATCCAGCGTCAGGTCCGCATAGGTCATCTCCCGGAGCACCACCTCCCCATGCCGCCGGGTCAGCGCGCGCACCCGCGCGAGCAGCTCCTCGGGCGCAAAAGGCTTGGTCATGTAATCGTCCGCGCCGCTGTCCAGGCCGGCCACCCGGTCGGGCACGGCATCCCTGGCGGTGAGCATGAGGATGGCGCTGTTCACCTTCTGCCGGCGCAGCTGCGCGGCGACCTCGAAGCCGTTGAGGCCGGGCAGCATCACGTCGAGCACAATCACGTCGTAAATCCCGCTCAGGGCGTAATCCAGCCCGTCGCTGCCGGTGTACGCGACATCGACGAGATATTTTTCCTCCTTGAGAATCTGTGCAAGCGCCTGCGCCAGACGCTTTTCGTCCTCCACCACCAGCACCTGCATTGCTTTTCCCCGCCTTTCTGCTGCCGGTTCCGTCTGCTTTTATTATACCGGAATTCTCCTATCCTGCAATCAGCCTACCGCAAAAGGCTGAAAAAAGGCTGAAATTTTCCGCCGCTCGGAATTTACAATTCCGTAAAAACCTTTTTCAGGCTTTTTTCAGCTTGCGGCGCTACACTGGAAGCACAAAGGAGGGATGCCGTATGACCGCCTATCAGGGCACCTTCAAGCGGGTGGAGAAAAAATACCGGCTGGACATGGGGCAGTACCGCCGCCTGCTTGCCCGGGCCGGCGGGCACCTGCAGCCCGACCGGTTCGCCGAAAGCCGGATCGGCAACATCTATTACGACACGCCGGACAGCCGGCTGATCCGGGCATCGCTGGACAAACCGGTCTACAAGGAAAAGCTGCGGCTGCGCTGCTACGGCGTGCCGGAGGACGATTCGCCGGTTTTCGTGGAATTGAAAAAGAAGTACAAAGGGGTTGTCTACAAGCGGCGGGTACGCATGCCGCTCGGCATCGCCGAGGGGTATCTTGCCGGCACCTGCCCGCCGGCCGAGCCCGGCCAGATCACCCGGGAAATCGACTGGTTCCGTTCCCGGTATCCCGGGCTTGCGCCGGCGATGTACCTCTCCTACGAGCGCAAAGCATTCTGCGGGCGGGAGGACAGCGGGCTGCGGATCACCTTCGACCGCCGCATCCTCTGGCGGCGGGATACGCTCGACCTGACCGCCGGCCCCGGCGGCAGCCCGCTGCTCGCGCCGGATGAGCTGCTCATGGAGGTCAAATGCCCGGGCGCGATGCCGCTGTGGCTGGCCGAAGCGCTCAGCGAGCTGGCCATCTGGCCGTCCACCTTTTCGAAATACGGCAACGCCTATAAAGAAAGCCTGCTGACGGCGGAGGCCGCGCAGGCGCTGGGAGGAATCGACTGTGCTTGATTTTCTGTTTCAAAGCGTTCTCACCACGCCGATTACCGCGACCGGTTTTTTTGCCTGCACCCTCGCTTCGCTCATCCTCGGCGCCTTCATCGCCGGCATGAGCATGATCCGCAGCCGGTACTCCAAGAGCTTCCTGATCACCCTGGCCACCCTGCCCGCCATCGTGCAGGTGGTCATCATGCTGGTCAACGGCAACGTCGGCACCGGCGTCGCGGTAATGGGGGCCTTCAGCCTGGTCCGTTTCCGCTCGGTGCCCGGCAGCGCCAAGGAAATCACCAACCTGTTCCTCGCCATGGCGGTGGGGCTGGCCACCGGCATGGGGTATATCGGCATTGCGGCGGTGCTGACCGTGCTGCTGTGCGGGCTGCAGGTGCTGTACACCCTGCTGCGGGTCGGTGAACCCCGGAAAACGGAAAAGCTCCTGAAAATCACCATCCCGGAAAACCTCGACTACACCGGCGTATTCGACGACCTTTTCGCCGCCTACACCACCGGCGCGCAGCTGCTGCGGGTGAAAACCACCAACCTCGGCAGCCTGTTCCAGCTGCACTACCGGATTACGCTGCGGGACCCGGCAAAGGAAAAGGCTTTTCTCGATGAGCTGCGCTGCCGCAACGGCAACCTCGACATCCTGCTCGGGCGCATGGACGCGATGGGCGAGGATTCCGGCATGGTGCTGTAAACATAAGAAGGGATGTGACGACGATGATCATCTTCCGGCGCTGCCGCAGCGCACTCGCTTGCATGGCAGCACTCGGCTGCGCGCTCCTGCTGTCCGCCGGCTGCGCACGGCAGGCCGCCTCTTCGGGCGGCAGCACTGTATCGGTGGGCGACGCGGACGGCAGCCTCAGCGCTTCGACCGAAAATATGGATTTCAGCTATACCGACAACGACCTGGACGCCTCCTATGACGAGACGAACGCAACCCGCATCACCCTTTCCGGGGACGCCGTCACGGTGGACGGCACCGGCGCATCGGTCTCCGGCACCACCGTCACCATCACCGGCGGGGGCACCTACCTGCTCTCCGGCACGCTGGATAACGGGCGGGTGATTGTGGACGCGGATGGCCAGAAACTGTGGCTGGTGCTCGACGGCGCGGCAATCCGCTGCCAGAGCGGACCGGGCGCGCTGTATATCCGCAGCGCCGACAAGGTGTTCCTCCTGCTCGCCCCGGGCAGCGAGAACTCCCTTGCGGACAGCGAAGGGGACGACCTGGCCGCCGAGGAATCGAATGTGGACGCCGCCTTGTTCAGCAAAGCCGACCTGACCATCAACGGCACCGGCTCGCTCACCGTAACCGGTGCCGCGCACGGCATCGTGTGCAAGGATGAACTGGTATTCACCGACGGGGTGCTCACCGTCGACGCGGCGGCGGACGGCATCCAGGGCAAGGACAGCGTCAAAATCCGCGCCGGCACCATCACCGTCACCGCGGGGGACGACGGCATCAAATCCAACAACACCGAGGATGCCGCCCGCGGCTTTGTATCGGTTGACGGCGGCACCATCGCCATTACCGCCGGGCAGGACGGCATCCAGGCCGAAACGGTGCTGCGCATCAGCGGCGGGGAGCTTACGCTGACGACCGGCGGCGGCAGCGCCAACGCCAGCACCGACAGCAGCGGCGCTATGCGGCCGGGCTGGGGCGCGTGGGGCGGCGGACAGCAGACCCAGACCACCGACACGACAAGCGCCAAAGGGCTGAAGGCCGGCAGCGGCCTGCAGATTACCGGCGGGCAGTTCACCCTCGACACCTCCGATGACGCGGTACACACCAACGGGGATCTCTCCATCAGCGGCGGCGTTTTCGCTATCTCCTCCGGCGACGATGGCATCCATGCCGACAACGCCCTGTCGGTCAGCGGCGGGGAAATCACCATCTCCCGCAGCTACGAGGGGGTGGAGGCGCTTTCGCTGGAAATCACCGGCGGTACCCTGCACATCACCGCTTCGGATGACGGCATCAACGGCGCCGGCGGTGCAGACGGCTCCGCACTAGGCGGACGTCCCGGCCAGAACAGCTTCGGCAGCGGGAACTCCTCGCTGCGGATCGCGGACGGGTATATCGTTGTGGATGCTTCGGGCGACGGCATCGACATCAACGGCAGCCTGTCCATTGAGGGGGGAACCGTCCTGGTGACCGGGCCGAGCGACAGCGGCAACGGGGCGTTTGACTATGACGGCAGCGCGACGGTCAGCGGCGGCGTGGTTATCTGTGTCGGCGCCTCCGGTATGGCGCAGGGCTTTTCGGACACATCCGCCCAGCCGTCGGCGATGGTGACCCTGAGCACCCGGGGCGCGGCCGGTGAGACGGTTGCCCTCACCGACGCCGACGGCAATGTGCTTGCGGCCTTCACCCCCACCCGCGCCTGGCAGACGGCGGTCATCAGCGCGCCGGGCATGACGGTCGGCGGGACGTATACCCTGTATACCGGCGGCAGCCTGTCCGCGGCCAACGATGACGGCTTCGCAGACAGCGGCACCCTCACCGGCGGCACAGCGGCGCAGACCTTCACCCTTTCCTCCGTTTCCACGACGGTGGGCAGTGCCGGCGGCATGAATCCCGGCGGAGGCGGTATGAATCCGGGCGGCGGCATGGGCGGTTTCGGGCGATAGGATGCCCCGGCGTACCCCCGGCACCCCTTCTCCCGGCGGCGAACCGGAAAATTCCCGGTCTGCCGCCGTTTTATTGGCTCATTCCCTGCATGGTTGCGCAAAGGCTGAAATTCTGCTATGCTATTGGAATCAAGCCTTTCGAAGAAGGGAACGCCTTATGCAGAACAAAGCCCGTTTGACCCGCCTGGTGTGCATGCTCATCCTCCTGCCCGCACTGCTGTGCAGCGCGGTGCCCGCCGCGGCGGACGATGCCGCGCCGCTGACCGAGGAATGGGTGTCCGCACAGCTGCAGAGCACCGAAACGATCGAGGAACGCATCGCACCGCTGTTTTCCGACGGCGCGCCGCAGCCGGACACGCCGTGGCCGGAGCTTACGGTCACCGCGGTATATCCGGAACGCAGCCTGCGCTTTTTCTATGCCGACGACGATACCCTGCAGGCCTTCTACAACCTCAGCGGCACCATTTACGACACCTACCCGGTCAGCGGCAAGGCGATGTGGGCGGTGCCGTTCGAGGCGGAATCCGAAGGACGGGCGATGCTCGGGGTATACTTTGTGCGCCCCCGCAATCCCTACGGAGCGGAGATCCTCGGCGCCGAATGCGCCCCGGCCGATGACCCCGGGATGTTTGCCGTGCTGCAGAGCCCGGCCGCACTGCTCGAAGCGCTGCAGCCCGCCGGCTTCACCGAAGCGACGAATATATGCCTGTATCTGGGCGACTACTCCTTTGTGTATCTGTCAGACGGCGGCCGCGCCGCGGTGCTGCCCTATGATGATGCCGTGCTGCCCGACGGGGAGCCGCTCTCGCTGGAAACATACCTGGCGAAGCATCCGCTCGCCGGACAGCCGGACAACCAGACGGACAGCCTGCCGGACAGCGGGATGGACGACCTGCGCGAGCCCCTTTGGGTGTATATCCTGACCGGAATCGGCGGGGCGGTGGTGCTCATTGCCGTCATCGTTGTGGTCGTGCAGCTGTGCCTCGGCCGTGCGGCACAGCGGCGGCGGGAACAGCTCGAGGCAAAGCACCGTGCCGAGACGGCACAGGAAGCCGAAACGGCGGAAGACGACAAAAAGGGAGAGGGGATGGAATAATCCATTCCCTCTCCCTTTTTATTCCACCAGGTCGAGCAGCTCGGTGAGACTGCGGATTTCCGGCACATTTGGCACCGGCGCTCTTTGGCCGTAAGCGTTGATGAACACCGGATGCATCCCGGCAGCCTGCGCGCCCTGTACGTCGTTGACCGGGTGGTCGCCGACATACAGGCAGCTCCCGCAGGCGACGCCGAGCCGGGCTGCGGCGCGCCGGAAAATTTCCGGATCCGGCTTGTGTACCTTTTCATCCCCCGACACCACCGCGAGATCCACATACGGGCGCAGCCCGCAGACATCGAGCTTCCGGTTCTGCAGCACCGACGGGCCGTTAGTGATGATCCCGACGAGGTACCCCCGCTGGCGCAGCGTCTGCAGCACGGTCAGCGCGTCGGGGAACAGATGGGAATATTCCGGAAAGCGGAACTGAAATTCCCGGTAGATGTCCCCCACCGGCGGAGCATCCTTCCAGCCCCAGTCCTCGAACAGCGAGAGAAAATAGTCGATATAATTGACGTAGCCGCCGTTATTGCGCCGGAGCATCTCCTGCGCGCGGGCCTGACGCTCATCCGGAGACAGGTTGGGGAAATACTTGTCCAGGAACATACCGCAGTAGGCCAGGAACGCCTTGGGGCGGTCCTGGAGGGTATCGTCGAAATCGAACAGCACCGCGCGGATGCCTTCGCTGCTGTCGCCGTACACCGCGCGGCGGGCAACCTTTTCGTCCCGGACGATCTGCTTTTGCAGCGCCTCCACCGAATCGAATTTCGTCTCCGCGCGCAGAAAGCCGACCAGCGACACCGGCACCTTGCGGCCGTACAGGTCGCCGCTGTATTCCGGGATCCAGGTTTCCGCGAGCGGTCCGTCCGCCCCCACCGTCGGCCGCACGCCGATGTTGGTCACCCCGTGCCGTACCCGGCCGTCTACCTCCACGCTCGAGGCGTAAACCCCGAAGCGCGGGCGTACAAAATGCGCGGGCAGCGGCTGGTTGATGGTCGGCGTGCCGAGCAGGCGGCCGAGATGCTGCCCGCCCACCACCGCAAAATCAATGGTAAACGGGCGGCCGAGCAGCCGCGCCGCCTGCTGCACCTCCCCCTGCTCGATCAGCCGGCGGATGCGGGAGGCGCTGACCGGCTCGCCGTCGATCATCACCGCTTCGGCGATGCTGGTTTCGATCCCGTGTGCTGCGCACAGCTCCGCGAGCCGCGCGGCATCCCCGGCGCCGTCCCGTCCGAAATGGAAATTGAACCCGCAGCACACCAGACGGGCATCCAGCTGCTCATGCAGGATCTCCCGCACAAACGCTTCCGGGGACATATCCCGGATTGCGTCAAAATCCGCCTCAATGACCTCCTCCACGCCGAGCGAGGCAAACGCCGCCGCACGCCCGTCCGCCGAAAGCAGCTCCCAGGCGTTGCTTTTCGGCAGCGACCAGGACGGCTGGGAAAAGGTAAAGACGGCCGCACGGGTGTTTTCCCGCCCGACCGCGCGGGAGATAACCGCCCGGTGGCCGAGATGCACCCCGTCGAAAATGCCCAGCGCCACAGCGCGCGGGACGCGGGGCAGCCCGGCGGGCGCCGGGAGGGAATAGGTTGTCGGCAGCATTTTCATCCTTCAGTCAGTCCTTTGAAAAGCGCCGGCCGGCCATGACGGCCGGCCGGCTCCGGTTTACCGTAATAGATCCCGCTTTTCCGGCCGGGCGGCGCGGGACGCCGGCTGTATATCGGTGGTGCCCGGGCAAAAGCGTTAAAACAGCTTGACGATCTTCAGCTCCCCATCCGAGGGACGGCCGAGGCCGAGAAACCGGCCGTCCGGCGCGTACACCCGCACCGTGCCGGGAACCGGCTGGCGCAGCCGGTCGAGCGACAGCGCGCCGCCATTGGCAAACCGCGCGGCCTGCGCCGCGGAAACCTGCACCGACGCACACGCCTCAAACGCGCTTTCCACCGGCAGCACCTTCTCGGCAAGCCTTCCCTTTTCGGTCAGTTCGCGCGCCTCGTCGAGCGTGATGCACCGGTCGAGCGTATAGCCCGCGGCCATCGTGCGCCTCAGCGCGGTCATCACCCCGCCGACCCCGCCGAGCATCTGCCCAAGGTCGTGGCACAGGGTGCGTATGTAGGTGCCGCGTGAGCACAGGCAGTCGATGGTCAGATCCCCCTTTTCGGGATCGTAATCCACGATGTCCAGCGAATAGATGGTAGCGCTGCGCGCCTGCCGCTCCACCTCGATGCCCTGACGCGCCAGCTCATACAACCGCACGCCGTCCTTTTTGAGTGCCGACACCATCGGCGGCACCTGCCGGATCTCCCCGCGGAAGACGGGCAGCGCCGCTTCGATCTCGCTGAGCGGTGGCGGTGCTTTCCGGGTGCGGGTGACGCTGCCCCAGATATCCTGAGTATCGCTGACCATCCCGAACCGCATCACCGCCGTATAGCGCTTGTCGTGCACCGGCAGCAGATCGAGAGCGCGCGTCGCGCGGCCGATCAGCAGCGGCAGCACCCCGGTCGCCATCGGATCGAGCGTGCCGGCATGGCCGATTTTGACCCCGCCGAGCAGGCGGCGCACCACCGCACAGCAGGAAAACGAGGTCATGTTCTGCGGCTTGTCCAGACAAAGAATCCCATCCATGCAACCCCTCCTATGCCAAAGCCGTCCTCAGCGGATTCCCTCCACCGTATCCGCCACAACAGACAGTATCCGCGCGATGGCATCCTCCGCCGGGCCGGCCATCGCGCAGCCTGCGGCGCAGACATGTCCGCCGCCGCCGAGCTTCACACAGATGGCGGACGCATCGGCATGGGTGCCGGTGCGCACGCTCACTTTGAAGGCGCCGTCCGCCTTCTGCCGCAGGGTCACCCCGACCCATACCCCTTCGATCTGCCGCGGCAGCGGCGCGAGGCCCTCCATATCGTTCTCCTTTGCGCCGCTCACCTCCACCATGTCGTTGGTGATGACCATTACGGCGCAGCGGCCGCCGAGATAAAACTTCATGCTTTCGAGCGCAAGCCGTTCCAGCTCCACCCGGGCGCGGCTCTTGATATCGAACATCGAGCGGTTGATCGCCGCGTAATCCGCCCCGCGGTCCATCAGCTCGGCTGCCAGCCGGTGGGTGGCGGCGGTGGTGTTGGAATACTTGAAGCAGCCGCTGTCGGTGGCGATGCCGGTATACAGGCAGTCGGCAATGGGCTTGTCCACCGGCACGCCGAGCTCCCGGATGACGTCCGACACCAGCATAGCGGTAGCGGTGCTCTGCGCGTCGAGCAGCAGGTGTTCCGCATACTGCACGTTGGAGCCGTGGTGGTCGATGCACAGCCGGATACTGCCTTCATACCGCCTGAGCGAGCCGAGCAGCTTGGGGTCGGCCACATCCACCGCGCAGATGAACGCCGGTTCAAAATCCGGCTCCTCCAGCCCGTCAAGCATATAGTCGTATTTTTCCGGGATCGGATCCGCGCACGCCACCCGCGCCCGGCGCCCCGCCCTGAGCAGCGCGCGGCACAGCGCGTAGCCCGAACCGAGCGTATCGCCGTCGGGATACTGGTGGGTCAGGATCAGAATGTCATTTGCCTCAAGCAGCAGCCGTGCCGCCTGCGCAGCCGTGACAGCCTTACTCATGGTGATTGACCGTTCCTTTCTCGCAGGAACAGGGAACCGCACCACGGTGCGCCGCCTGAGCGGCCTGCCGCTGCCGTTCCCCGAAACCTCAGGCCTCGTGCCCGTTGTTTTCCTGCTTTTCAAGCTCCTCGAGCTTTTTATAGATATTCACGCTGTATTCAATCGAGCTGTCCGCCACAAAGCGCAGCTCCGGCACATGCCGCAGATGCAGCGCCTGCCCCAGCTCCCGGCGCATATAGCCCGCCGCGGATTTCAGCCCCTTAACCGCTTCCTTCGCCGCCTCGAGGCCGTCCATCGAGCTGATATACACCGTCGCATAGGACATATCGTTGGTGACTTCCACCCGTACGATGCTGAGCATCCCCGTCCCCTGCGGGCCGTTGACCCGCGGGTCCTTGACCGTACGCAGAATCGCGGTCAGCTCCCGGAGGATATCCTCGCTCGTGCGGTTCAATTTATAGCTTGCCATACCGTTCCTTTCTGTCCGCGGGCCATACGCTCCGCACGCGCCGGAACGAAACAGTCCCGCAAAACCTTCCTGTCACAGCCGCCCGGCCGCTCTGCCCCGCCGCCGGCTTCCCGGCATGCGCACGGCAGCTGCCGCCAAGCCCGTCCGGACCAACGTGTGCTTTTTCCAGACGCGGCCCGAACCTCCGCCGCAATACCCGCGTACCGGCCGGCACCCGGTCAGTCGCGGTATTCCTCTATGATATAGGTTTCGTAGATATCGCCGACCTTGATGTCGTTGAACTTCTCCAGGCCGATGCCGCACTCGTAGCCCTGCGCGACCTCCTTGACGTCGTCCTTGAAGCGCTTGAGGGAGGCCATTTTGTCATCCGCGACGATGATGCCGTCCCGGACCACCCGCAGCAGGTCGTTGCGCAGCACCTTGCCCTCGAGCACATAGCAGCCGGCCACCGTGCCGACGTTGGTGATGCGGTACACCTCACGCACCTCGACACGGCCGTGCATGACCTCGCGGGTCTTCGGCGCGAGCATGCCCTTCATGGCCGCCTCGATCTCCTCGATGCAGTCATAGATGATGCGGTACAGCCGAATCTCCACATTGCTGCGTTCGGCGGCATCCTGCGCAAGCGGCTCCGGCCGCACGTTGAAGCCGACAATGATCGCGTTCGACGCGCTCGCGAGCATAACATCGCTTTCGCTGACCGCGCCGACCGCGCCGTGGATAACCCGCACCCGCACCTCGTCGTTGGACAGCTTTTCGAGTGACTGCCGCACCGCTTCGACCGAGCCCTGCACATCCGCCTTGACGATGATGTTCAGCTCCTTCATCTCGCCGAGCTGCATCTGGTCAAACAGGTTGTCGAGGGTAACCTTCTGATAATGGCTGAACTGCTCTTCCTTCGCGGAGGTCTTGCGCTGCTCGACCAGCTCGCGTGCGAGCCGTTCGTCGGTGACCGCGTTGAAAATATCCCCCGCCGTCGGCACTTCGTCGAGGCCCATGATCTCCACCGGCACCGACGGGCCGGCAGTGTCCACCTTACGCCCGCGGTCGTCGGTCATCGCGCGTACACGGCCGACCGCCGTGCCCGCCACTATAATATCCCCGGAATGCAGCGTTCCATTCTGCACAAGCACGGTGGCAATCGGGCCGCGGCCCTTATCCAGCCGCGCCTCCACGACCGTGCCCTTTGCGGCGCGGTCCGGATTCGCCTTGAGCTCCTTCATTTCGGCGACCAGCAGGATCGACTCGAGCAGCCGGTCTATTCCCATGCCGGTATGCGCCGACACCGGCACGCAGATCACGTCGCCGCCCCACTCCTCCGGCACCAGCTCGTATTCGGTGAGCTGCTGCAGCACGCGGTCGGGGTTGGCGGCGGGCTTATCCATTTTGTTGATCGCCACGATAATCGACACGCCGGCGGCCTTGGCGTGGTTAATCGCCTCCACCGTCTGCGGCATGATGCCGTCGTCCGCCGCCACAACCAGGATCGCGATATCGGTGATCTGGGCGCCGCGGGCACGCATCGAGGTGAACGCCGCGTGGCCGGGGGTATCCAGGAAGGTAATCTTCTGGCCGTCGACGTCCACGCGGTAGGCGCCGATATGCTGGGTGATGCCGCCCGCTTCGCCGGCGGTCACCTTGGTTTTGCGGATATAGTCGAGGATGGAGGTCTTGCCGTGGTCGACGTGACCCATAACCACCACAACCGGGTCGCGTGGCTGCAGGTCGGTATCGGTATCCTCGCTGTCGTCGATGATGCGCTCCTCGATGGTGACCACCACCTCGCGCTCCACCTTCGCATGCATCTCTTCGCCGACCAGGAACGCGGTGTCGAAGTCGATTTCTTCATTGACCGACGCCATCACGCCCATGCTCATCAGCTTCTTGATGACCTCACCGGCGGTCGCCTTCAGGCGCATCGCCAGCTCGCCGACCGTAATGGTGTCGCCGACCGTAATGGTGATCGGCTTTTTCTGCCGTTCAAGCTGGATACGGCGCATCCGCTCAGCCTCGGTTTCCCGGCGGTGCTGCGGCTTGCGGTACTGCTGGGAGCGCTGATTGAGCTTCTGCTTCCTGACCGCGCCGCCGTCGCCCTGCACCCGGTTGGAGGTCTGCGCAAGGACGTCGAATTTCTCGTCGTATTTGCCGACGTTGACCTGCGGAGTGCGGGTATCCACCGTGCGGCGTTCCACCGGCGCCTTGGGCGTCTGCGGCCCCTTCGGCTTCTTCGGCTGAACCGGCTGGGCGGCCGGCTGCTTTCCGGCGGGACGCGCCGGCTGCGCCGGGGCGGGCTTGCCCGCAGCGGGAGCGGCCGGGGTTTCTGCGGCCTTGACCGCCGGCGTCTCGGGCTCTTTTGCAGCCTCCGCCTTGGCCGCCGCTTCTTCACGTTTTTTCTCGCCGGCGGCAAAATAAGCGTCAAAGCTCTCCACCTGGTGCTTCTGGGTCATCTTCTCAAACACCCAGTCGAGCTCCGCCTCCTCCAGCGCCGTCATGCTCTTTTTCGGCGTGTCGGTATATTCGGCCAGCAGGGCGATAATCTCCTTGCTCGGCACCTCAAAATCCTTTGCGACCTCGCTCACGCGGTATTTCATCATCATAGGGCAGTTACCTCCTCAATTTCATCGCGGCATTGTCTGCGGACGGCATCCGCAAATCCCTTGTCGGTCAGCGCCAGCACACCCACCGGCTTTTTCAGGCCGAGCGCGTGGCCGAGCGTTTCTTTGTCCAAAGGCAGCCGTATGGCGGACAGCTTCCGGTCCCGGGCCGCGTACCGCAGCTCCTTGCCGGTTTTTTCGGACAGATCGCAGGCCAGCAGCACCAGCTCTGCTTTCCCTTCGCCGATCTGCGCACATACCGCATCGAAGCCGATGCTCAGGCGCCCGGCGCGCCGGGCGATGCCCAGCAGACCGGTGACGGCGTTTTTGGCCTTATCCTCCACTGTTCTGCAATTCCTCCTCCATACGGTCGTATACCTCGGCCGGAATCGCGCAGGAAAATGCGCGTTCGAGCCGCCTGGCTTTGCGGGCAGCCTGCAGACAGGACAGAGACGCACAGACGTAGGCGCCGCGCCCCGGCTTGCGGCCGGTCAGATCCAGCGAGATTTCCCCCTCCGGGCTTCTGACCACCCGCACCAGCTGCTTTTTTTCCTTCATCTCATTGCAGCCCACGCATTTGCGCAGCGGCACCTTCTTTGTCCGCATCCATCTCACTCCTTATGCCGGCCGAAACCGGTTTCCGACTTATCCGGCCGGACAGATTAGCGCGGCACGTCAGCCATACCGGCCCTCATCCGCCCGGTGGGAAAGCCGCATCAGGCCTCTTCTTCTCCGTAAAACCCGCTCTCGGGGCGGATGTCGATCTTCCAGCCGGTCAGCTTGGCCGCCAGCCGGGCGTTCTGCCCCTTGTTGCCGATTGCCAGCGAGAGCTGGCCGTCCGGCACGGTCACACGGCAGGATTTGGCGCCCTCGGGATCCACCTCGACCTTGAGCACCTTTGCGGGCGACAGCGCCGCAGCGATGAATTTTTCGGGATCCTCGCTGTATTCAACAATATCGATCTTCTCGCCGCCGAGTTCCTCGACGATGCCGCCCACCCGCGCGCTGCGCGGGCCGATGCAGGCGCCGACCGCATCGACGTTTTCGTCGTGCGCGAGCACCGCGAGCTTGGTGCGGGAACCGGCTTCGCGGGAAACCGCCTTGATTTCCACCACACCGTTGAAGATTTCCGGAACTTCCATTTCAAACAGCCGCTTGACCAGGCCCGGATGCGACCGGGAGATCAGCACGCGCGGCCCTTTGTCGCCCTCGCGCACATCCACGACATACACCTTGATGCGCTGGCCCTCGCGGATCACCTCGTCGCCGATCTGCTCGCTCTTGGGCAGCACCGCCTCCGCTTTGCCGATTTCCACCGTGGCTGCGCCGGTCACCGGATCCACCCGGGTCACCAGCGCGGTGACCAGTTCCTGATTGCGGCGCTGGAATTCCTGCATCTGCTGGCCGCGCTCCGCTTCGCGGATGCCCTGCCGGATCACGTGCTTGGCGGTCTGGGCGGCGATGCGGCCGAACTGCTTGGTCTCGAGCGGAATCTGCACCGTATCCCCGACGACAGCCTTCTTGGAATACTTGACCGCCTCCTCGGGCAGCATCTGTGTCTCGGGATCCTCGACCTCTTCGACCACCGTCTTGAGCAGCGCGACGCTGAACTCCCCGGTCGACGGGTCCATCACCACCGAAACGTTGTCGTTGCCGCCGAAATCCCGCTTGACCGCGATGACGATCGCGGCGCGGATCTTTTCGAGCAGGTAGTCTTCCGCAATGCCCTTTTCCTTTTCGAGCAGCTTGAGTGCCTCAAAGAACTCCGTGTTATTCATTTTGATGACCAATCCTTTCTCAACTTGGGTCCCGGATACGCTGTACCCGGGATCTGACCGCCTTTATTCCCCGTCCAGGTCATCCTCGCGGATGCGGACGGAAGAGATGTCTTTTTTCGCAAAGGTCAGCGTCTGCCCGTCGGCCGTGCCGATCGTGACGTCGCCGTTTTGGTAATCCGCCAGCTCGCCGGCAAACTCCCGCACACCGTCCACCGGACGGTACAGCTTCACCGTGACCGGCCAGCCCATCATCACCGCAAAATGCTCCGGCCGTGTCAGTTCCCGCTCGATGCCGGGGGATTCGACCTCCATCACATACGACTGCGGCACCGGGTCGGCCTCATCGAGCAGCTTATCCATCCGGCGGGACATCGCCACGCAGTCGTCGATGCCGACGCCCTCTTCCTTGTCGATAATAAACCGCAGATACCAGGTCGCGCCCTCCTTGACAAACCGCACATCCCACAGCATCAGGCCGAGCTCTTCCGCCACCGGCTTCGCCAGCGCATAGCAAACCGCCGCCACGCCGCCGGCGGGCTTCCCGTTTTTCGGCATACGCCGCCCCCTTCCCTGCCGGAACCCTCCGACAAAGATAAAAGAGCGGGTCGCCCCACTCTTTCACCATACGTTATATTCATCTTGATTAGTTTACCACAGATTTCCGAAAAATGCAAGCTTTTTTCTCCGCATACGAAAAAATGTCGCATCCCGCTCCGGCGCGGCCCGCAGGCGGGGTTCCCCTTACTCCAGATAGTCGGCTACGGCGAGCACCTCGCCGCCGCTGACGTATACCCGCGGCACCCGGCGGGACACCCCGCACACCAGCTCGTACCCGATGGTGCCGCCGATGCGGGCGAGGTCGTCGAACGGCAGCGCGCCGCCGGCCGCGACCACCTCGTCCCCCGCCTGCACGCCGGGGATACCGGTGACGTCCAGCATCAGCTGATCCATGCATACCCGCCCGACCACCGGCGCCGCCTGTCCGCGCACGAGCATCGACGCCCGGCCGGAAAACGCGCGGGAATACCCGTCGGCATAGCCGCAGGTCACGGTGGCGATCACCCGCTCGTCCGGCGCGGTATATTTCCGCCCGTAGCTGACGCATGCGCCTGCCGGCACCCGCTTGACCAGCGCCACCCGGCTGTACAGGGTCATCACCGGCCGCAGGTTCGCCGCCCCACGCAGGTCGTCCGACGGCCACAGCCCGTACAGGATGATGCCGGGACGCACCATATCCAGCTGCATCTCCGGGTACTGCAGCACCGCACCGCTGTTGCAGCAGTGCCGCAGGCCGGGATCAATCCCCTCCGCCCGCAGCGCTTCCCACACCGCACAGAAGCGGGCATACTGCGCCCGGGTATAGGCGCGGGCGTCCTCACCGGTCTCGTCGGCACAGGCAAAATGCGTGAAAATCCCGGTGACCCGCAGGTTTTCGGTACGGTACACCACAGCGATATCGGCCAGCGCGTCGGCGGTAAAGCCGATGCGGTTCATGCCGGTATCCACCTTGACGTGCACCTCCACCGTGACGCCGGCCTGTGCCGCACTCTCGGCCAGCGCACCGGCATATTCCGCGGAATACACCGTCTGGGTGAGCCGCTGTTCCGCAAGCTGCGCCGCATATTCGCAGGGGGTCATGCCGAGGATCAGGATCGGCCGGGTGACGCCGTGCCGCCGCAGGATAGCGGCCTCCTCAATGTTGGAGACGGCAAACCAGTCCGCCCCGCACTGCTGCATATACGGCGCGAGCACCGCATCGCCGTGTCCGTAGGCGTTGGCCTTGACCACCGCCATAATCCGGCAGTCCGGCCGCAGCACGGCACGCACCGCAGCCATATTGTGCCGCAGCGCCTCCACGTCGATCTGCGCCCAGCAGCGCCTGAGAAATCCCGCCATGCCGGCAGCCCCCATTCCATCAAAAATGCCGTCCCGCGGCGGCTCCCGGTGCCTCGGCATCGGAATATCTTCTTTTGATTATAGACCACCGCCGGGACGGTGTCAAGGCGGCGAAAGACGGGATTCCGCGCGGAAAAACGCGGCTTTTGACGAAGGAAAACGCCGGCGCTCCCGGGTAATTCTGGGAAAGCGGAGCATACTATGCCTGAAAATCCAACCGAAAGGAATGGTACAAGAATGGAACTCAAGGGAAGCCGCACCGAAGCCAACCTGATGGCGGCGTTTGCCGGCGAGAGCCAGGCGCGCAACAAATACACCTTCTACGCCGCGCAGGCCAAGCAGGAGGGCTATGAGCAGATCGGGAACATCTTCCTCGAAACCGCCAACAACGAAAAGGAGCATGCCGAAATCTGGTTCAAGCGCCTGCAGGGCGGCACGCTGCGCGGCACGGCGGAAAACCTGCTGGACGCCGCTGCGGGTGAGCACTACGAATGGAGCGACATGTACGCGAACTTTGCTCAAGTCGCCAAGGAAGAGGGCTTCAACGACATCGCCGCACTGTTTGACCTGGTGGCCAAGATCGAAAACAGCCATGAACAGCGGTTCCGCAAGCTGCTCGACAACCTGAACACCGGCAAGGTGTTCCAGCGCGACGCCGAGACGGTCTGGGTGTGCCTGAACTGCGGCCATATTTACCGCGGCGCGACCCCGCCGGCACTGTGCCCGGTGTGCAAGAAGCCGCAGGCCTGGTTCAAGCTGCAGGTGGAAGACTATTAAGCGAAAGGAATGGGCATAAGCATGGCGGAAAAGAAAAAAGGCCCGCAGCGCAGCGGGACAAAATCCCCGGCGGAGGCAAGCGCCGACACCCTGCGCCGGCAGGGCCGCGGCGAAATCCGGTCGGATGTGCAGGGCAGCTACACCGGCACACCGGAGGACGGCGGCGTGCCGGTCCAGGACGCCGACGACCTGTAATACACAAGCGCCGGAGGAAGCACGGCTTCCTCCGGCGCTTGTGTATTGCCCGCACGGACAAAGGGTGCTATTATGAAAGAAAAAGGAGGCATCCGATATGTTTCAGGGAAAAGACAAGGCGGTCACCTTCAGCTATGACGACGGGGTGACGCAGGACCGCCGCCTCATCGAGCTGTTCGGCCGCTACGGCCTGAAGGCTACCTTCAATCTCAATTCCGGGCTGTTCAGCGGAGGCGACCGTGTACCGGAGCAGGACATCGCGGCGCTCTATGCCGGGCACGAGATCGCCGTACATACACTGACCCACCCCGACCTGCTCAAGCTCGACGACGAGGCGGTTTTCCATGAGGTGGAGGACGACCGCCTGCGGCTCAGCGAGCTGGCCGGCTACGAAGTGATCGGCATGGCCTACCCCTACGGCACCAGCGACAGCCGGGTGGTGGATATCCTGCGGCGTACCGGCGTGCGCTATTCGCGTACGGTGGCGTGTACCCATCGCTTCACCCTGCAGAAGGAGGGGCTGCTGCAGCTCAACCCGACGGTGTTTCACCTCGAATGGGAGCAGCTGTTCGCCCTCGGGGAGCAGTTTGTGGCTATGCAGCCCGACACCCCGCAGCTGTTTTATATCTGGGGGCACAGCATCGAGCTCGACCGCCATGACGCCTGGGGGAAATTCGAGAATTTCTGCCGGCTGATCGCCGGGCACGACGACATTTTTTACGGCACCAACCGCGAGGTGCTCGGCCTGTGAGCCTGTGCGGGCGTAAGAAGGATTAGACCGCCTTTTTGGCAAATCTTAAGAATTTCTGCCGCCGGAATTCCGCTTTTCCCGGTAAGATAAAGAGCGGATCATTCCGGGCAAGGAGGGCGGCCGCTTGAAAAAACTGTTCCGGAAAAAGCGTACCTGGGTGCTGCTGGTGCTGGCGCTGCTGCTGTTTCTGTGGTGGTTCGGCACCTTTACGCTGACGACGACCGAAGTGACGCTGACAAGCAGCAAACTGAAAAACGACATCACCATCGTGCAGCTCACCGACCTGCACGGGGCAAGCTTTGGGCGGGACAACGCTGCGCTGATCCGGCTCATCGGCAAGCAGGAGCCGGACCTGATCGCCTGCACCGGAGACATGGCCTCGGCCGGAGACGAAAAGGGGCGGCAGACCGCGCTGTCGCTGCTCTCCCGCCTGGCGGAAACGTATCCGGTGTATTTCGTCAACGGCGAGCATGACCACACGCCGGCGTTCCTCGACAGCCTGCGGGAAGCGGGGGTGCACGTGCTCGACTACACCACCGAGACGGTCACGGTCGGGGACACCACTTTGCGGCTGTACGGCGCGACCAGCCTGTACTATTCACCGACCTACGACCTGACCAACGAATTCACACTCGACGAGGAGCATTACACCATCCTGCTCGCCCATATCCCCAATCGGGAAAAGTTCGCGGCCTTCGGCACCGACCTGGCGCTGTGCGGCGACACCCACGGCGGGCAGGTGCGCCTGCCCTTTGCCGGCCCGGTATACCACCAGGGAGCCTGGTTCCCCAAGCTGACCGCCCACGGGAATCCGATCGACGACAAGGGGTTGTTCACCGAGGGGGACTTCCACCTGTTCATCTCCAGCGGACTGGGTAATTTCCCGGTCCCGCTGCGCATCTTCAACCGGCCGGAAATTGCGGTAATCCACCTGCAGCCCGCCGCATGACCGGAACAGATTACCAAAAGCGATAAAAGTTTGCTAGAAAAATCCGCCGCTATCCCGTATGCTGTTGGATAGAATGCAGGTGTCTGCAAATTTTATGCAACAGGAGCGTGTTGACCATGAACGCCAGAGTCTGGCTCGAAGAGCTGAAAAACAGCCCCCGCAAAAAGGCCATGCCGGTCCTTTCCTTCCCGTCCGTCCACCTGCTCGGCATTACGGTACGCGAGCTGATCAGCGACAGCGACATGCAGGCCAAGGGCATGAAGATGGTCGCCGACCGGGTGCCGTCGGCCGCATCGGTAAGCCTGATGGATCTTTCGGTGGAAGCGGAAACGTTCGGCTCCACCATCCGCGTTTCGGACGATGAGGTGCCTACGGTGATCGGCGCACTTGTCACCAGCGAGGAGGAGGCCGACGCGCTCAAGGTGCCGGAAGTCGGCGCGGCGCGCACCGGGCTATACGTGGAAGCCATCGCCAAAGCCTGCAAGCTGATCACCGACCGGCCGGTTTTCGCCGGGGTAATCGGCCCGTTCTCGCTGGCCGGCCGTCTGATGGACGTAACCGAAGCGCTGGTCAACTGCTATACCGAGCCGGACATGGTGCATAAGACGATGGAAAAGGCCACCGAATTCCTGATCCAGTACTGCCTGGCCTACAAGGCGACCGGGGCGAGCGGCATCGTAATGGCCGAACCGCTGACCGGCCTGCTGTCGCCGGATATGGCGGCGGAATTTTCCGAGCCGTATGTCAAGCGCATCGTCGATGCGGTGCAGGATGACGAGTTCATCATCATCTATCACAACTGCGGCAACAATACCGTGCTGATGAGCGATTCCATCCTGCGTACCGGCTGTGCGGCGTACCATTTCGGCAACTCGATCAACATCCACGACATGCTCGTGAAGGTGCCCAAGGATATCGTGGTAATGGGCAACGTCGATCCGGCCGGCCAGTTCCGCGGCGGCACGCCGGAATCCATCAAGGCGGAAACCAAGCGGATCATGGGCGAGTGCTGCGCGGAGTTCCCGAATTTCGTGATCTCGTCCGGCTGCGATATCCCGCCGGCAAGCCCCTGGGAAAACATCGACGCGTTCTTTGAAGCGGTGGACGAATTTTATAACGAGACATAAGGCGGAACCCGTTCACGCATAAAAACGACAAAAACCCGCGGCCGGGACACATGTCCCGGCCGCGGGTTTTGCTATATTCTCTCTGTTCAGGGAACCGCCGGGCACCGGCAGCACCCCTCACACGGTTACAAAGCGCTGCCGGAAGGCCCGCAGGGTGGCTTTCAGGCCGCTGTCCAGCAGCCGGTCGCACCTGGCGCGTATTGCATCCGGGATCTGTTTGTAGTACGCCTCGGCAATCCCGCCGGCTATGCACGCCATCGTATCCGCATCGCCCCCGAGCGACACGGCCAGGCGCACGGCCTCCTCGTAATCCGCCGCTTCCAGGAAGGCACGGATGGCCGGCGGCACCGACCGGGCCGTACGGCTGTCGAAGGCGAAGCCCGCGCGGATTTCCTGCAGCGGCCGGCTCAGGTCATAGCCGAACCGCTTTTCCAGCGTGTGACGGATCTCGTCCTTGGATGTGCCCTGCAGGGCCAGAAATGCGGCGAGCGCGACCGCCTGTGCTCCGGCAACCGCTTCCGGATGGCGATGGGTGTACAGGCAGCTCAGCCGAACCTGCCGCAGCACCTCTTCCGGCGCGGAATACGCATAAGCGATCGGTATAACCCGCATCGCCGCGCCGTTGCCGTAGCTGCGCTGCCGGGTAAGCTCCGGCCCCTCCGCCCAGGCCCGGAACATCTCCCCGAAGCCGGCGGCGGGATACCGCGCATAATACTGCCGGAAGCGGCAGGCATATTCCCGTGCCCGGCGGCGGCGGTCCAGCAGCCCGCCTGCCGGACGGCTGCTCGCCAGAAGCGTTTCGCATACCGCCGCGGTCATCACCGTATCGTCGGTGAAGGTGCTTTCCGGTACAAACAGCGGAAAATCCAGGCGTTTGACAGGGTGCAGCTCATAATAAGACCCAATAATATCCCCGTAAACTGCGCCAAGCATGCCGTCCGCCCCCTTTTCTCTCCTTCAGTGTAGCGGATTTGCCGCACAAAAGCAAGACGGTGCCTGCAGCGGTCACCCGCCGCACAGCTCACGCAGCGCCCCGCCGATGTCCGCCCGCAGGCAATCTGCCCCACCGGCCGGCAGCACCTCTAAACGGTAACCCGGCCTTCCACGCCGTTTCCTCCTTACGCCGCCTGGCTGCCGGACCGCGCCAGGAAAACAGGAAGCAAGTCAGGCGAAGAAAAAGCCCGCCGTCATGTCCAGATAATTGTCCCCGCCGTAGCCGGGATACTGCTTTTTCACCTGCTCCTTGAAAGCCGCCGCATCGCTGCAGCCGGCCGCGATGGCCTTCAAATTCTGCAGATAGTCGATTTTTGTGCGCACGTCCTTCAGATCCTCCGGCGTATAGTGCGACGTCAGGACCAGCGCGTAGCCCTTCTCCAGATAGCCGTTAAGCTGGGCAATCATCGCGTCGGCGTGTGCAGCACCGGCCACAATCGAGTGGCAGTCATGCCCGAGCATATGGGTGTACACCGCCTGGATTTCCGGGATCTCCACATCGAAGGCCTCCTGTGTTACCCGGATGTGAAACTCGATGCCGCCGATGACGACCGGGCCTTCCTCGAGCGAATCGGTCACGGTGTGGATGCTGCTGTCAAAGGCCTCGCCGAAGGCAGCGGCAAAGTTGTCGATGAGCGCCCGTCCGCCGCCGTTGTGGCCATAGGCATCCGCATTCGGCGTGGCGTACCGGCGCACCCCGGGCAGGAAGCTCCCGCCGGCCATGTGGTACGCCAGCAGCATCCCGTCCACGGTGAGGCCGCGCTCGCGGATGTAGGCTTCCAGTTCCCGGTTGTTGTCGAAAAAGCAGGGCGATTCCAGCAGCACCGCGCGGCCCGCCTTTTCCACCACAAAGACCTCGTCGTCGATGGGATCCTTTGTCTGATAGGCGTGCAGCCGGATCCCGCCGAAATCGTAGACGTGCATCTCGCCTTTGGCCAGGACAACCTTCTCATACGTGTTCTTGTTCATTTTCTTTTCCTCCTGTACAGTAAATGTTGAACGGGCGCTTGACTTTTTTGCTCCGTGCTTTTACAATAATGCTGTACAGGCGGTTTGTAAAGTAAGCACTTTATTGTGCTGTAGTTACTAAAAGGAAACTATTGACTGGTTACCGGAAGGATACCTTTGCGCCGGACTGCGGTTTTCTTCACCTGTGCGGGGGATAAAAAATTTTTTCGAGGTGATTGAAAAATGGACAGTCAGTTGCCCGCCTGCCCGGTGGAAACCACCCTGTCGCTGATCGGGGATAAATGGAAAGTGCTGATCCTGCGTGACCTGCTGCCGGGTACCAAGCGGTTCGGCGAGCTTAAGCGCTCGATCGGCAGCGTCAGCCAGAAGGTGCTGACCGCCCAGCTGCGGGATATGGAGGAAAAGGGTCTGGTGACGCGCACGGTATATGCCGAGGTGCCGCCCCGGGTGGAATACACCCTCACCGAAACCGGTTACAGCCTCCGGCCGATTCTGGATGCGATGGAGCGCTGGGGAACCGACTATAAGAAAAAGGCCACATCATAAAAGGGCCTAAAATCCCGTATCGCGACAAGGCCGCCTGACGATCGTCAGACGGCCTTTCTGAGCATCCCCCTATGGACGGCAGCGATCTTGCATCTCACGCGCGCAGGCGCTGCCAAAGCATTACGATTTCAAGTAGGAAAACGGCGCTTTTGTCGCCAGGCCCCAGACACCTCATTGCCACCCATCCGAATTTATTTTTTCGGACTGTAAAGTTAAATGAAAGTTGAGGACCCGTCAGCCCTTCTGGTACAA
>USCI01000015.1 GCA_900553255.1 uncultured Oscillospiraceae bacterium | reverse complement strand
TAGACCCTTTTTGTGCTTTCGGGTCCTATTTCTTCATTTTTTCTTTACAGTGCCCATGTAGATCACCGTTTCAGCCTTTTTCTGTATCTTCTCCGTTATCTTCTTCCTTTCAGGCCAGGCACTGCAACGCGTCCGGCTGCTGCGCCGCCTCATCCTCCGCAGTCTCCTGCTCGCCGCGCACCCTGCGCACATAGGCGGCATATTCGGTGTACAGCTCCTCGGTATCCTCGTTGCCCAGTCCCATGCGGTGCCCCGGCTCATTGAGCAGCCCGGTGTACTGATAGCCGTACACCTGCTCGAGCACATCGTAGCTGTGGATCTCCCGGATCAGCGCCGGACAGCTTTTCGGCCGCAGGCCCTCGTCAAACGGGAACGCAAAGATCTCCATATCCACCCAGAAATGCGTCCCGGTTTCGGCGCACATGCCGGCAATTTCCGAAATGTTGTTTTCGCTGCGGGCGAAGGCAAAGGGGATCAGGATATCGACGTTCTGCAAAATCCCCCTCCACTGCTCCCGGTACCAGTGCATGTGGATGTTGTTGGGCGCGAGCGCCACCGGCTTGGTCGGGGTCAGCTCGTGGACAAACGCCTTGTAAGCGCGGAAAAAGTCCTGAATGTCGCGGTAGTTCTCGTCCGGTACCGGATCGTAGCCGTAATACAGCGCCCCCATGATCTCTTCGGATACATACCAGCCGTAGAACGACGGATGATGTCCGTAGCGTTCGTTGAGTTCCACCGTCACCCGCTTGTGCCATTCCAGCGACTCCGGGGAAAAATCGAACCAGGCGTACATGCCCACGCCGGGGAACACCGCCATCCCGCATTCGTCCGCGGCCGAAAGGATCGCCTCAATCGGATCCTCGCAGCACAGCGGCATACGGTCGGGATACAGCTTGCTGTCGTAAAATGCCTTGCCGTCGTAGGTGTCGGCGGTCATGCTGTGCTGGTTGACATAGTGGGGACTGTCAAAGACATTCTGGATCAGGATGCTGGTGATACCGATTTTGTGCATGGAATAGACCTGCTGCTTCCAGTCCTGATCGGTCATACGCCGCAGCCCCGGATTAAAATGGCGCGCTTCGTCGTCGCTCCAGTGGTAAATACTCACCCAGCAGCCGTCCAGCAGGCAGGTGGATGCCACAGCCGACTTTACCACCTCATACGGCTGCACACGAGTTTCCAGCACCCCCTCCTGCGCGTCCAGGAAGGAAATGTGCAGCCGCATTTTCCCGGTAATCCCCACCAAAGCGGGATAAACCTTGTTGAGTTTGAGCCCGCCCTCGAGCGGGAACTGGCCGCAGTGGATCCGCCTTCCGTCGGCCGTAACGGCCACCACACGCACCGCAGCCGCCGCATCCGTCGCCACCCGCAGCTCCAGCCGGCTGTTCGTGGAAATCCGCCTGGCGGGAACAGGGGTAAAAAAGTTATTCATCGGTTCTCCTCCAGCAAACATACTTTATTCTTCGAGAAGCTGATTCGCGTCGTCCACAAATTTCTGATAGCTCGTTTCATACTGCGCCAGCTTCTGGTTGATGTCCTCACCGTTGCGTACGTCATACAACAGGTAGAACGCACCGAAGCCCCGCTCAATGATCCCGTCGGTGTAGGACGGAATGTACAGGTTTTCGCCCAGCTTGTCGTACAGTTCCTGGTTTTCGGGCAGCACGAGGGACTCCTTGGTGGTATTATCCTTGTCCGCCTCTTCCAGGATCATATCCATCAGCATCCCCGCGCCGTAGGGGCAGTCCGCGCCGGTCGAAATGGCAAAGCCGGTGGAGTGACCAAAATTGCGGCCGTCGGTATTGTCGGGTCCCGTCGGGAAGGGAGCAACACCGAAATCAATATTGATCGAGCCGCTGTTTTTCAGTTCGGTGAAGGTGGCCTCCTCATAGGCATACGCACCGTGCATCGCCGACTTGCCCTTGAGGAACTTGTTCTGGCCGGTGACATAGCCGCTGCCGCACACCACGTTCTTGTTGAAGATATCCTGTACCATTTCCAGGGTGTTGCGCATCGCGGTGGATTTGATATTCAGCGTGTATTTCCCGTCCGCGAAGGTTACCGCGGAGCAGGCATTCGAAGCCATGAATACCTCGTCAAACATGTTTTCCAGCCCGGTGATGCCGGAGGCTTCGTCGGTACAGGTGCGCGCGATTTCCACAAACGCTTCCCAGTCCCAGGCGCCCTCCTCATAGAGCTTGCGGGGCTCATCGGCATCATAGCCGTTGGCCAGCAGGATATCCCGGTTGTAGTAGAGCACATACGGGGTGGCCGATACGCCGGCGGCATAGTACTTGCCGTCAAACTTCACGAAATCGTCCATGACTTCCAGGTTGTGTCCCTTTCTGGTCAGATCGACATATTCGTCAACCGGGGTTAGATAGCCCTTCTGATACATGCCGAGATACTGATCGACCGAAATCACGAACAGGTCGACCGGATCCTTCGCCGCGATCTGCGCCGCTACCTTTTCGTTCCAGAGCTGGTCGCCCACCGCCTGCACGATGGTGACCTCCTTGCCAAACTTCTCCTCAAACGCCTTGATGGCCCGGGTATAGTAGCTGGTTTCATCCGACCCGTCGTAGCCGGGGATGAGTATGCTCACCGTTCCGGTTTCCGCCCGGACCTTCGCCTCACGTTCGCTGTCGTCAGCCGATGGTGCGGTTGACGAAGTGCCGTTCCCGCCGCAGGCCGTCAGGCCGACCAGCAGCAGCGAAGCCATCGCAAGAGCTGTTGCACGCCAAATTCCTTTCATCTTCCATCCCTGTCCTTTCCGGGCATATGCCCATATGATTGATGTGTGTCAGAGCTGCGCTTTCAGACGCTGCAGCATGATGGACGCCGCCAGACAGGCGCGGCCCGCCTCGGCGTTGTACAGCGGATAGGCATGGGTGCGCATAACCTTTTTGTAGTTGGTCATATAGGTTTTCACCCGTGCCTCATCTCCCATAAGAGCGCCCGCCTGTACCAGGCTGCACCAGTAAAACGCGCCGGGGATGCTCATCTGCTCCCAGGAATGCTGGGTCGCGCCGGTGGAGTAATACCGGTTAAAGCTGTCATAGAGGTTCTGCGCCCTGGCGCTGTCCGGGGAGATCAGCCCGCAGATGACCGGGAACAGCTGGGCGGTGGCGCAGGGATAAAAGCTGTCCCAGCTGAAGGCATACGCCACGCTGCCGTCCTTGAACAGCCCGGCCTCGTAGTAGCCGGCGTTATTCCACATCTGCTCCTCAATGGCATCGGCCACCTTCTGCTTGTCGGCCTTCAGCCGGCTGAGCATCGCCGCATCGCCGGCACCGCCCGGTGCGAGAACGTCCTCATACAGATGAACCGCGGCTGCAAGCCCCTCGTAGACCTCGCAGTTGTCCATCAGGTACTTGACCTGATAATCCGGCTTGGCCATCGTCAGATCGTTGTCCATCGTCGCATACATAGCGTTGATGATACGCCGGATCTCCGCTGCGTGGCTGACGATGTAGGCGTTATCCCCGCTTTTCTGGCTGTATTTCCACAGCACACAAAGGAAGGTGGCGGCGTAGGAATCGGTCGAGTCATAGGACTTTTTGCCCTGGTCGTTGATGATGACCTCTTCCTTGGTCACCTTGCCGCCCGACACGGTCAGCGTGTAGTCGTAAATGGTGCCGTCCACCCCGTTATAGTCGGTTTCTGCCGTGTTCAGATGGGCGAAATGCCAGTCCATATACTTTTTGACCACCGCGTACCCGGAGGAATCCCCCTCCAGAATGCCCAGCGCAGCAAAGTCGGCGAAATAGGGGTTCATCGTCACGTTGCCGTCCTTGACCGCCGTCATCGGCAGCGCGCCGTTGTCGAGCTGCATGGAGGCCAGCCACTGGGTTTCGGTATTCAGGATCTCCTGATAAAAGGCGATTTCCTCCTCCAGCTCGCTGGCGTCAGGCGGATCGGTCGGGGCGGTCGTGGTGCCCGGTGCATCCGGCCCGCCGTCGGTGGTGGTGCCGGATGCCGGCTCCGTGGTATCGCCGGACATGCCAGGCGGGCTTTCGGTGCCGGAAACCGTTTCTTCTGCCGAGGAAAGAGAATCACTGCTCATGGTATCGCTTCCTTCCTGGGAGGAGTTGTCCTCCGTTTTGTTGCCGCAGGCGGTCAGAAGGCCGGCGGTCAGTGCGCAGGCGGCCAACAGGGCCAGCATGCGGCGAACGGCGATGGATTTCATGGATATGACCATTCCTTTCTCTCCGGGATCGGGAAATCGTGCCGGGCTTTGCTGGGAAACAGCACTGTGACATTTCGATGGAGACGGTTTACGGACAGCGGGTTCCAATCGAACCGGACGGCGGCGAACCGATGACGGGCAAGCCAAACACTGCCGGGAAATCCCCTGGCTGCCGTACGCGGTCCGTTCCCTCCTACCCCACAATACCGGTGCGCTCCACGCCTTCGGTAAAGAACCGCTGAACCACCACATACATGCCGATCAGCGGCAGAACCACAATCAGGCAGGCGGCCGACAGGATGCTGTCGCTGAGCAGCTTGACATCGGCGCCGTTGACCTGCCCGGCCATGTTCTGCAGTCTGTTGTTGAGGCTGGTGCTGACGCCGGTCAGGGTGACCGACAGGGGAAAATTATCGTTGAGCAGCATGCCCGACAGCGTGTAATCGTTGTAATACCAAACCACCGAAAACACCGTGATGGTCAGCAGCGCCGGCACCACATTGGGCACCATCACCCGCAGGAAGGTTTTCAGCGGGCCGCAGCCGTCGATGCAGGCAGCCTCCTCCAGTTCCCTGGGCATGTTGCGGAAAAACTGCCGCAGGATAAAGATGTACAGACCGGACCGGATGCCGGTTCCCAGCGCCGCCTGGATGTAGAACTGCCACACCGTATTGAGCAGATGCATCTGCTGCAGATGCACATACAGCGGGATCATATACGACTGGGTCGGCACAATAATGCTGAAAATCAGCAGGCCGAACAGCAGGTTCTTCCCACGGAATTTGAACCGGGCAAAGCCGTAGGCGATAAACAGGCTGGAGACTACCTGCAGCGCCACGCTCGGCAGCAGAATGCGCAGCGTGTTGGCCAGGGCGGTACCGTAATTCATCAGGCTGAACGCCATTTTAAAGTTGTACATCTGGAGACTTGACGGGATCCAGACCACAGTGGGATCCAGGGTATCCTGCACCGACTTGAAGGCGCTCGACAGCATGAACAGCACCGGATACAGCATCACAAAGCCGACGCCCAGCAGGAAAATCGCCCGTACCAGGCTTTTTACCCACCTGAACACCCGGCGCTTGCCGACCCGGCGTTCGAGCTGCCTTAGCTTGGCCTGTAGCATGTTAATAACCCATCCTTTCGCACACAACGGAGAGACCTGCCCGGCCGCAGCGGATAACCCGGGCCGCAGTATAAACCGAAAAGCCCTCTCCGGATAACCATCCCGCTCCCCGCCGCATCAGTCGGAGGAATAAAATACCCAGCGGGACAGGATAAAATTGATCAGCCCGATGATCGCGAGGATACAGACGAAATAGATCACACCGATGGTCGCGCTGTACGCATAATTGTTGTTGGTGTAAAAATCCCGGAGCATCCCCATCACCTTGTTGCCGTAATCGGTGAAGCCGTCGATGATGGTGTAAATGACCACCACCAACAGGGTCGGGGAAATCGTCGGGAAGGTGATCTTCCAGAATTTTTCCCAGGCGGTGGCGCCTTCCATGACGCCGACCTCGTAGAAGCTCGCCGGGATGTTGTTGATCGCCGCGAGCAGAAGGAGGATCTGCACGCCGGACTTCCAGGTGAGATCAAAAATCTGGTTGAGGATGTCGGTGATGGAGGTGAGAATCCTGTCCGGGATCTTCAGATCCGCGAACACCTCCACCAAATCCGGTGCCTGGAACAGATAGCTCGGCGACATGTCCGACACCGACGAACTGCTCATCATCACTTGGGATTTCAGGATGGTGATTACCACGCCGGAGGCGATGATGACCGGGAAGAAGAACACAGCGCGTGCCAGGCTGCGGCCGAGGAATTTTTCCTTGAGCACCAGCGCGATCAGGACACTGAACGCCACGATCATCAGCACCGACGGGATGATGCCGCCGATGGACTCGGCCAGGTATTGGAGAAAAAAGGTGTCCTCGGTGAAAAAGTAGAGAAAATTATCAAACCCCACAAAGGTCAGCTGAAACCCGTTTTCGGTCACGTTCAGCCGGCTGAAGGAATACACGATCGAATCGATCATCGGCCACACGAAGAACACGCTGATCCCCAAAATCCAGGGAGCGATGAAAAACCAGCCCCAGCGGCCGCGCTGCTTTTCGAGCGAGCTGCCCCGCCGGCGCTTTTTCGCATCTGTCATGGTCATGACCCCTTTCCCTGTCTTTGATTACCAGCCGATCGGCATATAGCCCTTTGCCGGTATAGTCTGTCCGTCCGCGACGGCGTCGGTATCGTTATAATTGACGATCACGCCCAGCCCGTTTGCGAATACCGTCCGGTACACGCCCGCGGCGAGCTGCTCATGCGACGTCACCGCCTGGTCGGATACCTGCCGCAGGTAATCTGCCGCCTCGTTCCAGTTCGCCGCCGCCTCGTCCATCCACAGCGACGCCGTGCAGTAGCCGTATTCACTCCCCGCCTCGGCCGCCAGATCGACGTTGCGCATGCCAAGCGTGTACTGCAGTCCCACGCCGGCCTCGAGCGCCTGCAGATAGGCGGTGCGGCTGTCCTCGGCTGCATTGATCGAGGTGCCGGACATCGGCACAAGGCCGTGCAGGGCAATGGTGTAAAACGGCACCGGCCGGCTTTCCAGCAGATACTGCCCGGAGGTGAGCGGCACATCCAGAATGGCGGAGGCGTAAGGGAACGCATAGGCGTTGGCCGCCGCGAACATCCCCGCCCCCTTTTCCGACAGACTGCCGAGCGCCTGCTCCCACAGCGAGAGCCCGACGCCGCGATCCACCGCCCGGTCCCCGAAGTCCGAATAAATCTTCTGCCCGAGTGAGCGAAGGGAATACCCGGTGGGAGAGAATTTTTCCAGTTTGGCGCTCACCTGCTCTGCCGCCCTGCCCAGAAGCGCGGGGCTCAGCAGGAATTTGAGCGGCGCCGTGGCATCCACCTGGAAGGTACTCATCAGATAGGTGTACTGGATCGCCGGCTCTTTCTGGACGGTCTGCGCCGCATCATATTTGGTGTTATACCCCCACTGCCCCTGCATCATATCGGTAAGGTTAAGATCCAGGAACACGTCGGTCCCCTGCTCCTTCATCTGTTCGAGCAGCTTTTTCAGGCCGCTGCTGCCGCCCAGACGGCTCTCAGCCGCCATATCCACCGTCAGCCGGCTGCGGTCGGCGCCCTTGTACCAGTCGAGATAATTGAGCGTCAGCTCGGTCACGCCGCCTGCACGCAGGGTGTCAGCGATCTCCGCCGCATCCGCATAGGTGGTTACCGGCGTGACCCGCTGCACCGGAATGCCCAGCACACTGTCCTGCCGCATCACACCGCCAACCAGCTGGACCATCAGCGGGGAGGTCTGCTCTTCAAGCGGCGTCATGCCCTTTTCCTGCATCAGATAGCTGCGGTAGGCATTCGCCATCCCGACATAATCCGCCTGCTCCACCGGCCGGTATTCCACCGCGAATTCTTCCAGCCCGCAGGGCTGCTCCTCAAACATGTTGACCTGGGTGGTTTCAAAGGTTTTCTGGCTGACATCCACCAGGATGCTTTCCCGGTAGATGAAGGTGGCGCCGATGGTACAGTATGGAGATCTGTCGCTGGCCATCGTCGCCTGGATTTCGGCGCGTGCATCGCCCTCGGTGATGATCGCCAGCATCGCCTGGTCGCCGAGCTTGCTGCCGAACACCGGCAGCATCACCCGTGTATCGGGTTCGGTTTTGGTCTTGCTGACGATGGAGAGATCCTCGCCGTACACCCGGCCGCTGAAGCCCGTACTGCCCCGTTCAAAGGCGGCCAGCGCCCCCGAACCATCCGGGAGGAATAAATATCCCTCCTCCCCTTCCCGCCCCGCGCCGAAATTCGGCAGCGGCGAGATGGTGGTCAGCTTGACCGCACTGCTCTGTTCCTGGATATCCGCCAGCGGCACCGCCGCGCGGATACCCTCGTCGGTCAGGGTGATTTCCAGCGGGATGAGGAACCCCTCCCGCTCAAAGTAGAAGTCGAAGCGCACGCCGTCCTCGATCAGGCGGGCATTCAGGTTTTCCCGCTGTACACAGCCGGCAACGCTGTTTTGGGTGGTGGTATTTGAGTCGCGGTCCGCATACTGGAAATTAAGCAGCGAACCGAGCGACAGCTTGGCCGCACCCTTGATATTCTCATCGGTATCGTAGCCCTGCGGCGCACTGTCCCAGACGGCACCGCTGCGCTTATCCTCCAGCCGGATCACGGCGGTTTTCAGGTTCGCGTACAGCACAAAGCGGTCGTTTTCCGCCGCCTTGATGAGGGCATCCTCGTGGCTGTTGTCGATGGTAACCTCGATGGGGGTGATGATTTCGGTAGAGGGCGTTTCCAGTGTGCTGCCGTCGGAGGCCGTGAACAGCACCAGCAGGATCCCCACCACGATCACCAAAGACAGGCCGACGCTGAGGATCGATTTTACCGGGATCTTTTTCATCGCAATGATCCTTCCTTTCGATGGGCGGGGAATCGGCGCGGCAGGCCCGCCGCACAAACGGGAGCAGAACGCTTTCCTGCACCGCGCACAGCCGGTTCCCTCATCGCAGCCGCAGCTCGTTGATCACCATCGTGATAAAGCTGATCAGCTGGGTGAACATGCTGTAGCCCAGCGTGACGATCAGCAGCAGCAGATACATCCCCAGCAGGGTCAGCAGCAGAAGCAGCAGGCACTTCCCGGTTGTATACTGGTGCACCTCCCGCACCGCCATCAGCAGGTTGACTCCCACCCAAAGGTAGGCCACCGCCTGGATGATGGACAGGAACGCGCTTTCCTCCAGTGAGAACATGTTGCTCAGCAGGGTGGCAAGCAGCATGGTGATCACCAGCGGCAGCATCGCGTAGGCGGAAAAAATCCAGATTTCCCGCAGCGTGCCTTCCCCGTCGGCGAGGGTGCTCACCGCCCAGTTGCACAGCACAAACAGCACGAACACCCCGAGGGTCGAGCCAAGGGTCAAGAACAGGTTGAACTGGTCGGTGCGGTTTTCGTTGAAATGGAAGCCGGTCAGCTGGGTCTGCAGCACGGCAGCCAGCGCCAGCAGCACCAGGATACCGTTGGCCAGCGCCAGGGATCCGGCCTTATCCACCTTCAGCTCGTAATACGCCTTGAACGGGTGCCCCATACAGCGCACCGGGTATCTCAGCCGGCTGGTGTGGATGTCGTATTCGTTCTTCGGATGCCGCTCCTTGTAATTGACCAGCAGCACCGCCCCAAGCATCAGCACGACGGCGCCGATCACCAGGAACACGAAATGGCTGCGCAGTCCCTCGTCGCGTTTTTCGGCGAACGCCTCGGAGTAGCCGGACTGGTTGTGCCCGATCTTGTAGTAGTTCATCGCCGTGGTATAATCGCCCAGCTTCTCGTAAACCTTACCCATGCCGACGTTGGCCAGCTCATAGCTGGCATCCTGCTTGAGGATCGCCTCCCAGGACTCCCGCGCCTCCTCATAAAGGCCGTCGTTGAACAGCGCAATAGCCCGGCGGACGTTTTCACCGAAAGCGGTCGGCACGAGCCTGGTCAGGCTGCCGTAGCCGGCATCGAGCACCAGCAGCTCCCCGTTCAGGCTTTCAATGGCAACCGGGGATTTGTAGTTGCCGTACCGTGATCCGCTGCCGCCGAAGGCGTACAGCAGGTTGGAATTCTGGTCATACTGGAACAGGCGGTTGCGGGTGCTGTCGAGCACGGTAAAAAAGCCCTGTTCGTCGATCACGATGTCGCTGAAGGTGGTGGAAACGGTCAGGTTGGTCTGGCTGTTGAAATAGGTCTCCAGATCACCGTAGGTTGCCGTCCCCCCGCTTTCGTCGAGCAGGATGTTGGTACCCTGCGGGTTAAGCTTGCGGATCTGGCCGCTGCCCAGCCCGGTACCGCCGCGGATGGTGTAGATGAAGTTTTCCGCATCGATATCGAAGTTGATAAAGGAGGTGGGCACGCTGCGCTGGATACCGGAAGCGGCCTTTTCGCTCAGCAGCTTTTTCCAGATCCGCTGCACCAGCAGATCAAAGGTCACCTGAACCCGCTCGCTGCCATAGAAGCCGATAAACTGGTAATCGCTGTCGTACTGCAGTGCACCGGAATAGGTGTTCGCTGAAAGGATGTATAGAATGCCGGCGGAATCGACCACAACCTTGGAGGGGGTGTATTCGAATCCTTCTTCCACCTTGTCGGCCGGCGGCGCCCCCACCGTGCCGGTAACCTGCCCCTGCGGGTCGGCGACATAGACCGCCGGCGCCTTCTTGTCCGCTACATAGATGGTGCCGTCCGCATCGACGAACAGCCCCAGCGCCTCCGCGAAAACGACCTCCTCGCCGTCTTTCGTCAGCCGGATCTCCCGGTCGAAGGCCAGCGAGCTGTCCAGTACGACCAGTCGGTTGTTGCCCGCATCCAGGATAAATACCTCATTGTCCGGGCTGACATACAGGTCGGTGGGATTGCTGAGCGCGAGCCCGCCGAAATCCCCGGCGGAATCCAGCGGCTGCTGTGCGGTGTAGGGTGCGGGCACCTCCACCGAGGTTTCCCAGCTGTCGTATGTATAACTGAAGGACGTCCCCTGCGCGGCGGCAGAACAGGACAATCCGATGACTAAGGCCAGCGTCATACCGGCGGTGCGCAGGTGTGCAGGACGCATCGGTACTCCCTCTTTCTATGGGTTATTTCATACCGGAGGTGGACATGGTTTCGATAATCCGGCTCTGGGTGGCCAAAAACAGCAGCACCGGCGGGATCATCAGCAGGAAGGCCAGCGCCGCGCCGGCGCCGGCACGCGCGGTGCCTCCGGCGACCACCTGGCTCATCAGGGCGGATACCATTTTGATTTTTTCGTCGTAAACGATGGTAGTGGTCTGGGTCTGCCCGGAGGTGTTCCAGATGGTCTGAAACACGAAAATCATGGTGGTCAGCCAGGCCGGCTTGACGTTGGGCATCACAACCCGCCAGAAAATTTTCAGCTCGCCGGCGCCGTCAATGCGCGCGGCTTCTAACAGCTCACCGGGGATCTGCACCATAAAATTCTGCATCAGGTACAGCCCGAGCGCCGACTGCATCGCGGGCAGGATCAGCGCCCAGTAGGTGTTGATGATGTGCAGCTGCGACATCACGATATACTGCGGAATCAGCATCGCCGCCGAGGTAAACAGCAGCGACACCTTGACCATGCTGCTCATAAAACGCTGTCCGACAAAGCGCAGCTTGGCCAGCGGATAAGCCGCCATGCTCGCAAGCAGCGTATGCCCCACCGTGGCGACAACGCTGATAAAGACGCTGTTGAACAGATATTTCGACAGCGGCACCCAGAAGGTACCGGTCAGCAGCGAAAGCTGCAGGAAGTTGTCAAGCGTCGGCCGGTGAGGCAGCATGCGCGGCGGGAAGATATAGATTTCATCGAGCGGCTTGAAGGCTGAACCGACCGCATAAACAATCGGCAGGATCATGAAGCACGCCATCAGCAACACGAAAATAAACACCGCGACGTTGCCTGCAACCGACCGGTTGACGCTGCGCTTGAATAAACCTTTTGTCATACAGACGACCATTCCTTTCGCCGTGGTTACGGCCGCAAACCGTGCCCGAGTCGTCCCGCCTCAGTCGGTGCCGAAGCGCCGCAGGAGATGGGTGACCACAAAGTTCGTCAGAAGCATCATCAGGAAGAGGAACACCGCAATGGTGGAAGCGTATCCCATTTCAAAGCGCACCGTACCCACGTCGAGCATGTAGGTCAGCAGGGTATCCGCACTGTACTGGGTGGTGGGAAAGCCGGCGAGCGACTGGATGACGGAGCCCACGCCGAAGCTCGCCGCAATCTGCATCACCGCGCTGAACATCAGCTGCGGCGCCATGGAAGGCAGGGTGACATACCACAGCTCCTGCCAGCGGTTTTTGACCCCGTCGATGCCCGCCGCTTCAGAGAGGCTGCGGTCGTTCGACTGAAAGCCGGCGATGAAGGTCAGGAAACCCACGCCGAAGCTCGACCACAGCTGTACGATTACCAGCACGATAAGCACCGTGCTCGGGTCGCTGAGCCACTGCACCGGCTCGGCAATGATACCCAGGTTCATCAGGGCACTGTTGATGATGCCGTACTGGTCGCCGGAAAACAGGTAGGTCCAGATAATATACAGGTTGCCGGTCAGCGTCGGTGCATAAAAAGCGAAGGTGAAGACCGAGCGCAGCTTGGGGCCGAATTCGTTGATCAGCCAGGCACAGAAAAAGGAGATCAGGTAGCTGATCGGCCCGGTCAGAAAGGCGAACAGCAGCGTGTTTTTGAGCACGATCGGAAAAACCTCATCATCCAGCAGCAGCCGTTCGTAATTCATCAGCCCGACAAAGCTCGGCATTTCCAGCATGTTGAAATAGGTAAAGCTCAGCGCGATCGCCGCCACCACGGGGATCACCGTCAGCAGGATGAACAGCACCATATACGGCGCCATCAGTAAATACGCCACGCGGCTTTCCTTCAGGCGCTTGCTCAGTTTTTCCTTTGGCTGCCGATGACCAAAAGCCATAGCCATAACCCCATTTCTTCTAAAGGTCCCTCAGCCGGGACTCCGTTTCCGGGAGTGATCAGTAGCCGAGCTCCTCGCGTTTGCGGAGAATTTCCCGGTTGATCGTGTCGTTTTCCTTTTCCAGCGCGGTGCGCGGGTTGCGGTTGTTGTACAACACATCGCGGAAGGCGTTGTCCAGACAGCGGGAGGTAAAGTAGCTGCCCGGCAGCTCCGGCACCTCCCGGATGAATGCCCGCTGGGCGGAGAGCACCGCCAGCTCATCGCGCGACCAGTTCAGCTCTCCGAAGGCCTCGAGATTCGCCGTCGCATAGCGCGCCGACGGTCCGAGCTGGCTTTCGATGCGGTTGCCGAATTCGGCCTGTACGTCTGCCCGCGTGAGCCATTCCATGAACTTCCAGCAGGCTTCCTTGTCCTCTGCCTTATCAAACATGACCACCGCGGAGCCGGAAGCACCGCCGGTGCGGTCGATCTCTCCGGTTTCCTCATTGAGCACGCCCGGCATCAGGGTCATTTCCCACTGCCCGCGGATCTCGGGCGCAGCGGCGGACAGGGTGCCGTACATGGTATAGGCCGCGATCGCATACGGCATTTCGCCGGTACGGAACCGGGTATTGAAATCGTAGCTGAGATCAAAGCCGTATTTGGTGTAAAAATTCGTCCAGGTTTTGAAGGCCTCGAGCGCCTGCGCGGAATCCAGCTCGGTCGCCGACAGGTCGTCGTTGTAATAGCTGCCGCCGTACTGCATCAGCAGCGTCGGGTAAAGATCCTTTGCCCCCACGCCGGCGTCCACTGCCGCCGAAGCCGTGATGGCGGTATACGGCAGCCCCACCGTCATGTTGTTACGCTGCAGTACCGCCGCCACATCGAACAGCTCTTCCCAGGTCTGCGGCACCGTCAGCCCCAGTTCCTCGAAGATATCGGTGCGGTAAAAACCCACCAGATAATACTGGGTCATTGGCAGCGCATAGGTGCTGCCGCGGTAGCTGTATGGCACCAGCGCATCGCTGCCGAACCGGCCGGCAACATCGGCAAAGCCTTGCTGCTCATCGAGCGCCGCCAGCGCGTTCCGGCTGGCCAGGTTGACCGGCTGGCCGCGGGCGACCCCCACCGCCACATCCGGCCCGTTGCCGGAAAGGGTTGCCTCGATCAGGCCGCCCTGCACCAGATTGACGTTGACCGGAATGCCGGTCTCGCTGGTAAACCCGTCGTTGATCATGTCCTTGAGCACCTGCGCCTGGTCGCGGCCGTCGTTGATCCATACGGTAATCACCGACTGGGTGCCGTCGCCGTAATCAGCCATGGTGTCGTAGTCATCCGCGAAGGCCGCCAGGAACTGCAGGAAACCGAATTTCAGGTTTTCCCAGAAGCTGCCGCGCGCCTTGGGCAGCTCGGCCTGTGTCCCGTGAAGCATGAAGTAGTCGATTTCCAGCGGCTGTGACTGGCTGGTCAGCAGCCACTCGGACAGCGAAGCGATGTTTTCCTGGAACCGCGAAAGCCGCTCCGGTATCTCCGCCGGCCGGGCGGCAAACTCGCCCATCTGTTCACTGGCACGGCGCAGCAGCTCCGACTGGCTGGATTTCTCCCCGTTGACCTCATCAAAACGGTCGGCCAGCGCCGCCAGCCGGTCGGACAAATCCTGCAGGATATCCTGCAGCCCGTCGATTTCCCGCTCCAGGAAGTAGTCGCGGTAGGTATCCGGATTGGTGCTGGTCACCATGATAATCCTGCGGTACAGATCGTTCATTTCGGAAGCAAGGGCGTCAGCCTCCTGCAGGATTTCGGACCAGCTTCCCACCGTCGCCTCAAACGCGATGGTGTTGTCGCCCTTTTTCAGGTAGACGTAATACGGGGTGCCGTTCTCATCCGCCACCGTCAGGTTTTCCCAGCCGAACCCGAAGGGAAACCGGACATTGCGCAGCTCCTCGTACGGCAGCTCGTTATTTATGTAGATGTTGCGGAACACCGACATGCCCAGCTGAGTGTTCTGCCGGTATTTGATGGTCAGGCAGTATAGCCCGTCCTCCGGGACATCCGGTATGGTGTAGGAAATCCACATGCCGGACTGCGACCAGTTGCTCTGACCGATCACGTTGCGCTTGATGAGCGCCGGATCGTTCGGCACAGTGGACGCATTCGACCGGTCGTAAACCGGATACAGCGTGCGATGGGATTTCAGGGTGATATCCTCCCCCTGCTGGGTCAGGCATATCTCCCCCACCGGCGTGAGCCCCTGCTGCTCGTAGGAGGCGAGCGCCTGCGCATAGGTGGGCACCTCCGGCATGCCGCCAAGCACGGCCCGGGACAGCACCAGCGGTTCCTCGCCCGCATACAGCCGCAGCGTGTGGGTGCCGGCGGTCAGATAGAGCGCATACGGCTCGGTCATGTAGGAGCTGTTGTCGATCAGGCGGACATCCTGCCAGGCAATGATCTCTTCCTGTTCAGGGATCAGATCGTTGCCGCGGCTGTCCTGCCTTGCAGGCCCGTCCTGCCAGATGCGGCTCAGCGGGGTGGATTCCGCCTGGGTGAAGGGCGTCTGCCCGTCGAGCTGAAGCCCGATGGTCAGATCCCGGCCGTCGTCCTGCGCAGCCGCATACCGGATCTGCAGCGTATACCGCGCTTCTTCGGGAATGGTGAATGACCATTCGATATACCCATCCGGCTCCAGCCTCACGGCATCCTCGCCGAGATACTCGAGCCGTCCGGCACCTTCGGCCGAAAGTGTTCCATCGCCGAGGGCAAGCGGAAGCTCAGCCGATGCCATCGGCGTCCCGCTGTAACGGGTGTAATAGGCGTAATAGCTCTCCTCATCCGCTGTGACGGCGGACGGCTCGCCGGCCGTCTCCGTCTCTTCGGCGGTGACCGGAATCCCCCCCGCCAGCAGGCAGAACGCCGCCAGCGCCGCAAAAAGCCGTGACCTTGCTGAACAACCCATCATGGCCTGAACCATTCCTTTCTTGCCGCGACTCAGGGAACCCCCGTTAACGGCGCAGCAGATTCTGTCCCCGGGCCCGGTGCTGCACCGGGCCGAAAGTCCCTGTCAGCCCTTGCCTTCCTGATCCGGAATATCCAGCGGCACCATATCGCCGCTGCTTCGCCGGAGGAACTCGGTGGGCGCGCAGCCCATCGTGCGCTTAAACGCCTTGTTAAACGACTGCACATTGGCGTAATTGAGCCGCTGTGCAACCTGTGCCACACTGATTTTTCCGTATTTCATCAGTTCGATTGCCTTCTGCATTTTTTTGTTGCTGATATAACGCTGAATGGTCATCCCGGTGCTTTTTTTGAAGGCGTTGGAGATATAGGAGTAGTTGTAGCCCACCGTCTGGGCGATTTCCTTTACGCCGAGCTTCTCAAAGATGTTGTTGTCGATGTATTTGATGACCGAGTAGATGGACCGTCCCACCGATTCAGAGGAAACGGTGGGAAAGTACACCTGAAGGGACTGCCGCGAGAAGGAGCGGTAAACCGAGACGAGAATCTGCAGCAGATAGGTTTCCACCATCATCTCGTAAAACTCCGCCCGGTTGTACAGCTCATCAAGATTGCGCAGCACCGGGATGATCAGTTCGCTGTGGTCGGTGGCCTTGAATACAGTGGTTTCTTCAAAGAACGCGCGCAGCCGCGCCGTATCCCTGTCGAGTTCTCCCTCGCCGAAGCCGAATCCGATGTAGCCGTACCGCAGGTCCGAGTTGTTTCCCGTTTTGATCGCATGGACCGAGTTGGCGGGCGCGAAATGGATATCGCCTTCGGCAAGGAGATCGGTTTCCCCATTGGTGGTAAACAATCCCTCGCCGCTGATCACATAGCTGATCTCGTGGCACCACTGTTTATGAGGAGGGACGGTATATCCGCTGATGCAGCTCAGTTCTCCCACCTGATACAGGGTAATCGGGCCAAAGCTGTGGACCCGCCCCTTGGTGTCGTCCTGAAACAGGGTATCGAATTCAAATTGTTTCCCCGGCAGCAGCATAACGTCCTCCTCTGCTTCTCAGCGGCCGTTTTCGCCGGGCCGCTTACTTGCCTTCATTCATCTTCTTTTTCTTCAGGAAGAAATACACACCCACACCGGCACCGGCAAGCACCACTACCGCGACAACTACGCCGATAATCACGCCGACCATGCTGCCGCCCTCATCCGTGTCGGTATCCGTGTCCGCAGGCGCAGAGGAGTCGTTGGCATTGGTGGTGGTCGTGGAGGACGAGGTGGAAGGAGCGGTACTCTCCTCCGGCTCAGACGGCGTAGTGGTTGTTTCGTCGCCCTGGGTAGTCGTATCCGGCACGGTGGTGGTCGGGTCGTTGCTTTCCACCGGGCCAGCGCCCGCATTCTCGTAGGTGATCTGGACGCCGGTCAGCGCGGTGTTCCACATGCAGCTGTCCTTGACCGTGAAGGGGTTGAGCGTGATCTTAATATAGCTGTAGCCCGCCGGGCACTTGGACGCGTTGGAAACGGTGGAGTTCAGCCAATAGGCCTTTTCCAGATTGATATAAATCTCGTCGTCATAGGTCGGTTCGCTGTAGGCGGAATCCGCTTCCACCCAGTTGACCGCATCTGTCGACAGATACACCGACACGTCGGTTTCGCCGTTGCCCAGGCCGTTGGCGTGGATGCAGTCGATCGTGTAGCCGGTGATATCGCCGTCCATTTTGTAGACGACATATTCCTCGCGAAGCGGAGCCTTTTCCGGATGGGTCTCGTACTCCTCATATCCAGGGCCCTCCGGCTTGCATTTCAAATAGGTGTTGACTCCCAATTCAATGTTTTTCTGATACCGCATCCATTCGGAAATCTCGTACACCAGGGGATAGTTGTCCTCGAGCGTATCCACAAAAGTAGCCTCCGCCGCCGAAGCCGGCAAAGCCAAAGCCGATACGCCCACTGCCAGGGTCATTAGCGCCGCTGTCCATTTTTTCATAAGAAAGCCTCCTGTCAATTTGCTTTATTCCTATTAAACGCGCATAGCGCGTTTTTGTACTGTAATCTATACCTTTTGAGGTGCTCTCTTTAACCGAAAATTTCCTTGCCTCTTTGTGCGCAACAGTCGGCTGACTGCTGCGCTTTTTCTTTTGTTTGTGCAGGTTATCCATAATATGGAGAAACCGTCGGAAGTCTTCAAAGGTATACGTTTTCGTCCGTATGCATCGCGTTTTGCTAGTTCTGGACATCTTTAGTATACCTTATCCGCATCCTTAGGACAATGTCCGGATTTCACTACACAGTTATCCAAATTTTGTTTTTCTGTTCAAAATCCTTAATTTTTTCCATCTTCCTGTAAAAAAGTACACGTCTTCTGACAGAAGGCGTGTACTTTTAAACGACTTAACGCGTTTTATAAACCACTAATACGAGATGGATTTGCGTGTCCTGCTGTGGATTCGGATAATCAATCCTTGTTCCGTTTCCGGGAAAATTTCACCGCTGCGCCGCCGGAGAGCACCGCCAGCAGGCACACCGCCGCAGGGAAGGCCACACCGGTATCGGTGTTCGGCCTGTCGTCCCCGTCGCCGGCATAGTCGATCAGCACGCGGTCCACCATCAGCGTCCAGGGCACATCGTTGTACAGCATCAGCTGCACTTCCTCGATGTTTTCCGGCAGGGTATCCTGCGGCACCAGGCGGATGGAGGAGTACTGGCCGTCGATCGCCTTAATGGACGCCGCCTTCATGGTAATGGTTTCCCACTCCTCGGAGCCCACGCAACGGACCTTCACCAGAATATGATTGCCCAGATTGAAATGGGCGGTTGCCGCCTGCAGATCAAAGGCAAAATCGGTGATGGTCTGGCCGTCGCGCCCGTAGGTCAGATAGCCGCTGCGGGCGTTGGTCTTGCCGGCCACACTCAGATGGGTTTCGGCATGATCGGCGAACAGCTCCCAGTTGTCGGATTTGTCCTTCACTTGGTCGAAGCTCTCCATTTCGTCCACAAAGCCGTATTCCTTCTCGTTGTCGCCCGGCACATCGGTTTCCCCGTCGCTGTCCACCAGCTTAAGGGATACCTTATCGAGCATCGGCGTATACAGCACGTCGTTGAGCAGCTCGATCTTCACCTCGGCGATATCCGCCGCAAGGGCTTCGGCCGGCGTGAGGATCATCGACTTAAAATTTAAATTTAACTATCTAATCCTCAAAAACCATTGATTTTTCAAGGCTTCACGCCTGTTTTTCATTCAAACCTTATCTGTTTGCCCTTGTTTTTGCCCTTACGAGCCGAAACAAGGGCAACTTTTTATTCCCCGCCGACCACCTTATCCAGCAGCCTTGCGGAAGTACGCTTTGCTTCCCTTGTAGAGTGAGCGTAGATGTTCATTGTGGTACTGACATCGGAGTGTCCGAGAAGTTCCTGCACATCTTTCGGCTTTGCGCCGCCGGAAAGCAGATTGCTTGTGTAGGTGTGGCGGAGCGTGTGGAAATGGAAATCCTCAAGCCCTTTCACTTTCTTCTTTGCTGCTCTGCACATAATCCCTACCGTACTCGGCGCTTCATACGCCCCGTCTGCCCTCAGGCAGACAAAGGAGATTTCCTTGTAGTCCTCCGGGACTTCCTCTGTCCTTTGCAGGTTGTAAACCTCATAATAGGTGCGCCCTTTTTCCTTTACTTCTTTGTAGTAGTTCAGGTGATAAAGCTCCCCGTAGCGGAAACGGTTTTTGCGTTGTTCTGTTCTCGCCGCCCGCAGGATTGCCGCCAGCGTGTCGCAGAAATCAACGGTGCGGACTTTGCTCCGCTTTGTCGTTCCCACTTCGGTTGTGTGCCTTGTTCCGTTATAGCGCATACTGCGGCGTACCGTGAGATATTGTTCCTCAAGGTTAATATCCTGCCAAGTCAAGCCGCATACTTCCCCGATACGAAGCCCCGTGTAGTACGCTATCTGCACAGGCAGCAAAGCGGGATTATCTTTTGCCTTGAGAAATTCCTCCAGCTTTTGGAACTGTTCATGGGTGATAGTAGGAATACTGGCGGTATCTTCCTTGCTGTCCGAGAAAATATCCGTTTCCTGCTTCCTGCCCCTTAGCTTCACATACTGCATAGGGTTAAAGGTAATCAGTTTTTTCGGGAATACCGCAAAGCGAAAGGAATTTTGCAGCACCGCCGAGAACAGGAGCATATATCCTTTGCTCATGGGCTTTGAAGTTGTCCCGTCCGGGTTTGTCCCACCATAGCTCAGAAAATCAATGAACGCCTGCAAATGGTCGGCGGTCACGGTTTTCAGCTTGCGTTTGCCAATGGGATATTGCTTGATACGGTTGACCGTTCCCTGATAGGACATGACCGTCCCGTTGCTTAAGTTGCCGGGTTTCAGTTCTTCCTCTACCCACATATCCAGCATATCGCCTACCGTGATGTTTTCCGCTTTCCCGACAAACTGCTTTTCCTCGTAGTCCGCTATCGCTTTGCGGAGCATGGCTTCTGTTTCCGCTTTGCTCTCTGTGCCTGCAAACTCTTTCTGCACTTTTCTGCCGCTTTCATCTTCAATGTAAAAGCGTCCGTACCACTTTTTGCCTTTCTTTCTTACAGAACCTTTTGCCATAGATAAAAAACTCCTTTCTATCCGTGGCAATCGGGACTGTGACATATGGTGTGCGTAAAGTAATTGTGTCACTTCCGCCAGTGGAAGTCAACTGGCGTCTTTACTTGTCAAGGTGCCACGGAATTTTCTTTTTCGGAAAGCCTTTCTTCGGCTTCCTCCACTATCCCGAAAAGTGCGCCCATCGACATTCTTGTGCGCCCCTCATCGTGGATATGTAAAATCCCGTCTAAAAACCGTTTCATATCCTCAATCGGTACTTCCATCTTCTTGCGGTATACCTGCTCCATGATTGCCCCGGACTCTATGGCGTACCGCCCAAGAGACTCTTTCAGCCCCTTGTCCTCCGCCACACGGTCAACTTCCTCCATAGCGTCAGCAAAGTAGTAGGTCATAACCGTATACAGGTCAACCATCTTGCCGAGAAATGTCGTGAGAAGCTGCTGGTGCGGCTCGCCCTTTACTGTATGGGAAACTGTGTCCAGATACTTCTTGATGTGTTCCTCAATATCCCGCTGGCAGAGAGTATAGGTGTCATATTCCTTATCATCGGAAAGACCTGTCAGCCATTCGGGAGTTGTGAGCAACGCTTCCGCAAGACCGTTGATAACCATTGTGCGCTTCGGATCAACCCCGTCCGCTTCGTACCGCTGAATGGTGGATTTGTTCACGCCCACACGCCTGCCGAGTTCCGGCATGGTAATGTTTAACTCTGTGCGGCGTTCCTTAATCCGCCCACCGACCTGTTTTGCGGTGAATGTGGTTTCTTTTTTCAAGGTGTTCACCTCCTGACTGGTATCAGTATAACACGCTAATACTTATTTTGCAACCATTATTTCAATAAAAGTTGTAAATAAACTATGAATGGTTGCAAAATAGGTTGACAAGAGATAGCAGAATAAGTATAATGATAAAACAGTAGTTGCAAAATGAGCATTCTAAAAAGGAGGTTGATAGAATGAGCGCAGTCAAAATGGGACTTACCATAGAGGAAGCAGCAGAATGTACGGGTATCGGCAGGAATACCATGCGGAAGCTGGTGGAATGGGGAAAGCTGCCCGTCCTCAAAGTGGGGCGCAAGACCATTATCCGCAGGGACACGCTGGAACGGTTTCTGACGGTCAATCAGGGAAGAAATCTTCTGAAGCCCGACGATGTCCGCAGAGTGGAATGACCATCCATTCTCTTTTCGGAAAGTAACCCTAAGCCCTCGGCGTTTGAGAGCGAAATACACCCCTCGCACAAATCTTCGATTTGTACTCTGGGTATTTCGCCCTTGCAGGGGGCTTCCGTATCAACCGCCTGCGGCGTCTGATACGGGGCTGTCACCGCTGCCGCAGCGACAGCCGCAACCGTAAACGGTTGCAAAAAAGGACGCACCTTGACAACAGAAAACGGAGATGATGTATGCCGAGACACAGTTTTATCCAGATGTCAAAGCTGCCCAATGTCAAAGGGCGAATATCATATATTACAAGCCATGCAAGGCAGGAAAATCTCTATGCCACCTACCGCACCGCTGATAGTCAATTTTGGAGTAACCTTGCAAGAGAAAGCCAGCAGGAGTTTCAGCGCAGCGGCACAGAGGGCAAATGTATCGAAGCAAGGGAACTGATTATCGCCTTGCCCGAGGTCTATACGCAATACGAGCCGCAGCAGGTACTCACGGACTTTACAGAGGAGTTCCGCAGGCGGTACGGTGTGGAGTGCGTGTCCGCCCTCCACCATAACAAGCGCAAGACAAACTATCATATCCATCTGATTTTCAGCGAGAGGCGGCTGCTCCCCGAACCTGATGTGAAGATTGCTTCCCGCAGCGTGTTCTTTGACGAAACTGGAAAGCGTGTCCGCACCAAAAAGGAAATTACGGGGGAGGACGGGCAGATACGGAAAGGCTGTACCGTCATCAAAAAAGGCGAGGTATACGAAAGCCATCTGTTTACTACCAAAGATACACGCTTTAAGGGAGAGCCTTTTCTCCGAGAGATAAAAGAAGTGTATACGGAACTTATCAACCGCCATATCTCTGATCCTGAGCAGCACTTAAAGGTGTTTGATAAAAACAGCGTCTATCTGCCGACCAAGAAAATCGGCAAGAACAATCCCAAAGCGGACGAAATCAAAGCCGACAATGCCGCAAGACAGGAATGGAACAGGACAGCGGATATGGCGTTATTATCGGGTATCTCCGAAGCGAAGATTTTAGAGGTCAAGCGGACAGAGATACACGAAAAGGCGAGCCAGTCTATCAAAAGCAAGGGCTGGCTTCCGGGTCTGTTCCGCAGTATCGTAAACAAGGCAAAAGACTTCCTGCAAAACCTAATCCGTGAACACGCTATGCCGCCTAAGCCTGTCCTTGAAATAGATATGGCAGAGTTCCGCACCATGCAAAAGCTGATGATAAAGGCGCAGGATAAGGCGAAAGAAATCCGGCATTTGCAGGATACGGTACTTCCGAAACTGAAACAGCAACTTGCCGATACAAAAGGGATTTTCAAGGGTAAGGAGCGCAAGGCGCTCACAGAGCAGATACAGCGGACAGAAAAGAAAATCGCTGAAAAGCTGGATAAACTGCCCGATGTTCTGAAAGAGGACGGTTATCCCGATGTGCAGGCGTTCATGGCAACCTACCGCAAGGCGGAGGCTGTCGTGGAGCAGTACAATCGTGACCTTGCCGCATGGGAGCGGCAGGTCAGGGAAAAACAGAAACCCGCCCAAAAAGAGCAGGCAAAGCCGCCTGAACGGGAGAGCCTATTGAAACGCCTGCGCCAGCTTCAGGCGGAGGGCAAGCAGAGAAACCAGCCGAGACAGAGAAAGAAATCCTTTGACAGAGACAGCCGATAGGCACAAAAAACCGCCGCTATGGTATTACCCATGCGGCGGCATACATAAAAATCTTATTTGTGTTCTGCAAGTGTGACTTTCATATCCTGAGCATTGATGATTGTTTCCTTTTTGCACTTCGGACAGTAGAGGGGGAAGTTTCTTAATTCTGTATCTTCCCGTATCATTGTACGAGTTTTATTGCCGCAGATAGGGCATAATATCCATTCTGTAGCTTTCATGTTACTTTTCTAATTTCAAGTCTTTTATTTTTTGAGATATTCTCTCAATGACCTGTATAAAACATTCATCACTTTTGCCCGTCGGATCGGGAAGTCCCCAATTATCATCAAACGCTCTACCGATATAGGGACAACCGACATCACACCCCATTGAAATCGCAATATCGGGCGTAGGGATTTTATCAATCGTCTTGCTATACTGGCTTTGCTCCATATCTATCCCATAAAGCTGTTTCATAAGCCGCACAGCGTCCTGGTTGATTTGTGATTTTGTTTCTGTTCCGGCAGAATAGAAATCAAACTTATCTCCCGCCAAATGTTTTCCAAGTGCTTCTGCAATCTGACTGCGGCAGGAGTTATGCACACAAATAAAGGCTACCTTTTTCTTATCCATCGTTAAAACCCCAGCTTGTGCAGCAGAGCAACCACATCAGCAGTTTTCAAAACCTTACCCATAGCAACAACCTTTTCGTTGACAACAAGGGCAGGCATACTCATAACACCGTATTCCATTACTTTCTGCATATCGGTAATGTATTCGACCTCTACGGAAAGTCCCATATCCTTTACCGCCTGCTTTGTGTATTCAAATTGTTCGTGACAGGATTTACAACCTGCCCCTAACACTTTGATACAGCAGATTTCTCCCTCTTTCAAATCAGGACAGCAATCGTTTGTAATGCTTTCTGCTTCGCTGGCAGTACAGCCGCAGCTACAAGCGCAAGCAGGTGTTTTCTTTTCTTCTTCCTTTTTCTTTCCAAAGTTAAATAATGCCATAATAATAACCTCCTAAAATTAAACAATTAAATATTGTATTGCGTTGAAAAGATAGCCTACAATAATAATACCAGCAGCACATATTCCAATGAAAATACCAAGCAGTTTCGGCTTAACTGCCTTGCGAAGCATAATCATTGAAGGGAGCGAGAGCGTTGTAACGCCCATCATAAAGGAAAGAACAACGCCGAGCAAAGCACCTTTTGCAAGCAGGGCTTCTGCAATCGGGATTGTACCGAAAATATCCGCATACATCGGAATACCGACTATCGTAGCAAGAATTACGCCAAACGGATTATTTTCTCCAAGTGCTTTGACAATAAATTCTTCGGGAATCCAGTTGTGAATGAAAGCGCCAATGCCTACGCCGATCAGAACATAAGGAGCAACCTTTTTAGCGGTTTCAACAACCTGTTCCCACGCAAATTTCATACGGTCTTTGAAATGCAGTTCCTCCTGCGGAACATCAATCGAGTGACCGTTTCGGATATATTCTTCCACTTGATTATCGAGGTGCAACTTTTCAATTAGCGTTCCGCCAGCCACAGCGATTACCAAACCGAATATTACATATAAAACAGCAACTTTCCAGCCGAAAATACTCATCAGTAAGACAAGGCTTCCAAGGTCAACCATCGGCGAAGAAATCAAAAAGGAGAATGTAACGCCAAGCGGCAAGCCTGCGCTTGTAAACCCGATAAACAACGGAATAGAGGAACAGGAGCAAAACGGTGTCACCGTACCGAGCAGGGCGGCGATGATATTCGCCCATATTCCGTGGAATCTGCCGAGTATCTTTTTAGCTCTTTCAGGCGGGAAATAACTTTGAATATACGAGATAATCAAAATCAACACGCCGAGCAGTACCATAATTTTTACAGTATCATAGATGAAAAACTGAATACTTCCTCCTATTTTGCCCGTGGTATCTAAACCGCAAGTGTTCAAAAATGTTTCAATGAGGCGATTCAGCCAGTTCATACCGAGGACTTCATTTTGAAAAAAGTCCCAAATTGTTTTTAGTGTCTCCATAAAAAGCCCCTTTCATATAGTTATATTGAAATATGTCTATTTATTGTCCCGAATATAAGCCGTGCGAAAAAGCAATCCATAAACTTCCTCACTTTTCACAGCACGACTCGTTTTCGCTTTTAACATCAAGTGTTGTCAACTGCCGCAAACATTCTTTTGCCTGCTCCACACCTTTTTCTGAAATAGAATAGTGCGTCCATTTTCCCTCTTTGCGCCCGACAACTATTTCAGCGTCACAAAGAATTTTCATATGGTGGGAAAGCGTAGGCTGCGTGACATTGATTTCTTCCAGCAGCTTGCAGGCGCATTTTTCACCTGAACGCAGCAGTTTTATAATCCTAATGCGGTTTTCATCACAAAACGCTTTGAAAATTGACGCAATTCTTTTTTCATCCATCTCTCTCAATCACCTCCCATAGATAAATGTCTATGTGTTATTATATGCAACACATAGAAAAATGTCAATATATTTTTTGATTTAAGTGAAACAGCGGTAGGAAAACTAAATCCTACCGCTGTCTTCTTATGCAAAGATGATTTCTTTTTCCACAATCTCCTTTGCACACACCCGTATGTTATTCATTCTCTGTGTCCATTCCAAAGCGTTTTCCACTTTTAACTGCTCTGTGATACCCTGTGCCTGTTTCATCTGCTCTGTGAGCCTTTCCATGCGCTCCTGTGCTTGTTTATCTATATCGGCAAGGTAAGTGTTCAGCCTGCCGCTTGTAAGCAGCGTTGTATATGTATTTCTGTGGTATTCTTTCAGATACCGCAAGTGCCGCTGTCCCCACAAACCAATAGGCTGTTCTTTTTCGGCTGGTAAGATAAGACATGGGATATAATAATCTCCTTGCAGTTCATACCACAGACCATTTTTATCATCGTAAATGTACTTGTCCATTGAAAAATCCTCCGTTATAATATATTCGCACATACATCACAGTTCTCCGATTGCCACACTTTGTTATATCTTGTTATGAGATTTTCTTGCCCTTGTATTTGCCCTTATGAGCAATGAGGGAAAGAGTAAACTTGTGTGTAACCGTATAAAGAGATAAGGCAGACACATTGCGATAAATCCTTTATTTTCAAGGCTTTTGGAGGATTTTATTAAAACACTGTAACCTCTGTTGAGAGGTCATAATTTACTGATATTCAAATTCGGATTTGTCGCGTTCGGAATATCGGTCGGATCACCCATAGCCATCGTCAGCACCGACCATTCTTCGGAACCGCTCTTGCGCACCGACACGCGGATATCGCGGTCAAGCACAAAGAAGTCCGGCATCACCATCAGCGCGATCTCCAGATCGGTGATGTTTTTGTTTTCGGGACGGTAGGCAATGAATGCTTCGAGCGTCGCATCGCTCCTTCCGATAACGCTCAGGCCGGTTTCCGCATGGCTGGCGAATTGCTGCCAGCCGAGCGAACGGTCATCCACCAGATTCCAGTTGGCCAGATCGTCCTCCAGATCCCATTCGTCGGTCACCGGCGGTGTAGTGCCGCCCTTCTCGGCGAAGCCCAGCCGCACGGCATCGATCATCAGCGTCCAGGGCACATCGTTCTTCAGCGTCAGCCGTACCGCTTCGGTGTCGGCGGGCAGCTCTGCCGACGGCGTTGCCGCCGCAGTCTCAAATTTGTCGTTGAGGCTCGTCGCCTCACCCAGGGTCATGGTCACCGGCACCCACTCATCCGAGCCGGCCACACGCACATCCAGTGCGAAATCGCGGCTCAGATCGACAAAGCCCTTGCCGATCTGCAGACGGACTTCCGCCGCATCAATCACCTGACCGTCGGGCACCGTGTAAATCAGGGTGTTGTCCTGTGCCGTGTCCTTGCGGCCGGCCACGCTCAGGCCGGTTTCGGTATGACTGGCAAAGAGATCCCAGTTACCGGTCTTCTCGTCGATCTTGTCCCAGTTGGCCAGATCGTCCTCCAGATCCCATTCGTCGGTCACCGGCGGCGTAGTGCCTTTCTCGGCGAAGCTCAGCCGCACCGCATCGATCATTAGTGTCCAAGCTATGCCGTTCTTAAGCGTCAGCCGCACCGCCTCGGTACCAGCCGGCAGCGCCACCGTCGGCAGCGCCGCCGCAGACTCATAGGTGGCGTTGATGTCCGTCGCGGTGCCCAGCGTCATCGCCATAGGCACCCACTCTTGCGAGCCTGCCGCACGTGTTTCCAACGCAAAATCGACACTCAGATTCACAAAACCCGTGGCGATCTGCAGACGGACTTCCGCCGCATCAATCACCTGACCATCGGGTGCCGTGTAAATCAGGGTGTTCTCCTGCGTCGTATCCTTGCGGCCGACCACGCTCAGTCCGGTTTCGGTATGATTCGGAAATACTTCCCAGTTGCCGGTCTTCTCGCTGACGTTGTCCAGGCTGGTCATCTCATCCTCGAAACTCCAGGTGCCATCGGTCGTGCCGCCGTCCGCCACCGCCGGCAGCGCCAGGCTGCCGACAACGGCCACCGTGAGTATGCTGAATGCACTCAGCCAGGCCACGATTTTGGTTCGGATCCTTTGCATACCACACACACCTTTCCGTTATTTTCGGATCAATTATATATTTCGTGCAGTTCGGCCTGCTTTGTTGATTGTATTGTAGCATGTTTGTCCAAGAATTTCGTGGTCTGGTTTTTATCGAACAGTTATCCCGATTTTTGTTTTTAAGCCATATTCCACAATTTCCCTTGTTCTTAACCCGGAAAATCCGTCTTCTGCATTCCATTCGCGGTATGCCGCCGGGTAAATTCTCACCCGCTGTATTCCGCCGCGCAGGTATACGCTCGTTTGAGCCTCCGGCAACAAAATCCTTTGAAGGCCCGTCGTACGAGAGGAATTACCACGGCCGCAAAACGCCGATACACAACTTTTCGGTACATCTGCCGCAATGGCCGCTGCCCGTAACAAATCCGGGCAGCGGCCATTGCGGTTCTTATTCCTTCTTTCTCCCGCGACCAACCCAGGCGACAGCACCACACAGGGCAATGCTGCCGATTTCATTTTTTGGAAACAACTAACAGCACACGGAAGAGTTTTTTCTCCGGGTCTCCGTGACTGCCAGAGGCCCTGTTACCGCATTGCTCCCGGTTCGCCTGCGGATGACTCGCGTTCCTCCGCATACGCGGAGGATAAAACAAAAGGGCGGCTGTAAATAGCCGCCCTTTGCAAATTCATGTTGTTCTGCACCTGTTCAGGTGCGGGTCATTTCACAAACCGTAAAGCCGAGCTTGTCACGGCAATAGTCGGTCAGTGCCTTCAGCGAAGCCTCCACCTCGGAAACCAGCCCGAGGATAATCAGCGTACCGCTGAACCGGTCGACAAAGCCGAGCTCAACGCCGGCCGTTTTGATCGCCACGTCTGCGGCGATGATGGCGGTTTCCGCCGGGCTGAGGGTTACAATGCCGATGGCGCTGTGCCCACGCTCGACTGATGGATCCAGCCCGAGCTTGCGGTAAAGGATCTCCTGCGGATTCGCGATAATATGCGCAAGGGTAATCTGTTTGCCGGGTACCAGCTCCTGAATCACCCTCAGCTTATCGCCGTAAACCGGATGCGGTTCCATATGAGATCCTCCTTTCCTGATGATGTAAGCTTATCCGCCGACCTGGCAGCGGATACCGAACGGCTCCGCTGCCTCGAGCAGCACCTGCATGCGTTCGTTGTCGAGCGGCAAAACGCCTTTGAGGTCGTAATCCCTGCCAAGCCCCTCATACTTGCCCTCACCGAGCCGGTGATACGGCAGCAGATGCAGCCCCTTGACACCGGGCAGCGACGCCGCAAACCGCGCAATCGCCGCGATTTCGTCGGGTGTATCGTTGAAGCCGGGCACCACCGGCGTGCGGATGGTCAGATGCGGATGCTGCTGCGCGATTTTTCGCGCATTCTCGAGAATCAGCTCGTTGGGCTGGCCGGTGAACACCTTGTGCTTGCCGGAATCCATGTGCTTGATGTCCATCAGCACATAATCGAGCCGCGGCAGAAAGCGCTCCACCGTCTCAAACGGCGCAAAGCCGGTCGTCTCGACCGCCGTGGTAATCCCCTGCCACTGGCAGGCGTCCAGCAGTGCCGTCGCGAAATCCGGCTGCACCAGCGCCTCACCGCCGGACAGGGTAACACCGCCACCCGACCGCCGGTAATACGGCTGATCGCTCATCACCTCTTCGAGCACTTCCTGCACCGTCACATCGCGCCCAACCACCTCGCGCTTGCCGCGTGTGAGCATTTCCTGTATGGCAAAGCTCTGCGACTCCGGATTACAGCACCAGCGGCAGCGCAGCGGACAGCCCTTGAGAAACACGATTGTGCGGATGCCGGGGCCGTCGTGAATCGAATACCGCTGGATGTTGAAAATCCGGCCGGTTGTTTCCAGTGTTTTCTGATCCATGTAATGCCTTTCCGGATCCCTCCGGCCTGAGCGGCCGGGAGGATCCTGCCGTATGCGGCGTTATTCCGCGAAATGCTGCTCGGTACGGTTGATGATGTCGTCCTGCAGCGACTTGGACAGCGAAGTGAACAGCGCGCTGTAGCCCGCGACGCGGACGACCAGCGAACGATACTTTTCGGGGTGCTTCTGCGCGTCGAGCAGGGTTTCCCGGCTGACGACATTGAACTGCATATGGCTGCCCTTCTGGTCGAAATAGGCACGGATCAGCGACACAAACGCCTGCAGCCCGCTCTGCCCGCTGAGGGCGGAGGGATGGAACTTCTGGTTGAACAGCGTACCGTTGGACGCGATATAGTGATCCAGCCGCGCCACCGAGTTGGCAGCAGCAGTGGGTCCCTTCACATCGCGGCCGGATGCCGGTGAAACGCCATCCGCAATCGGTGTGTGTGCGAGCCGGCCGTCCGGCGTGGCGCCGGTCTGCTGGCCGAGCGGCACGTTGGCCGAAACCGGATACAGTCCCGCCTGATACATGCCGCCGCGCGGGTTGCGGTATTTTTCGAGCTGGCGGGTATACACATACGCCACCTCGCGGGCGAAGGCATCCACCTCGGGGATATCGTTGCCGAAATGCGGCTGCGCCTCGATCATCTCGCGGATCTCGGCATAGCGGCGGTTGTCGCCGGCCGTACTGCGCCCGCTCACAAGGCCCTGATAAATCTCGCGGATCTGCTGATCGGACACGGTATGGCCGGTAGCCATGATTTCCTGAACGATCTTTTCGGTTGCGGCGGTCGCCTGATCGGCCGGCATACCCGGCACGTCCGCGGCGGCCTCGCCCTGCCCGAAGTTGTGGCGCAGGGCATCCCGCAGTTCCGCCATACTCACCGACTTATCCTCGTAGACGAGCTTGCGCACCGCCAGCAGACCGTCGGTCATGTTCGCAATCCCGAAGCCCTGCGGGCCGGTGAAGTTGTAAATCGCGCCGCCCTCCTGCACGCTCTTGCCGCGGCCGATGCAGTCCTCGACCATGCTCGACAGGAACGGCAGCGGTGCACGCGTGGCGTGTGCGACGTCGATTGCGTTGTCGGCGTTGACCATCAGCTCGATGAAATACTTCATCTGGGCGCGGTAGGCCTCAAAGAACTGGTCGAAAGTCTTCATCCCGGTCACATCGCCGGTATGCGGGCCGATCTGCTCGCCCTCGTCCTCCCCGTCGGAGAACACCATCTCCAGCGGGCGGCACATGTTGAAGAACGCCGCGTCGTGCCAGCCGTCGGTTTTCCCGGCCTTCTGCGGCTCCACGCAGCCGATGATGTTGTAGTCGCGCGCATCCTGCAGCGAGAGGCCGCGGCTCATCAGCGCCTCGATGATGACCTCATCGTTGTAATAGGCCGGCAGGCCGACGCCGGTGCGGGTCAGCTCCGCGCACTTGAGCAGAAATTCCTGCGGCGAGCCGTTCCACACCCGCGCCGAGAAGGACGGCTGCGGCAGCAGGACGTGCATCGTCGCCTGGATGCACATAAACGACAAATCGTTGGTCGCGTCGTTGCCGTTGACGTCCTGGCCGCCGACGCACAGATTCTGGAACAGGCTGTAGCCGGCAAACCCTTTCGCCGACGCAGCATCGCGTGCCTTGTTAAGATCGTTGAATTTAATCCACACGCAGTCGAGCAGCTCCTGCGCAAATTCAGGGGTCACCCGTCCTTCGCGGATATCCGCCTCATAATACGGATACATATACTGATCGAAACGGCCGGGCGAAATCGAATGGCCGTTGGATTCCATCTGCAGGATGGTCTGGATGAACCAGAACGACTGCACCGCCTCGCAGAAGGAACGGGCGGGCTGCTCCGGCACACGCGCGCAGTTCTTCGCGATGGTCAGCAGCTCCTGCCGCCGCGTCTCATCAGTGCAGCGGCCGGCCATATCCTCAGCCAGCCGGGCATACCGGCGCGCATAGGCGCACGCGGCCTCGACGCTCTCGATGACCGCCCGCAGGAAAGCGCTGCGGGTAACATAGTCCCCGTCCGCGACCGAAAGCCTGTCGAGCGCGGCCTTGGCCTCGGCGGCGATCCCCTTCAGGCCGACGCGCAGTACCTTGCCGTAGTCCACCGTCACGTGGCCGATACCGTTATAGAAATAGTTGCCGGGGGTGAATATGTTGTGGTTGATGGCCGCGATGGTCTGCGGCGTCATGTACGCGGTAGCCAGTTCACTGGTGGTCTTGCCCTTCCAGTACGGGAACACCTGCCGCAGCGCGGTCTTGGTTTCCTCCGAAATATGGAAGGGATCGGCCTCGCGGTGTTCCATCGTGTCGAGCTCGTCCTCGACCCACTGATAGGAAAACTCGGGATAGACCTGCGAGCTGCGGGGCTTTATGCTGTTGGCGCCGACCACCAGCTCGTCATCGCGGATGACGATCGGGATGTTGGCCATAAGATGGGCGAACGCCCGGGCGCGCCGGGTGATCATCGGCAGATCCTCGGTCTGCCGGTAGGACTCGGTAAGCAGAACCGCGCGATCCGCCTCCAGCTCGGGCATCTGGGCAAACAGCTGCTCCTTCAGCCGGTCGATGCGGGGAGATTTGGCGATCTCCTGGACATGAAACTTCTTCAAAATTCCGGTCCTCCTTTGCGCCGCTCCGGCACCCGGGAAACGGGCGGAAGCGGCCATTCTTTCTTCTCGGATTAAGCCTTTGTCCGAGCGGCAGTGCATACGGGTATAACCTTAGTTAGTATACCATCCGCGGCGTGGGAATGTCAAGCGGACAACCGGTGGAAAACGGGGAATTTTTGCCTCTGCGGCAGCGGTGCATCACCAGCCGCTGAGCCCCCGCTTCTGCATCGCGCCGATGAGCTTTTCGGGGATAGCGCCATAGGTTTTTTCGAGCGTATCGATCAGCTGCTTGGTCTGCTGGCGGTTGGTGCAGCCGTCGGCGGGGCAGCGGGATTTGACCACCGGCAGTTCCTCCCTGCGTACGCAGGCGGCGATTTCGGTCTCTTTCAGGAACACCATCGGACGAATCAGGGTGAGCTTCCGGCGGTCTAGCCAGGTTTTGGGCGAAAAGCAGCCGAGTGTGCCGCCGGAAAGCAGATTCATCAGCAGGGTTTCGGCGGCGTCGTCCTGATGATGGCCGAGCGCGACGACGTTGCAGCCGCATTCCGCGGCCGTCTTGTGCAATGCGCCGCGGCGCATGCGTGCGCACAGGCTGCACGGGTTGCTTTCCCGGCGTTGTTCAAAAACGACCTCATACAGCCGGGTACGCCGCAGCACATAGGGCACCTCAAGCTGTTCGCACAGCGCCGCGATAGAGCTGTAATCCCCCTCCTCGCCGCCAAAGCCGGGATCGAGGGTGATCGCGGTCAGGGTGAACGGGACGGGATAAAAGCGGCGCAGCCGGGCGAGCAGCGCGAGCAGCAGCACGCTGTCCTTGCCGCCGGACACGCCGACTGCCACGTGGTCGCCGGGCGCGATCATGTCGTAGCGCTGAACCGCCGCACGCACGCGGGATAACAGATCGTCGATGTTGGCGGGCATAGGTTTTCACAGCCTTTCCGGCGGGGCGCTGCCCCGGACCCCGCGGCCTTTTCAAAAAGGCCGGCGAAAATTTTTAAATAAAGATGTTTCTTGTTTTCAGTATACCATAAATGGGAAGGTGAAGAAAGGCCTTACAACTCGATCCATTCGCTGCCGATATAACGGGCAAAATCTCCCACCACCGGCGGCACTCCGTAAACAATACAGCGTTCACTTTTATACAGCATCCGCTGGGCAAGGCGTTCGGGAATCAGCGGTTCAGTCATGGAATAGGCGATATCCACCCGATCGGCTGCCGAAAGTACAGCAAGCCACTTTTCGTGTTCCCCTGCGGACAGACGGGGCAGGGCTTCCCAGTAGGGCAGAACCATTTCCAGCATAACGGGATAGTTTTGCCCGCGCAGTTCGAGAAGCTGCTCGGCAGCCAGGCGGCTGAACACCGATAGTCCGCCGACAAAAAAATCCGTAAAGCCCTGACAAACGGCGTGTTCCAGTTCTCCCCGCAAACGCCGGGTAATCTTTTCCGTATCCCGCGGGGGAATCTCTTTCGTCCCCCAGACTGCGCATCCTCGAAAACGCATATTCAGGCCTCCATTCTTGTTACAATCTCCGATTCTCGTTAATTATATATTTTTAATATTGATTATTCAATTGAAAATCTATTTTGAATATTGAATTTCGCTTCAACACATAGAATAAACTAGATTTATACACCGGTATTCAATAAAAAAGCATAATAAAAGTTTTCGCCCGCCTTTTTCAAAAGGCGGCGGGGTCGAGGGGCAGCGCCCTCGTCGCGTCCATCGGACGCGAAATCAGACGCACATTATGCGCAGGAGGGATGCAGGAAACAGAGCTTCCTGCGGGAGTTTGCCGCCAAGCGGCAAACATCCCCGGGAGGAACGTTCGTCGCTTGGCGACGAACTTCCTGAGGACGGCTTCGCCGTCCTCGTTCCCTCGCCGGGGGTTCCCCTGCACGCCGTGTAAACGGCGTGCCATATTCCCGTCGTTACCAAGTTAATAAGGAGGCTCATTATGGACAGGGAATTTATTCAAAAAAGGGTAGCACAATTGTGTAGAGAAAAAGGTGTTGCTGAATATCAGGTCAGCATAGAGATGGGAAACAACCGCAACTATATTCGGTCTATAACCTCCGGAAAATCCCTCCCCTCCATGAGCGAGTTCCTTTATATGTGCGAATATTTCGGTATTACGCCGCAGCAGTTTTTCGACGACGGTATCACCAACCCGATTTTAATTCAGAAAGCGCTTGACGGTATGAAAGACCTGCCCGACCGCGACCTGCTCACCCTCATCACCATAATTGACCGTTTCAATGAAAGCAAATGATTGCCCCGCTCGTTTGGGAAAACCGAAAAGCCCCGCCGGAAACCATCATGCTTCCGGCGGGGCTTCTGTCTATGATTATGCGGCGGTTCCCCGCCGCATCGGGAAACCCCTTGATAGGGTTTCCCATGCTTGAACCGTCCCCCGGACGGTT
>USCI01000014.1 GCA_900553255.1 uncultured Oscillospiraceae bacterium | reverse complement strand
TCACCCCACTTGTTATTCAGTATACCATACTGTCTAACAAATGGGGTGCTGTTCAGACATATGGAATGCTTTATTTTGCAGATATCAAAGCATTTGAAGGCGATTTGCATAGTGAAATAGAAAAAATAGTATTGTTTGATAAATTGCCTATTGCTTGGACATATCCATTGATACAACCGTTGTTGATCGATGAGTATGAACGAAGAATGAATCGTTAACTTTCAGTTTGTCGAGCAAATAGCAAAACAAAAATGTCGTCAAGGACAAACTCTTCGCTTTGCAAGCGTCCTTGACGGCATTCTGTCTTTGCCGATAGGCAACCAGAGGGCGCAATTAGATAAATCGCTTACGCTCTCAATGGCGGCTACCTTAATTTGGTTTGTTGGTCGATACTGTTTTCTGCGTAGCTACCATATGTCCGGCTTTTTTATTTTACGGTTCAGCACCATTCTCCATTTGCCGCCGCATGAACAGCAGCCGTTCTCCCAGCCGCATCAGCCGTTCTTCCGGCATCCGCTCCGCCGGCGCGGAGATGCTGAAGGCGTAGGTGTAACGTCCGCTCTCGTCCCGCAATGCCGCCGCAACGCAGCACACGCCCGCTTCGTTTTCCTCCCGGTCGATAGCAAAGCCCCGCTGCCGGATTACCTCCAGCTCGTGCTGAAATGCACCGAGATCGGTAATCGTCCGCGCGGTAACCGGCTGCGGTGGATTTCGCTTCCAAAAGTCCTGTATCTCTCCGGCACCCCACGAGGCGAGAATCGCCTTCCCTACCGCAGTACACGGCATATCGCGCACCATTCCCACGCGGGACACCATCCGTACCGCGTTGCGGTCTGATTCCACCTTATCCAGGTACACAATCCGGCTGCCTTCCCGCTGGACAAGATGCACCGTTTCGCCGGTTTCTTCCGCAAGCCGGACCAGGTAGGGATGCATCCGCCGCGGCAGGTCCTTCTGCTCCAGTAACCCCGAGGACAACCGCACAAGCCTGAGCGTCAATTCATATCGTCCATCCTCCCCCTGCCGTACATACTGCAGTTCCAGCAGCGTCTGCAGCAGCCGGTATACCGTCGCTTTATGCAGACCAGTCAGCCGGCTGAGCTCGGAAACACCGAGCCGTCCGCGAGACGCCAGCTGTTCCAGCAGGGTAAAGCAGCGTTCAATGGATTGTACGGTTTGCTCCGCCATATTCCGCCCTCCTATCCGTCATTTCTCTTATTTTACCATAACCGGGGGACGTAAACAACGCCCTTGACTTTTCTCCGTTTTTCTGTAGAATAATATTTGTCTTATATAATGATATATTGTTTCGTAATATGAGACAAGGAGGACCTTTCATGATTGCGGACACGCTATCTGCTTACCGTATCGTACCCGTCATTCAGCTAGACCGGGCAGAAAACGCCCCGCCCCTTGCGCAGGCGCTGATCCGAGGAGGGCTGCCCTGCGCGGAGATCACCTTCCGCACCGAGGCCGCCGCCGCCTCAATTGCTGCTGTCAGCGCAGCATATCCGGACATGTTTGTCGGCGCCGGTACGATCCTGACCGCCGGTCAGGCCGATGCCGCCATACAGGCAGGCGCCCGGTTTCTGGTGAGTCCCGGCTTCAATCCGACAGTAGTGGAACACTGCCTGCAAAAGGGATACCCGATTCTGCCGGGCGTGTGCACCCCGTCTGAGGTTGAGCGGGCATTATCCTACGGTCTGACGTGGCTGAAGTTCTTTCCCGCCGAAGCGGCCGGCGGCGTCGCAATGATCCGGGCCCTGTCCGCGCCGTATGGCATGGTGCGGTTTATGCCGACCGGCGGCATAAACCCGGGGAATGTCCGTGAGTACCTGGCCTGTCCGGCCGTTTTTGCCTGCGGCGGCAGCTGGATGGTGCCGCAGGATAAGATAAACGCGGGCCGCTTTGCCGAAATAGAACAGCTGACCGCCCAGGCGGCGGCGCTCGCAAAGGGGTGATCGGTATGGCCAAAACCATTGCTTTCGGTGAGCTTTTGCTCCGCCTGTCTCCTGAACAGCACAAACGCTTTGTGCAGGCTGACCGTTTTGACGTGGTATACGGCGGCGGTGAGGCCAACACTGCCGTTCTGATGGCTGAACTGGGCGAAGATGTTGCATTTGTCAGCAAGCTGCCCGAGCATGCAATCGGCCAGGCCGCGCTCAACGAACTGCGCCGCTACGGTGTTGACACGCAGTATGTCCTGCGCGGCGGCAAGCGCATCGGTGTCTATTTTCTGGAAAACGGTGCTGCACAGCGCGCTTCCAAGGTCATCTACGACCGGGCCGGCTCCTCCTTTGCCGAGGCTTCACCGGAGGAGTTTGACTGGGATAAGATTTTTAAAGATGCCAAGTGGTTTCACTTTACGGGCATAACCCCAGCTCTCGGTGAAGCGGCAGCGGAATCCTGCCTGCGGGCCTGCCAGGCGGCCCGAGAGCGGCATATCCCGATCAGCTTTGACCCCAACTACCGCAGCAGCCTATGGTCACGTGACAAGGCTTTTTCCTTGCTTGATAAAATCATGCCGTACGTTGATCTCTGCATTTCCAATCCCGGTCAGGCAGCCGACGTATTCGGCATTCCGCTGCCCCCCGACGGTTCGGAGGACAGCGCACGCGAGGCCTGCCGGCAAACCGCCCGGCAGCTGTGCTCGCGTTACGGCTGTCGTTATGTGGCGCTTACCCGCCGACGTTCGGTATCAGCGAGCGACAACGATTTCTCAGCCATGCTTTACGCCGACGGTGAATGCTTTTTCAGCCGCAGCTATTCGATGCATATCGTCGACCGTGTAGGCGGCGGCGACAGCTTTGTGGCCGGTTTGATTTATGCGCTGCAAAAAGAGTTCTCTTATGCCCAAAGCATCGAATTCGCCGCCGCGGCAAGCTGCCTGAAGCACAGCATCCCGGGTGACGCCTGTCATACCAGCGCAGAGGAGATCCTTCATCTCGCCTCCGGCGGCGGCACCCTGATTCAGCGCTGAAGAGCCTTTTGACGCGCATTCGCTTCCCCCTTTTCTTTTCGTGGAAAGGGGGATTTTCTTTTTCCGGCGGTTTGTGGTATACTGGTATACAAATAACATGGATGAAGGGTTTTATTGCAAAGTGAGGTGCCGCTGATGGAAACAGCCGCTGCAAAGAAAATACTCATTGCCGATGATGAGCTGCGCATGCGCAGGGTAATTGCCGACTATCTGCGCATCAAAGGATATGCCGTCCTCGAAGCGGAGGACGGAGAGCAGACGCTGGAAATCTTTCGCCGCGAGCGGCCTCACCTGGTCCTGCTGGATGTCATGATGCCCAAAAAGGACGGATGGGAGGTCTGCCGGGAACTTCGTGCGGAATCGGATGTGCCGATCATCATGCTTACCGCGCGCGGCGAAGAGGAGGACGAGCTTCATGGTTTTTCCCTTGGTGTCGACGAATACATCGCCAAGCCGTTCAGCCTGAAAATCCTGCTGGCACGCATCGAGGCGGTCTTCCGCCGCGGAACTGCGGCGCCCGCCGAAGCCCCGGCACAGGCAGCCGGCCTGGATATCAACACAGCCGGCCGCGAGGTGCGGGTGGACGGCTGTCCGGTGGAACTGACCTATACCGAATTTGAACTGCTCAACTATTTGGTTGCCAACACCGGCGTGGCGCTGTCGCGGGACAAAATCCTCGACAACGTCTGGCGTTATGACTATTATGGAGACGCACGCACGGTGGATACCCATGTCAAAAAGCTCCGCAGCAAGCTCGGCGCGCGTGGGGAATATATCAAAACCATCCGCGGCATCGGTTACAAATTCGAGCCGTAAGCTGCACAAGGAGGCCTCTCATGTCTGCAAAGCATTCCCACCGGCAACTGCATTCCTCCATCCTCTGGAAGCTCTCCGGCAGCGTACTGCTGTGCATATGCCTGATGATGCTATTCAACTGGCTGCTGAACAACTTTGTGTTGGTTTCCTATTACCAGAAGGCAAAGGAAAAATCGCTTATCCATGCCTTTACCACCGTCAACGCGCTCTCCGATGAAGAGATTTCCATCGGGGATACCCTGTATGAACTGAGCATCAGCCAGAATATCAGCACAGTCATCTGGAGCCCGCCGAACCTCCTGAAATACGATTACAGCCCTGTGAAAACCAATGAATCCCGGCTGCTGCTTTCCCCACCCTACGGCTCTCTCGCACAGTCGCCTTTATTGCCCGGGGAATACAAGCTGGAGGTTACCGACGACACCCGTTTGAATTCCCATTTTATCACCCTGAGCGGTAAGCTGAATAATGAAGACCTGATCCTCATGCGCACTTCGGTCGCCTCGATCGAGGACAGTGTCGGCATCACCAACCAGTTCCTCCTGATTTCCGGCTCGATATCGCTTCTGCTGGGAGGGCTGCTGACCTTCTGGATGGCGCGCACCTTTACCCGGCCGATCCGTGCGCTCTCACGCGTTGCCGGCAGTGTCGCCCGGTTGGATTTCAGCGACCGCTACAATGGCCGCGGCAGCGATGAGCTCGCCGACCTCGGCAACAGCATCAATTCGATGTCGGAATCGCTGGAGAGGGTTATATCCGAGCTGCGTGCGGCCAACCTGCGGCTGGAGCAGGATATCCGGCAAAAGGAAAAACAGAACGCCGCCCACCGTGCTTTTATTGCAAACGTCTCCCATGAGCTAAAAACGCCGATCGCCCTGATTCAGAATTACGCCGAAGGGCTGCGCGAGGATATCGCCGACGGCGCGGAAAACCGCGATTACTATTGTGAAGTGATCGAAGACGAAGCGCAGAAGATGTCCCAGCTAATAAGAAAAATGACCTCTCTGATGCAGCTGGAATCCGGCAGCGAACAGCTGGAGCCGGAAAGCTTTGACGTCGCCGAGCTGCTCGACAACCTGCTGCAGAAAAATGCGCCGTCGTTTGCCAAGAGGGACATCCATCTGACAAAAGCCTATTCCGCTCCGGTAACCGTCTGGGCAGATCCCTTTTTGATCGAGCATGTGCTAAACAATTATCTGTCCAACGCGCTGCATCACGTTCCGGACGGCGGAACAATTGAATGCGCCATCCGGAACATACCCGGTCAGCGGGTAAAACTGTCGGTTTTCAACACCGGTCCTGCTCTGCCGGAGGCTGATATCCCTCACATCTGGGAAATCTTCTATAAAAGCGACAAAGCCCGCACCCGCGCGTACGGCGGAAACGGGATCGGCCTGTCGGTGGTCGCTGCTATCATGCAGGCACATCACATGCCGTACACCGTGCAGAACAAGGCGCAGACGGCATATGGCAGCGGTGTGGAATTCAGCATCGAGCTCTCCGCCGTTCCCTATCCCCTTGATCTGGACAGCGAGGGAGGCGAACCTCATGACGGCGGAATCCTGCATTGAGTTCGCCCTCACTTTTCCCGGCGCGGCCGCGGACGCCCCCTTTGACGGGGACACCATCGTTCTGCGTCATCGGGACAACCGCAAGTGGTTCGGGCTGCTCATCCGCGTGCACGGCGTTCCCTGTATTAACCTGAAATGCGATCCGCAGCAGGCGGATTTTTACCGGCATGTGTACCGGGACGTCACGCCGGCCTATCATATGAACAAGACGCACTGGAATACGATTGTCCTCGACGGTGACGTACCGGAAGCTGAATTGCAGGAAATGATCGCCCACAGCTATTCGCTGACTGCACCCCGCCGCAGGAAAAAGCAGTAACCGATTCCCGTACAAAAGCCCTCTGGAAATGCACGGATACATTTCCAGAGGGCTTAATTTACATACGGTGATATTCACCGGTTACCACCGAAGAGCACCTGCATGCAGCAGCGGCGATCGTCTCCGTTTTCCCGATCGATCATGCCGCCGAGCGGCTCCAGAATGTAATCCGTCTGCGCAACCTGGAAGCGGCCCTGTCCGAGCGCCTCGAAGTGCTCCGGCACGATCGGCAAAGCCGCGTCGGTCTGTGTGCCGAGCAGCAACGGCCCATACTGGTACTTCACGCCAAATGTCTTCGCGCGTTCACGCAGCGGAGCTTCCGTCCGCAGCGAAAGAGAATAGGTAACTTCTGTTCGGCCGCCGGGGCAAAACGGGATGGTTATACTCCCCTCATCCAAACCGGCCGAAACAGCCTCTTCCCCTTCTCCCTGCAAAATGCGGACCGAATCCGCCCCCTCCGGAAGGTACAGCCGTACGCTTTTCCAGCTCCCCTCCCCCTCCATATCCAGCACAATGCGGGTATCCCGCGGGAAATCCGCCCGCAACCGCACATGCTGGACATGAAGCGCAATATCCAGGTCACCCGGATGCAGGATATACAGGGTGTCCGCATCCATACGCACCATGTTTTCCGCTGCCCGCGCCAGCCCTTCACCGCCGCGCATGGTACAGCACCAGTAAGCTTCAAAATATTCTTCTTTCGGATGCAGAAGCGGCTCCTGCGCCCCAACACAGCTATCACAGCCAAACCCGCCGTTGCTGCGCTGCGCGAACCACATGGCGTTATACAAAATGCGATGCGCCATACGAAGATAACGAAGTTCTCCGGTATTGTCAAACAGCCCCGAAGCGAGCATATACGAATCGATCACGGCACACGGTTCGGTCCATTCCGGACGGCCAAACCAGTTATCGTTGGCGTAATTCTCGGTCATGCCTTCCCGGCAATACAGGGAAAACAGCTCTATGACCGTCTGAAGGCAGCTTTCGTCGCCGGTGCTTTCATAAAAGCGCAGAATGCCGCGCGCAGCCGATAGGGACGCATGCGTCTGCATGGACGCGCCGACAAAATCGATCCGGCGGAAGGCGGCGATCATTTCCTCCAGAAGCCGTTTCACCCGCCTGTCTGCGGTACGTTCATAATACAGGCTCAGCGCGTCGAGCGCCATAAAGGCGCAGCCGATGTCGGTGGAGGTATACCAATGTCCGACCAGTGTACCGGTGCGGTTGCCGGCGGCACCGCCCGAGCGCTCCCGCACGGCCGGGTCTGTCGGATAGTCCGCGTAATAGCCCACAGCGGGAAGATAGAGGGATTCGACAATACGGTCGGCCAGCCGGGCGGCGTGCGCATCCTGCTTCCACGCCGCATATTCCAGCAATCCCCGCAGCAGCCAGTTATGTCCCGAGAACTGCTGCTCATCCAATACGCCGGCAGGCAGCTCCTTGCCGAGATATCCCCGGCTGTTCAGCCTGCCTTCAAGCTGATCCATAATGCGTTCCAGATACGCTGGTTCGCGCCCGCTCACCTGTGCCAGCATCGTCAGCGCCAGGATTGTGCGTCCCTCCCAGTCCGCCGGCCAGCCCGCCTGGTCCGCTTTAAAAACCATATCCGGCTTATACCAGCCGCTTTCCAGCCGGGCGGCGTTCTTGACGATGCGGTAGGCCAGATCCCCGCTGACGCGCAGCGCAGAAAACGGCAGCTTTTCCCACTTCATGGTATTCCTCCCGATCTCCATGTTATCCCCCTAGTCTTCCGAGCGTTCATACGGTTCGGACCCTCCCGAGAACAGCGTTTCTTCCATGATTTTAGCGTAATTGAGACCGCTGGCAGATGACAGCCGAAAAAACCAGCTCTGTTTCCTCAGATGTCCGAATCTTCTTCGTCGGTATTTTCCTTCGTGCTCGCTGCTCCTTTCTGCAGCGCACGGGGGGCTTCCATTAAATCGGATGTGGGCGGCGTGACCTTTTTTTCGTCCCCGAGCCGGTAACGGATCAGCCACCACACCGCAGCCGCCAGCAAAATACCGTCGAGTATCCAGGTTCCCCACTCCGGTACATATAGGCTGTCCATCAGCGCCTTGTGAACCGCCACTAAGCACAGCCACACCGCCACTATGGCAACGACGCAAAAGGCATAACGCTTCGCGCGCTGCCCCGGAAAGGTACGCCTGGTCACGGCATAGCCGCCTACCAACGAAACCAGCGCAAGGCTGACAAGCGTAATCCGGCTTGCCTCCTTAAGCATATCCCGTATCATGGTCAGGGAATCCATTGCGCTCACCACCCTATTGCAGATGATTATACCCGTTTTCCCGCAGGTATGTCGGATAGTCAAACAGTCCCACATTGCGGTCCACATTTCCGGTGATCCCGTCCACGGTTCCACAGCTGGTATACTGCCAGATCCGGTAGCGGAACGGAAAATCGGTACTGTCGGTAAAATGAGCCAGCCAGACGTCTTCTGTGGCGGTGATTTCCCGGGTGTTCAGTGCCATCTGAAACCATTTTTTATTCGAGTAAACCATCGGATAGTATCCGGCCCCGCGGATCTCGTCACAAAAAGCCAGCGCCATTTCGGTTCGTTTGGCCCGGTTGAGTTCCGCATGGTTGGTGCGCGCTTCCTCCACCGGCTGCCACTCGGTATCGTAGACAATCGGATAGGTCAGCGTGTATCCCGCCACAGCCTCCAGCACAAAGCGCGCCTCTTCACGCGCCTCTTCGGCGCTCACCGCCTGCGAATAAACATATACGCCACAGTCAATCCCCGCCTGCGTCGCCTCGGCGATGTGCTGCTCAAAATAGGGATCCACCACCAGATTACCGGCGTCGCCCCAACCGCGAAAGGCGGCGCGGATAAACGCAAACTCCACTCCGGATTCTTTTACCGCCTGCCAGTCCACATCGCGCTGAAACGAGGAAACATCAATTCCCACACGGCTGAGCAGTACGCCGTCCTCATCAAAATAGTACCGCACGGTATCCATTGTCTGCCAGCCCGTCACCGGTTGGCCTTCATAATAGAAATACCGCTTATCTCCATCGGTATACCAGCCATGTTCCGGCGGCGGGTCATCGGCAGACACCGGCGGTGCATCCGAGGGAGGAACCGTATCCTCTGGCGGTACGTCCGGGATATTGACGTTTTCTCCTTCATTCCCTGCGATCTGCTGCAGGTATTCCTCCCACTCCGGAGCATTATCCCATTCCGTCCAGCCTTCCCAGTCGGGAGCATATTCCTGCGCCCCGGGAATGACGGGTTCTTCCACAATCTCAGGCGAAGATGAGGCCGGCGGATCCACTCGCTCATACGGTGCTGGAACATTACTTGCCGCCGGCGGGACATGACATCCCGCAACAGCAGCCGTACAAAGCAGTATGGCCGCCGTTAAAAAAGTCCGGTTTCTCCGTCCCATCGCTTATCCCTCCAAACACGTTCCGCACAGACTGGCAATCTCAGGGTACAGTATACAGGATTTTTCCGCAAAGGGAAAGGGCAAACGAGGGTTATTTTTCTTCGGTTAATTTATATTTTTTAACCTCTGTCCGGAAAAGAAGCCGGCCGCAGTACTGGCATACTTGGGATGATCCGTCCACGATAAATTCGGCATTCCCACAATTATTCGAGCAAACAGCGTAAGCTATGCATATCTCTTTGGGAAATTCAACACTGCCCTCCGGCACTTCCAAATACTCTTCGCGCGGATAACCTTCTGCCATAAACATAAAAAGCCTTCTTTCTCTGTCGTTATATTTATAGCCTGTTATGTTCACGGCTGAGGCAGTAAATCATTATCTTTACCTCCAAACTCATTTATAAATTCCCTCTCCGTAAAACATTCTTCTTGCGCAGTCCAACATATCTTCTCAAGAAGATCCTCTTTTTTGGCATACAGCTCCACAAAAATGGCATCAGTAAAAAATATCATCAATTCACAATCGCTGCTGAAATATTCTTTGAAAGAATTGATCGGCGTAATCTTTGCTCCTGCCGGAAACGCATATAGTCTTAAGAAGACCACATAGTATGATCCAGTACGGATTTGCCGCTTAAAATCAACGCCTGTCAACACTTTCTCATCAAACAAATTCTTTCCTTCGGTAACGGGTTCCACAAGAATGTCCTCATACTCAATAAACCAGTCATAATCTTCAACCTTTACGTTGCGCAAAACCCTCTCTAAAATCTGGCCATACGCATTGGGAACGTTAAATCGAATCCCATACACAAAAACCACCTCTTATCCTTGTCTGCCGAAAAAGTGAAGACGCCAAACGGACGGCCGCCCATGAGCAATTTGCTTTTTAAACCGATTTTTGATATGATCAACCTGAAATATCGTTCTTACATTTTTAGGGATCCTGCCGAGGGGGCGAAAAGATTGCTTCAGGATGAATGGATGTTTTTTAATACCATGCCGCAGCTAATCCCGTTATATGAGAAACTACGGGAAAAAATAAGAGTCTTCTGCCCTGAACCGAGCGTCAAGGTTGCCAAAACACAAATATCCTTCCGCAGCCGGTATGTTTTTGCCGCCGTTTCCCTCCCCTGGAGAAGAGTCAGGGGCTGGCCGCAGACTTACTTGCTGGTATCCTTTGGGCTGGGGCACAAAAAAGAGTCTTCCCGCATTGCACAGGCCGTTGAAGCCTACCCCAACCGCTGGACGCACCATGTCCTTATACAGCGCGAGGAGGAAATCGACGACGAGTTAATCGGATGGCTTGAGGAAGCGTACCGTTTTTCTATGACAAAATGAATGCCTGTACACAACAGCCGCAGTGCCCTATGGCTCTGCGGCTGCTGTATTGAATATCTGAACCTCAATAAGGCCAAAGGCAATCAGACATTATACAGTTTTGATGTCTGGTAACGCGGTTCGCATGTGATATTGATTCCCAGCCGCCGGAACACCCGTTCATCCACCGCAGACAGGATAACCGAGGAATGCACCTCACACCCGCGCAGCCGGGCAAGCTGCTCCATCGCAAGCTCCGCCGTCGGGTTGGTAGCCGCGCAGATCGACAAGGCAATAAGCACTTCATCGGTATGCAGGCGCGGATTGCGGTTGCCGAGATGGGAAACCTTCAGATGCTGGATCGGCTCGATGATCACCGGAGAGATCAAATGAATATCGTCGCTGATCCCGCCGAGAATCTTCAGCGCATTAAGCAGCAGGGCTGCCGAGGCTCCCAGCAGATCCGACGTTTTCCCGGTAACGATGGTGCCGTCCGGCAATTCCATTGCCGCAGCCGGCGCGCCGGTAAGCGCCGCCTTCTGGAGCGCCGGCGCGATCACGGCCCGGTCATGCACCGTTACCTCCGCTTTTTTCATCAGCAGTTCCAGCTTATAGATGACATCTTCACTGACCACGCCCTGACGCTGGCCGCACAACGCGGTATAATACCGGCGCACGATTTCCTGGCAGGAAGCCTCCCGCACTGCCTCGTCGTCAACGATGCAGTTGCCGGCCATATTCACCCCCATATCGGTAGGCGACTTGTACGGGCAGGTTCCCATAATCTTTTCAAACATCGCCGTGACCACCGGAAAAATCTCCACGTCCCGGTTGTAATTGACGGTGGTGGTACCGTAAGCCTCCAGATGGAACGGATCAATCATATTCACATCGTCCAGGTCGGCCGTCGCCGCCTCATAGGCCAGATTGACCGGATGCTTGAGCGGAAGATTCCAGATCGGAAAGGTTTCAAACTTGGCGTATCCGGCACGCACGCCGCGTTTGTGCTCATGATACAGCTGCGACAGGCAGGTGGCCATCTTGCCGCTGCCGGGCCCTGGTGCGGTTACCACCACCAATTCGCGGCTTGTCTCAATAAATTCGTTGCGGCCATATCCCTCATCGCTGACAATTTTCGCGATATTGGATGGATAGCCTTCAATCGGATAATGCCGGTATACCTTCACCCCCAGCGACTCCAGCCTCTCCTGAAACGCCTCGGCCACCGGCTGCCCCTGATAACGGGTCATCACGACACTGCCGACATACAGCCCGATGCTGCGGAAGCCGTCGATCAGCCGCAGCACATCCAAATCATAGGTGATACCCAGATCGCCGCGCAGCTTGTTTTTCTCTATATCGCCGGCATTGATGACAATCACGATTTCCACCTGATCCTTGATCTGCAGAAGCATCCGCAGCTTGCTGTCCGGCTGAAATCCCGGCAGCACACGGGAGGCGTGATAGTCGTCAAAGAGCTTGCCGCCAAACTCCAGATACAGCTTGCCGCCAAACTGGGAAATTCTCTCGCGGATATGCTCCGACTGCATGCGGAGATATTTGTCATTGTCGAACCCGATTTTTTTCATTCCGACCGCGCCTCTCGTTGTAATATCCTATTTATTATACAGGAATCGCCACAGCATTTCAATAAACCTCGCGGTAAATCTGCAAAAAAGATCCCGCTGCGGCTGTGTTTCCGGCAGCGGGATCTTTTAACGATTGATAATATACCGTTCCCCGGGTCATCTGCGCACGGATTCCCTTGCAAGCAAAAGCGGGCGGAATCCTATCGGTTCCGCCCGCTTTTGACCGGTCAGACTTATTTGCCGTAATAGGCCTTCAGATACATCTCCTTGATTTCGCTCATCAGCGGATAGCGAGGGTTTGCGCCGGTGCACTGATCGTCAAACGCCTGCTCCACCATCTCATCGAGGGTATCCAGGAACACCTTTTCGTCGATACCGTAATCCTTGATGGTCTTCTTGATGCCCACCTTAGCCTTCAGGTCTTCGATCGCTGCGATGAAGTTATCGAGTTTCTCCTCATTGGTCTTGCCCTTGATCCCCAGGAAATCCGCGCATTCGCAATACCGCTCCAGCGTATGCGGATAAGCGTACTGCGGGAAGGTGCCCATCTTGGTCGGCACCGGGTTGGCATTAAACCGCATCACTTCGGTGATCAGCAATGCATTGGCCACGCCGTGTGGCAGGTGGTGGAACGCGCCCAGTTTGTGCGCCATCGAATGGCAGACCCCCAGGAAGGCATTGGCAAACGCCATACCGGCCATTGTGGAAGCGTTCGCCATCTTCTCACGAGCTTCCGGATCGTTTGCGCCGTTATCGTAGGCACGCGGCAGATAGGTGAAGATCGACTTCATCGCCTTAAGCGCAATGCCGTCGGTATATTCGCTCGCCATCACCGAAGCATACGCCTCCAGCGCATGGGTCAAGGCGTCGATACCGGAAGCCGAGGTTAACCCCTTGGGCATGTTCATCATCAGATCCGCATCAATAATCGCCATATCCGGCATCAGTTCATAGTCGGCCAGCGGGTATTTAATGCCGGTCTTTTCGTCGGTGATGACTGCGAAGGGCGTCACCTCAGAACCGGTACCGGCCGAAGTCGGCACCGCAATGAAGGAGGCCTTATCCCCCATATGCGGGAAGGTGTACACCCTCTTGCGGATATCGACAAAGCGCATGGCCATGTCCATAAAGTCCACTTCCGGATGCTCGTACATCACCCACATGATCTTGCCGGCATCCATCGCGGAGCCGCCGCCGATGGCAATGATGCAGTCCGGCTCAAAGGCGTTCATCGCCTTCGTGCCCTCGATCGCGCAGGCAAGTGTCGGATCGGGCGCCACATCAAAGAAGGTCGTGTGTTTGATGCCCATCTCGTCCAGCTTATCGGTGATGCTCTTAGTGTAGCCATTGTTGTACAGGAAAGAGTCGGTGACAATAAAGGCCTTCTTCTTGCCCATAACGTTTTTCAGCTCGCCGAGCGCGACCGGCAGGCAGCCCTTCTTGAAGTAAACCTTTTCAGGCGCTCTGAACCACAGCATGTTCTCTCTCCTCTCGGCCACGGTCTTGATGTTGAGCAGATGCTTTACGCCGACGTTTTCCGAAATCGAGTTGCCGCCCCAGGAGCCGCAGCCTAGCGTCAGGGAAGGCGTCAGCTTGAAGTTATACAGGTCGCCCAGGCCGCCGTGAGAGGAAGGCGTATTGACCAGGATGCGGCAGGTTTTCATCGCCGCGCCGAAGGCATCGATCTTGGCTCTTTCGGTCACCGCGTTGCAGTACAGCGAGGAGGTGTGGCCATAGCCGCCGTCCGCTACCAGCCGGCAGGCCTTCGCGACCGCATCTTCGAAATTCTTCGCCTTATACATCGCAAGCACCGGGGAGAGCTTCTCATGCGCAAATTCTTCCTCGAGCTCCACGCTCTCCACCTCACCGATGAGGATCTTGGTATTCTCCGGCACCTCGACCCCCGCCAGCGCTGCGATGGTGTGGGCCCTCTGGCCGACAATCTTCGCATTGAGCGCGCCGTTAATCAGAATCGTTTTGCGCACCTTGTCGGTCTCTTCCGGGTTCAGAAAATAGCAGCCGCGATCCGCAAATTCCTTTTTGACCGCCGCATACACCTTATCGAGCACGATCACCGACTGCTCGGAAGCGCAGATCATACCGTTATCAAAGGTTTTGGAATGGATTATGGAGTTGACCGCAACCGTGATGTCAGCCGTATCATCAATAACCGCCGGGGTGTTGCCAGCGCCGACGCCCAGCGCCGGTTTGCCGGAGGAATACGCCGCCTTAACCATGCCCGGGCCGCCGGTAGCGAGGATGATATCCGCACTCTTCATGACCTCATTGGTCAACTCAAGCGACGGCACGTCAATCCAGGCAATGATGTTTTCCGGCGCACCGGCCGCAACCGCCGCGTCCAGAACGATCTTCGCCGCTGCAATGGTGCTTTTCTTCGCACGCGGGTGGGGGCTGATGATGATGCCGTTGCGGGTCTTCAGGCAGAGCAGCGTCTTGAAAATCGCCGTCGAAGTCGGGTTGGTGGTCGGGATAACCGCCGCCACAACGCCGAGCGGCTCCGCAATGCGGGAGACGCCGTATGCCGGATCGTATTCGATCACGCCGCAGGTCTTGGTATCGCGATACTGATTGTAGATATATTCCGCCGCGTAGTGGTTTTTAATAACCTTATCCTCCACCACGCCCATGCCGGTCTCCTCCACCGCCATCTTGGCCAGCGGAATGCGCGCCTGATTCGCTGCCACCGATGCTGCAAAGAAGATCTTATCGACCTGCTCCTGGGTATAGGTCGCGAATTTCTGCTGCGCCTCACGTACCTGTGCCATTTTGGCAATCAGCGCATCGACGTTGTCGACCAGCCCGGTGTTCGCTGCTGTCGTCTTTTCTTTCTTTTCCATGTTTTCCAGACCTCCATCTTTAATCGGTGCCGTCAGGATTTGTTATTTTTTTAACAACTTTATTATACCAACCCCCACCGGTAAAGTCAATTTAGGGTTTTGCCGATTTTGTCTGAAAAAAATCTTGCTTTTGTATATATATCCTCTAAAAACTCGCAGGAAACATCCACGAAAATCCAAAATCTTTTTGTCTTAAATGTCTGAACGGCCTTTCCCCCACTTGTTTGCCCAAAACCGAATAAAAATATTTACATTTTTTGTCCTTTGGCGGCTCTCTTGCCACCTGCGCGTGGCGGATTACGTGAAAATCCGATACCCAAATACAAAGGCGCCGGAGATATCCAGCGCCTTTGTTGTTTTAGTATGGCGGTATCTTTATTCGTATTCGACCACGTCGACCCACTTCATCAGGAAATCGTGCTCCTCCGGTTTGGCATCCGGCAGATACGCCGCTGCCACGATCGGCAGCCAGCGCTGTACATACTTCCGGTCGGTATTGGTTTTCTTGCAGAACAGATCGAGGTATTTATCCGCAAATGCCGGATCCCGCAGACTGAGAAGCAGGTAGGTCCGCCCCACATCCGCGCTCGCATTGCCCTGCCGCGCCGCAATCCAGTCGACGACATACATGCCTTTTTCATTGTAAATGATGTTTTCCGGCACAAAATTGCCATGGCAAAGCTTGGTGTGCTTGGGCATGCTTTCCAGCCGGGTGAGCAGCTCATATTTCTTTACATCGTCGATTTCGGTGAGGGAGTTGATCTGACGGCTCATCTTATCCTTAAGCTTGCTCAGTTTAGGGACACTCTTGGAATGGATCTCCAGCTGGATATCCACCATGTCGTTGAGATATTTATCCATATTGGCCGGGTTTTCCTTCATCAGGTCGGCCAGCGTTTTGCCTTCAATCAGATCCATATGGATCGCCCAGCGGCCATCGATCACCGACAGCTCATGGATGACCGGCACCGGCAGCCGGGTATCTTCCACGCGGGAATGGGTAAGCGCTTCATACAGCGGATTGGTTTTGCGCACGCCTTCCTTGAACAGCTTCACGCAGGTGTCTCCGCAGCGATAAACATCCACCAATTCGCTCGAAGCAATCAAATTGTCCTTACTGAATTTCATTGTGACCAGAACCCCTTTCTCTTTCAGAACCGGACATCCGCCGCTTACTGGAAAACCACAGCGAATATCCATCTATATTATACAACTTTCCCCAACAAAGTAAAGCCCGGTTTGTAAATTTTTTGTGTCTGTTTTCCTTTTATTCCCACATATTCGATTAACTCTCTAACAAACCAATAAACACCGCAGGATAGGTCTCCCGCGGTGTAGTGCTTACTCCAACGTTTGATTCTCCGGCTCATTCCCCTCAGCCTTTTTTCGGCGGCCGCCGAAGAGAATCACCGCCAGCGCACTGATACCCATCAGCACCGGATAAAACAGATAGGGCAGCAGCTCAAGCGGCGTCAGCGCCAACCCGGCAGCAGCCGCACCCGCGCTTGCGTACAGCAGCTGTGCGCCGTATGGAAGCAGCCCCTGGCAAACCGACGTAAAAATATCCAGCAGTGCTGCCGTACGTTTGGGCGGTACCGCGTATTCCTCGGCAATATCCCGGGCAATCGGCCCCGCCATCACGATGGCAATGGTATTATTGGCCGTCGAGATATCCACCAGCGCGCTCAGCGCCGCAATGCCGAGCTGGGCCCCGCGTTTGGTGCGGACATGCCGTTTTATACCGGACAGGATAAAATCAATGCCGCCGTTGTCCTTAACCAAACCGATAATCCCGGCGACCACAATCGAAATCACCGTGATATCATACATGTTTTTAATGCCGCCGCTGCCGTCCGGCCCGGAAAAAACTACCGTAAACAGCTTTTCCCACGGAATCGCCCCGGTCGCCACCCCGACGATCAGGGAAAGCACAGTCCCCGCGGTCAGCACAAGAAAAACATTGAGTCCGGCCAGCGCGCCGACCAGCACCACCAGGTAAGGCAGGATTTTAAAGAAATCGTAATGCAGCTCTCCTGCCGGCGCGTAATCCCCGCCGCCGGCAAACACCAGAAACAGGATCAGCGTAACCACCGCCGCCGGAAGGACTATCTTGAAATTCTCCCGGAATTTATCCTTCATATCACACCCCTGGGTACGTGTTGCCGCGATGGTGGTGTCCGAAATCATCGACAGATTGTCGCCGAACATAGCACCGGAAACCACCGCACCAAGGCACAGGGCGCCTGCAATCCCGGTCTTTTCGCTGATCCCCACTGCAATCGGTGCAAGAGCCGCAATGGTGCCTACCGAGGTGCCCATAGCGGTGGAAATAAAGCAGCCGATGACAAACAGCCCAGCCACCGCCACCGGCGGGGGCAGGATGGACAGGCCGAAATTTACCGTGCTCTCCACCCCGCCGGCTGCCTGAACGGCTCCGGAGAAGCCGCCCGCAAGAATGAAGATCAGGCACATCACCATCACGTTCTCGTCACCCATGCTTTTGGTGACACTTTCCAGCTTTTCGCTGAACTTCCGCCGGGGATTCTGCATAAACGCCACAACCAGAGCAATCAGGAAACCCACAATCGCCGGCATGGCGTAAAAGTCACGGAACAGTATGCCGCTGCCGATAAAGACCAGAAGGAATACGCCAATCGGCAATAAAGCCAACGCTCGCCCCTGCCTCAAATTTCTCTCTCCCTTAATTGTTATTGCTCTCTACCATAAAAGGCACAAGGTGCCGGCGGTCATGATGCCGAGCCCAAGCCAGCCGCGCCAGGATAACCGCTCACGGAAAAGAAGCCGCGAGAGAACCACTGTCACCAAGATACTCAGTTTATCCACCGGAACTACTACGCTCATCGGCCCCGTCTGCAGCGCACGGAAATAACACAGCCAGGACAGTCCGGTTGCTATTCCGGACAGCAGCAAAAAGCACCAGTTCTTACCGCTGAGCCGTCGTACCTGTCCCTGCCGCCGCAGCAGAAACACCACTCCCCAGGCCATAACCAATACCACCGCAGTGCGAATCGCCGTACCTAAATGCGAGCTGATTCCCTGCATGCCCCATTTACTCAGCAAAGCCGCCAAGCTCGCGCACAGTGCACTGCCGAATGCCCACGGCATCCAGCCGTGTTTCCGCCTCTTTTCGGATGGCTCCGTTCCGGGGTGGTATACCATCAGCCAAGTTCCGCCTACGATTGCCCCCATCCCCGCGGCCTTCATCCACGTCAGCGGTTCCTGCAGCACCAGGAAGGCCAGCAGCATAGTCAGTACCGTGCTGCTTTTATCGACCGCAGCAACCTTGTGGACGTCGCCAAGCTGCAGTGCACGGAAATAGCACAGCCAGGATCCGCCTGTTGCCAGTCCAGACAGCACCAGAGAAATCCAGGTGGTTCCTCCCATAGCGAGCAGTTGCGCCTGTGTGCCGGTCAAAAACACGATCAGCCAGCTAAACACCAGCACCACGCCGGTACGCAGTGCCGTCGCCAAATGGGAATCGGTATCCTGCAGTCCCGCTTTGGCCAGTATGGCGGTAATCCCGGCAAAAAGTGCCGAACCCAATGCCAAAATCAACCACATACCGTTTCTACCCTTCCTGTAACAACGAATTTCCCGTTCAGAAGCCCTGCTTCCAGCTGCGGCGACGAGCAGCACCGGCAAAGGAAAGATTTCCAGCCTTTCCAGCAGATCCGCCGAGGGGATCGTTGGAAAATCAGCAGGTTGTCCGCCGTCTGTTATTCTCTGCCGGTAATGTTCCGGACATACAAATCTCCCATCACATACTTCTGCGCGGATATGGCCGTGCAACTCCGGTTTTTGGGGGCGCAGACAACCCCCGGCTGAAAAGCCGGGGGCTGTCCTATTCTGCTTCTTCCGGGGGACTTTCGGTCAGCCGCAGTCCTGCCGTGCTGGTTACGGGCAGGGAAAAAACCAGCGATTTCGCCTTGCTATCCAAACCTGCCTCTGTCATAACCGCCCGCATAATATTGTTCTTTTCCTCGCTCTTGACCACGATAAAAACGATTTCCTTCTCAGCGGCAAGCGATACGCCAAGGAACTGCTCGGCACGTTCCACACCAGTACCCTTCGCGTGTATCACTGTGCCGCCGCCTGCACCGGCCTTGCGTGCCGCATCCATAATCAGTTCTGTATAGCCCTGGTTGGAAATAACCACCAAAAGCTCATACTTGGTGTCCTTCAATACGCTTTCTTCCCCCTTAATGAAATTCTGATTATCAGTTAAAAACCGCAGCACCTTTTTTCCGCCGATGCTGCTCAGCGGAACGATAAAGGCAATGCCGGTGCCGGGCACATCAATGTTCAGCCGACTCTGCAGGCCGTTTTTTATCTCCTTCCAGACATCCCGGGTCACAACCGCCAGAATCACCGCTTTTTCGCTCGCTTCCAGCCCGAAATAATCCAGCATCTCGTTGGCCGCGGTGCCGCGGCCAACCGTAATCAGGCAAAGCTCCACCCGGTATTCGCGGTACAGGGCGATAAAGCGCTCCACCATCTGCCGGTCGGTGATGGTAATCATCCAGTTTAACTCACTCACAGACTTCCTCCTTTCCCTGCAGTCCTGCGATTACAGTTCAATGATCGCATCGTCGTCTAACAGGGCAAACGCCTGGTCCGGCTGAAGCGCGCCCGTCTGCGTCCGGGTGCTCCGGGTCCGTATCTGGGACAGGATGCCCATCAGCTGGATGGTAATCAGCGGCGTCATGGCAACCATTGCCACCACGCCGAACGCATCGGTGACAATGTTGCCGCCCACCGCCACGCAGGCGCCCTGGGCCAGCGGAAGCAGGAAGGCCGCGGTCATCGGTCCGGAGGCCACGCCGCCGGAGTCAAACGCAATCGCCGTGTAGATTTTGGGAACAAAAAAGGATATCCCCAGCGCCAGTGCATAGCCCGGAATCACAAACCACAGGATGGATATGCCGGTCAGTACCCGCACCATCGCCAGTCCCAGCGACAGGGACACGCCAATCGACAATCCGAGCCCCATTGCTTTGGCCGATATGGCACCGTCGGTAATTTCTTCCACCTGCTTGTTGAGGACATAAACCGCGGGCTCCGCCCGCACAATGAAATAGCCGATCACCATCGCTATGGGGACGATAATCCAGCGGTATTCCAGCCCGGCCAGAACCTGCCCTATATAATTGCCCGCCGGCATAAAACCCACATTGACGCCGGTGAGAAACAGCACCAGCCCCAGATAGGTATACACCAGACCGACAAGGATTTTCAAAAGATTGCGCTTGGACAGCCGCAGCGATACGATCTGAAACACGCCGAAAAAGGCCACAATCGGCAGCAGAGATACGGCAATCTCCTTCATATAGGTCGGGAAACCGACCTGGAACAAATCCCACAGCTCGGTAGAATCCGCAATATCCGGAATCACCGGCGGAACATAGGCGCTCTCCTGTGGATTATAGATCATGCCCAGGATCAGCACAGCAAGGATCGGGCCGATGGAGCACAGCGCCACCAGACCAAAGCTGTCATCCGCTGCATGGCGGTCGTTTCGCACCGCAGAAATACCGACGCCAAGTGCCATGATGAATGGCACTGTCATCGGCCCGGTGGTCACGCCGCCGGAGTCAAACGCCACGCTAAGGAAGCTCTGCGGAACAAAAAACGCCAGAATAAACACAACCGCATAGAAGATCACCAGCAAGGGCGGCAGCGCAATACTGAACAGCATACGCAGCATGGCGATTACCAGAAACACCCCCACACCGCAGGCCACCGCCACAATCAGCGTCATGTTGGGAATGGATGGCACCTGGTTGGCCAGCACCTGCAAATCCGGCTCGGATATCGTAATAATGAATCCAAGCAGAAAGGAAAGCGGGATCACCACCCAGAGCTTTCGGCTTTTGGTCAGGCTGGTGCCCACTCGCTCGCCCATCGGGGTCATTGCCATTTCTGCGCCTAAGGTAAAAAACATCATCCCCGCGATAATCAACACCCCGCCCATCAAAAAGCACAGCAGGATGCTCGGCGAAATCGGCGCAATACTGAAACACAGCAGCAAGACAATCCCGATGATCGGGAGAACCGCCTTGAGCGCCTCCTTCAATTTTTCCATTAACTTTTTGCTGTTTCTCAATGTGTCACCTCTGCTTTCCATATTAAAGATTCATTTTGCTCTACAGTTTATTATATCATGTTTTGCCTGCTCAACAAAAGCGAAAAAAGTGAATTTTTCGGAAAATCCTCTGATATTTATCCACGCACCTATCTGTTCCTGTATTGCGTAATCCATGCCGTCGTTGCATCGGAGAACCAGGACACAAGGATGCGGCTATGTATTCAGCAACACAAAAAAACGCAGGCATTCACCTGCGTTTCCCTTCCTTTTGTTCGTATTATTCCTCTTGCGGAGCACGTTCCAGTTGATCCAGCACATCGCTCAGCCTTGTCCCGTCCTCCAGCTGCAGATGGCCCTGCGCATCAAAGGCCACGTCGCGGATATCCGAGTGGGTGTATTTTTTGATATCACGCAGACGGAACCGGTCATCCGGCGTCATGAAGGTAAACGCCGCCCCGCAGCGCCTGGCCCGGCCGGTACGGCCGATGCGGTGCAGATAATATTCGTTTTCCTCCGGTATATCGTAATTGAACACCGCTTCCACATCGTCCACATCAATGCCGCGCGCCGCCACATCAGTGGCTACCAGAATTTCGAATTTTCCTTCCCGGAAGCCACTCATCACCTGGTTGCGCTGTCCCTGCGGGATATCCCCGTGCAGGCAATCCACCGAACGTCCCTGCTTACGCAGTCGGTCATGCACCCGGCGGACGGTATTTTTCATGTTGCAGAAAACCATTACGCGTTTAAAGCCCATATCGTCGATAATACGACCCATGTCCTCGAGACGCCGCTCTCCTGAGGAAAGCAGGCTGAACTGAGCGATCATCGGGCGATTATCCCCTTCCGCCGCCACCGTGATTTCCACCGCATCGTGCTGGTATTCCCATGCCACATCCATAACCTCGCGGGATATCGTTGCGCTGAACATCACCACCTGCGTATCCGCCGGCGTGCTGTTGAGGATTTTCCGTACATCGCGGATAAAGCCCATTTTCAGCATTTCATCCGCCTCGTCCAGTACGGCCGTATAGACATTGCCGAGCCACACGGTGCCGCGTCCCATATGGTCAAGCAGACGTCCCGGCGTCGCCACCACGATGTGCGGCTGCTTTTTCAGCACCGCCAGCTGCCTGGCAATCGGCTGTCCGCCGTAAACCGAAGCGATACGCACATCCGGCCGATACGCCGCCAGCTGGCGCAGCTCCTCGGCAATCTGGATGCAGAGTTCCCGCGTGGGACACACCACCACAGCCTGAATATCCTTGGAATCGGGGGACAGGCATTCAATCAGCGGGATGCCGAAAGCGCAGGTCTTTCCTGTACCGGTCGGCGCCTTTGCGATAACATCCCGTCCATCCATCATGGCGGGAATCGTCTGCGCCTGCACCGGCGTCGGATTCGCAAATCCCATCCGCCTGACCGCCTTCAGAATTTCCGGGCTTAGCGCCAAATCTTCAAACGTCGTTATTGTTTCTTCTGTCATAAACCAGCAATTCCTCTCTTTGCCCTATGCAATTCATCCTGCTCTCTATTGTATCACGGCGGCACCATATGGACAAGTATCGGCACGGATCGTCAGCTGCCCGCCGCGATTTTCTTTTCCAGATAGGCAATCGCGTCCGCAACCACGCCTTCGTCGCAGTCACACGCGATATATTCCGCATATGTATGAATATCCGCCGGCGCATTGCCGGAAAGAATCGGGATACCGGCCGATTTGAGCATCTCCACGTCATTGTAATAGTCCCCAACCGCCGCTGTATGCTCAAGCGGAATCCCCTGAAGTTGCGCCAGGGCACGCACCCCGCTGCCTTTGGTTACTCCGGCCGGAAGGATTTCAAAGTAACAGTCTTCGGTAAACATGCCATACATACCCGTAAGTTCTGTTTCGGTAAAGAAATCCGGGAACACGGTCAGCTGCTCCGCCGGCGCACCAAAAAGGATTTTATTGATTTTTCCCGGAAGGTTATCGGGAGCGCCGCGATGATCCTTCAGTCCTTCAATGCGCAGAAGCCGCCGGGTAATGCCGCTTTCGCGCACAGTGGTTACCGAGGAACCGCAGAACAGCTGTATCCCCACCTCCGGCAGCCGGTCAAATACCTTTTTTACCAGAAATGAATAATTATCCGGCAGGTACTCGTTGTGAATCACCCGTTTCTCCCGGCTGTCATACAGCGCGGCGCCGTTAAGCGTAACCACTGCACCGTTGGGGTGCACCTGGTCGATAATCCGCTGCGCCGAACGGTCACATCGTCCCGTTGCAATCGAAAATACGCCGCCCTGCGCCATAAAGCGTTCGATGGCTTCGGTATTGCGGGCCGGGATCTGCTTGTGCCGATCCACCAGCGTCCCATCGATATCCGAAACCAACAGATATCCACTGAATATCCCCTGCATGAATTTCATTACTCTCCTTAAGTCAACCGTTCCGGCCGATTTTCTGCAAAAAGGCCGTAAAATAAGCGGGAAGCGGGCTTTCAAACTCCAGCCAGCGTCCATCCCGCGGATGCACAAAACCGATATGCCTGGCGTGCAGGCATTGTCCGTGCAGCTCGGCCGGCTGGCGCGCTCCTCCGTATACGGTATCTCCCGCCACCGGATGCCCGAGATAGGCCATATGCACACGGATCTGATGGGTACGGCCGGTTTCCAGCCTGAGGCGCAGATGCGAATATCCCGGGTATTCCGCCAGCACGGTATAGTGGGTTACGGCCGGCTTGCTGTTCTTTGCCGTTACCGTCATCTTTTTCCGGTCGGTCGGATGTCGGCCGATCGGCGCGTCCACCGTACCGGCCGCATCGCGGAGATGTCCCACCACCACCGCTTCATATTCCCGTGTAAAACTGTGTGACTTGATCTGCTCAGCCAGCCCCTGATGGGCAAAATCGTTTTTCGCCACGATCAGAAGGCCGCTGGTATCTTTATCAATGCGGTGGACGATTCCCGGGCGGAGCACACCGCCGATCCCGGACAGCGAATCCCCGCAATGGGCCAGCAGCGCATTGACCAGCGTGCCGGTATAGTTGCCGGCGGCAGGATGAACCACCATCCCCTTGGGCTTGTTGACCACCAGCAAATCGCTGTCTTCATAGACAATATCCAGCGGAATCGCTTCCGGCTGTGCGGCATAGGGCACCGCCTGCGGGATTTCCACACGCACCGCTTCCCCGCCGCGCAGGCGATGGTTTTTCGGACGTGACCGGCCGTCGACCAGCACCGCCCCCTGTTCAATCCATCCCTGCACCGCCGACCGGCTTTGCTGCAGCCAGCCGCTCAAGAAGCTGTCAAGCCGGCTCTCCGCCATCTCCGGCGGAACCGTCGTCTCTTCGATCCTCATGTTGTTCCCCATCCTCCTGTGGCTGGGATGCTCCGTCTTCTCCAGCGGATAAGGCATCCGCCTTTACCGGCTGAATTTTCTCGTCCTTATACACAAACAGAAATGCCACCAGCAGCAGTGCTGCGCCGATCACCACGCAGCAATCCGCAAAATTAAAAATCGGGAAATTGATAAGTTTAACGTAGAGAAAATCCACCACATACCCATACGCCAGACGGTCGATCATATTGCCGATGCCGCCCGCCAGAATCAATACGCCGGCGACATTGGCCAGCTTGTATTTTCGGAATTTTCCCGACATCAGAATCACGAGAATAACCACCATAACGATAAACGTAAAGGTGATAAAAATCCACCGTTGGTTCGGCAGGATGCCAAAAGCCGCGCCGGGATTGCGGTGATACAGCAGTTCAAACACACCGTCAATGACCGGAATGGACTGACCGAGCTGCATATTGGAGGTTACCAGATATTTTGTCAGCTGATCGATCCCTACCAGAACGGCGGTCGCCAGCAGCAGGATAAACTGAAGCACCTGTGACCATTCCTTTCCGGGGATGGCCAAAGCCGGTTCCCCTTCGTATTCCAACCGAACACGCAAAAGCGGCGGCCGGACATCCGGTGCGCCGCTTTTGGCTTATGGTTTTTTAAGCATCGCCGAGCACCTTCATCACGCCGGCGCAGCGGCTGCACAGCGTCGAATGGTGCGCATCCGCTCCCACCGTGTCGCTGAACGACCAGCAGCGGGTACATTTTTCGCCTTTGGCGTGCGTCACCGTCGCCGAAAGGCCGTCCACATCGCCGCGGCAGGCGCCGCCATCCCCTTCCTTGACCGTCACCTTAGAAACGATAAACAGCGAGGGAAGCATTTCCTCCGTCTGCCGCATGAAGGCCAGCAGATCGCCGGTACCGAACAGCTCCACCTCGGCTTCGAGCGAGCTGCCTATGACCTTTGCCGTGCGCGCTGCCTCCAACGCCTTCTGCACGTCGTCGCGGATAGCGTGCAGCCGTTTCCAGCGCTCCATAAATGCCGCGTCGCCGCCTTCGGCCTCAACCGGCATTTCGTTGAACATCACCGAACCGGTATCGCCGCCGGACGCATGCGGCATGAACGACCAGATTTCCTCGGCGGTGAACGCCAGGATCGGCGCGAGCATACGGGTCAGCGCATTGAGAATGCGGTACATGGCGGTCTGGGCTGCGCGGCGGGTAACACTGCCCGCCGGCTCACAATACAGCCGATCCTTGAGCACATCCAGATAGAAGTTGGACAGATCCACCACGCAGAAGTTATGCATCTTATGGAAGGCATCGTGGAATTCAAACGACCGGTAGGCGGCATGCACCTGCCCGACCAGCTCGTTCAGACGCATCAGCGCCCAGCGGTCGATTTCCGCCAGTTCTTCGTCCGCCACACAGTCGGTATCCGGCACAAAATCGTTCAGGTTGCCGAGAATGAATCTCGCGGTGTTCCGAATCTTCCGGTACGCCTCGGACAGCTGCTTGAGGATATCCTTCGACAGCCGTGCGTCCACCTTGAAATCGAGCGACGCCACCCACAAACGCAGGATATCCGCACCGTAATCCTTGATGATCTCTTCCGGCGCGATGGTATTGCCGAGCGATTTGTGCATCGCCTTCCCCTCGCCGTCGACCGTCCAGCCGTGGGTGAGGACATGGGTATACGGCGCTTCTCCGCGCCAGGCCACCGCCGTAAGCAGCGAGGACTGGAACCAGCCGCGGTGCTGGTCGCCGCCTTCCAGATACAGGTCAGCCGGCCATTTCAGGTAATCGCGCTCTGCCAGAACGGCAGCATGCGAGGAGCCGGAATCGAACCAGACGTCCATGATATCGGTTTCCTTGCGGAAGCGCTTGCCGCCGCAATGCGGGCAGACCGCGTCATCCGGCAGGATTTCCTCCGCCTCATGCGCCCACCAGCCGTCGGAGCCTTCCTTACGGAACAGCGCCGCCACTGCATCGATAAAACGGCGGTCGATGATCGGTTTGCCGCAGTCCTCACAGTAGAAGATCGGGATCGACACGCCCCACAGCCGCTGCCGGGAAATACACCAGTCACTGCGCTCCCGCACCATCGAGATGATCCGGTCTTCGCCCCAGGACGGCATCCATTCCACCTTTTTGATGGCTTCCACCGCCTGATCCTTAAAGCTGTCCACCGAACAGAACCACTGCTCGGTTGCACGGAACAGCACCGGATGCTTACACCGCCAGCAGTGCGGGTACTGGTGGATAATCTTTTTCATCGCAAACAGGCAGCCGTTCTGCTCCATGTGCTTGGCGATGGCTTTGCTGGCCTCGTCGGTGGTCAGCCCCGCAAATTCGCCCGCATCCGCAGTCATCCGGCCATGATCGTCCACCGGAACCACAACCGGGATATGCGGATAGTTTTTGCAGACCTCAAAGTCCTCCACGCCGTGGCCGGGCGCGGTATGCACGCAGCCTGTGCCACTCTCCAGCGTCACATGATCGCCCACGATGATATAGGACGGGCGGTCGATAAACGGATGCTGTGCCACCATATTTTCGAGCTCGCTACCCTTGAAGGAAGCCAGCACTTCGTAGTCGCTTTTCCCGCCCACGGCCAGTGCCTCTTCAAAAAGGTCCTCCGCCATGATATAGTTTTCCTCGCCGCAGCGGATCACATGATAGGTGAAATCCGGGCCGAGACAAATCGCCACATTGCCGGGCAGCGTCCAGGTCGTGGTGGTCCAGATAACAAAATAGGTGCTGGCCGGGTCGATCCCCTTCGCTGTGAGCAGTCCCTTATCGTCCTTTACCTGGAACTTGACATAAACCGAATAGCAGGGATCCTCGGCATATTCGATTTCCGCCTCCGCAAGCGCAGTGCGGCATTCGGGGCACCAGTAAACCGGCTTGAGCCCCTTATAAATATAGCCTTTAAGGGCCATTTCCCCAAAGATCTCGATCTGCTTGGCTTCAAATTCAGGCTTCAGGGTCAGATACGGATTATCCCATTCGCCGAGCACGCCCAGACGCTTGAACTGCTCACGCTGGTTATCGACATAGGTCAGCGCATACTCGCGGCAGATTTTCCGCAGCTCCAGCGGGGAAATCGTCGCAGAATTCTCCACGCCGGCCTTTGCACGGGCCTTCAGCTCAATCGGCAGGCCATGAGTATCCCAACCGGGCACGTACGGCGCCTTATATCCCGCCATATTGTGATAGCGCACAATAAAGTCCTTGAGGATCTTATTGAGCGCTGTGCCGATATGAATATCGCCATTGGCATAGGGCGGGCCGTCGTGCAGCACATACAGCGGCTTTCCCTCATTCTTTTCCATCAGGCGGTCGTACAGCCGGGTGCTCTCCCACTCCCTGAGCATCTCCGGCTCACGCTTGGGCAGGCCGGCACGCATGGGGAATTCCGTTACCGGCAGGTTCAGCGTGTTGTTGTAATCCTGTTCTGACATGTGGTCCTAACTCCTTCGTTGACGGCTGCTCTCCGCTGTACGCCGGCAGCCGGAAATTACTTTCTGCGGCGGAACAGTCCCCGGGGCTGTTCACCGTCCGGGTCATTCGCCAAATCGTATTCATCGCCGAATTTGAGGTTTTCAAAGCGTTTAGCCGGGTGTGCGGCAGGCTCCGCCGAAACCAGCGGCACCTCCTCTTCGTCATCGAGCTGCGGGATGCGCATGGCAAACGCCGAATCCGCTGCGGCCGGCGCCGGCGTCTCGGTGTTGACGATAACCGTCTCTTCCACGGCGGCCGGTGTCTCATCCGTGACCGTCACCTGGATTTCCTCCTCGGCGGGCTTCGGCTCAACAACCGGCGCTTCGGTTTCCGGTACCGGCTCCGCTTCCGGTGCTGCCTCCTCTTCTTTGGCCTCCGGCTCCGGCAGCACGTCAATCAGCGCAAGATGCTCGCGGTAAATCGCCAGCATCCGGGATTTGAACAGCGCCACTTCTTTCTGGATGCGTTCAAGCTCCTTTTCCTCGTCGGCAATGTTCTGCCGCGCCGTCTCCACGATTTTATCCGCCTTGATTTTGGCATCGTCCAAAATCAGCCCGGCCTTATGGTTCGCCTCCCGCAGGGTTGCGTCGCCGAGACGCTGCGCGCTGAGAAGGGCGGTGCGGATGCTGTCTTCATCGTTGCGGTATTCCACCAGCTTATCGGCAAGGACCTCCAGCTTTTTCTGCAAATCCTGTTTTTCGCGGTTAAACGCCTCCACCGCTGCGTTTTTTTCTTTAATCAGCGCCTCCACCGTATCGGCACACTCGTCGATGAATACATCCACCTCCGAGGTTTTATAGCCGCCCATGCCCTTGGTGAAAACCACATTGCGAATATCATTCGGCGTCAACATACGGTATTCCTCCCCTTCTGCGCATCCGCGTGCGCGGTCAGATATATTTTCGTGCCTGGATAAACAAACGTCCCTTTTTGGTCGGCGGTCCCACGGTATCCACTACATAGCGCCCTGCGCCGCGGACCGAAATGACATCGCCGTCTTTCACCGCAGCGGCCTGCGCCGTGCTGGGAACATGGTTGAGAGACACCAATCCGGCGGCGATCCTTCTGGCTGCCTCCTCACGGGAGGTGCCAAGCAGTGCTTTTAATACGGCGTCAAGCCGCGGGGACGCAACCGTATCCCGGATCTCCCGGAAGGTATGCGCTGCCGGGAGGACTCCGGAAAAGGGCAGCTCAAGCGTAACCCCTTCCCCGCCAACCTTGGTAATCTGTTCACACAGGAAGGCCGCTATATCTTCATGTACAAAAGCAACGGCTACGCCCTCGCCGCACAGAATGTCGCCGATTTTTTCACGCTTGATCCCGCAGCCCAGCATGGTACCCAGAAAGTCCCGGTGGGTCAGGTGAACCGCTTCACGCCAGGAAAACCCCAGGCTCTGCAGCGGGAACACCGTCGGATCAGGCTCTAGAAAAGAGGGGAACACACCAAGAAGGGTGCGTTCCGCCTCTTCATGACCACCCCAGAACAGGGCCTGTACATTCTGGTTTTTCCGCAGTGCATTCCCCGCCAGCGCGCGCTGGCGCTCGTCAAGGAACCCCACAAAGCACGGATAAGACCGGTCACTGCACAGACGCGCGGCGTCACTGACACGGGCCAGCAGCCAGCTGTCGTCATTCTCAGAAATACAGCCCATTGTTCTCCAGTTCGTCCAGCAGGTCACCCATGATGCCGACATTGTACGGTGTGATAATAAAGGTGCAGTTGGCCACCTTCTTGATCTGCCCGTCGTTGGCATAGGCCACGCCGCTGAGGAAATCCAGGATGCGGCGTGCCACATCCTTATTCGCCGATTCCAGGTTCAGCACAACCGTGCGCTTGGAATTGAGATGATCGGCCACCGTGCTCGCATCGTCAAAGCGCTCCGGTTTGACCAGCACCACCTGCAGCTGCGCAGTAGCATGAATGTTGACCACCTTGTTGCCGCGCTTGGCTGTATCTGCAGCCGGAGCCGAGCTGTACGAATCGGTCGCGTCGGAGCCCTTGGACACAAAATCCATCGTATCCTCGTTTTCCTCCTGTTCCAGATCGTAATCGTCGTCCTCCGGATCTCCCATGAATCCCTTGATCTTGTCAAACAGTCCCATTGTGTTAAACCCCCATATGTTTTTTATCCTTGTCAGCAGATCAGGATGAGCCGCCGGATCAGCCTCTTGCGCCGAACAGCGCCGAACCGATGCGGACCATCGTCGCCCCTTCCAGAATCGCTTCCGTATAGTCGGACGACATCCCCATCGACAAAATGCTCATAGTGATATTATCTATGTTTTTCTCCCGTATGTCAATAAACAGTTTGTACATACGCGAAAAAAACTCTCTTTTTTCCTTTTCGGTGTCTGAAATCGGCGGAATGGTCATCAATCCGCACACATGAATCGACGGAAGAGCCGCGCAGGCATACAGCAATTTCTCCAGCCGGTCAGGGGCTACGCCGGATTTGCTTTCTTCCCCGCCGATATTGACCTCCACCAGCACATCAGCCGGTTTTCCCCTGCGCTGCGCGGCGGCGTCGACCGCCTGAGCCAGATGAAGCGAATCAACCGACTCAATCATATCCACCTGACCGACAATTTTATCCACCTTGTTCGTCTGAAGATGGCCGATGAGATGCACATCCATGCCATCAAGCATCAGCGCATCCCGCTTGCCCAAAAACTCCTGTACCCGGTTTTCGCCGACATGCCTCACCCCGGAAAGAATGGCCCGGTTAATTCGTGCCGGTTCCACCGTTTTGGTAACCGCCAGCAGTGTCACATCCTCTTCCCGGCGGCCGGCGCGTAGGCAGGCTTTGGCCATTGTCTCGCGGATACGCTTGAGGTTTTCCACGCAGGGATCCCCCTCCGGCGCTACCGGACGGTCAGGAACGTATAATTTTTCCATCGTACAGCCCCTTCTTTCCGCTGACGACCACTTCATCGTACAGCCTGAGATATTCCGCGGTGTTGATTCCCTTCTCCTCCAGCTCACTCTGGGACAGCGTGGACATATCGCGACAGATGTGAAAACCGGCTTCACTGTAAAGGATATCCACTTTGCGGAACTCCACCGTGTTGCCCACACGGACATAAACCCCGCGCTGCCCGTCATCGTTAAAGGTCAGTGCCGAATCCGGAACACGCAGGCCTTCGTACTCCACCAGACGGATCCTCGCGGTTTCTTTCCGGATATCGGCAAGCGCCTCCGACATATAGGAACATTTGAGCACCACCAGGGTTTTCCCGTCCTTGGTGCGGTTGGCCAAAGTGACCTCCACCGGCACCGCTTCTTCCGAAACGAAAGGGAACTGCACCGACAGCTTGGCATCCTGCCGGATCTGGGCCGCGGCGGCAGAATCCAGCACGCAGGTAAAATACCATTCATAGTCCCCGACAACCTTGCCGGCATAATCAACCGTATTCTCCGACGGCGCCATAGCCAGAGCCGCTTCTACCTCTTCAACTGTAAGGCTTGTTACCTTGTCATAATCCAGCACATTTTCCAATCCGTCCACCGTACTGACAAAGTAGCCGGCCACCGGTGCGGTCAGGGTGGCAGAAGGGGTGGAGGCCTGCGCCTCAAGCGCCTGCTTCTGGGCGGTCAGCGCCGCAATACGCTCGGAAAAATCGCTGACAGTCCCGATAATCTTCTGCCGCTTATTCATCAGGCTCAGGAGCTGCGAGCGCAACGAATCGGTATCCGCCATGTTCGGCGAATGCACGGCAACTGCCAGTTCCAGCTGCAGACGGTCGATCTGCTTATTGATCATATCCAGGTTGACCCGGTTAGATGTTCCCTGCTGGTCGATAGTTTTCAGCTCCTGGATCTGCGCATCGAGTTCTTCGATCTGCTGATGGATCAGGGCCGCGTTTTCATCGGAATAAATCTCGGCAATCCGCCCGTTCATAGCCACCTTGCTGCCATTAGCCAGCATGTAGTAACGATAACCACCACTTTCGGCCGGGATAACCGTTTCGTTGCGGATGGTGATCCCCTCGGCATCCACCGTGTCGTATACGCTGTAGCTGCGCACCGTCTCCGTTTCCAGCGGCGAGTACAGCAGCTGGAACGCCTGATAGCCCACATAGGCTACCAAAAACAGTGCGGCAACCACCGTCAGCAGCCGCCTGAGAAAGCTGTCCATACTACTGCTCACCCTTTCTGTCGTTCATCGCCTGCAGGGCAGCCTTCATCCGAAGGCACGCTTCCTGCTCCAGTTCCTGCGCATCGGCATACTCATCGATATATAAAACCGTGCCGGGCATAGTTTTGCTCATCCGGTGAAACCAGGAGAGCTGGCGTTTGGCATATCGGCGGGTACCGCGCTTGAGCCTCTCCGCCGCTTCCTCGAGCGTGCATTCCCCGCGCAGGTACGGCGCCAGCTCCTTATAGCCGATCGCCTGCAGCGCCGTGGCGCTGCCCGGCAGCTTCATGACGCGGGCCGCCTCCTCCGGCAGGCCCTTTTCCAGCATTTCCTCTGCCCGGCGGTCTATCCGGTCATACAGCACCTGCCTGTTCCGGCAGTCCAGCAGAAGAAGCCAGGGATTATACGGGGAAGGCCGGCGGCGGGAATAGGCCTGCTGCTGTGCCATCGTCCGCCCGGTGGTGTGGTACACCTCCAAAGCCCGAATGATGCGCCCGTGATCGTTTTCGTGCAGCCGTCCGGCCGTCTGCGGATCCACACGACGCAGCTCCTCAAGCAGCGCCGCACCGCCCTCCTGCTGGATTCGGCGGAGTTCCTCCCGGCAGGAGGTATCCTCCGGCTCCTCCGCAAACACAAGGTTTTCCGCAAGCGACTGAATATACAGCCCGGTGCCGCCGCAGAGAATCGGCAGCTTGCCGCGTTCGGCAATCCCCGCGATCACGGCGTGTGCATCCTCCACGTACCGGGCGACGCTGTACGGCTTGTCCAGCGGCTGAAACCCCAGCAGGTGATGCGGAATCCCATGCAATTCTTCCTCCCGCGGCCGCGCCGTGCCGATGCAAAGGGACGAATAAATCTGCATCGAATCCGCGGACACCACTTCCCCGCCAAACCGCTGCGCAAGGCATACGGCAAGCGCCGTCTTGCCGGACGCGGTCGGGCCGGCGACGATGGGAAGCGGGATGCGGCGCTGCATAAAACGGACTCCTTTCGGTCAGGGTCAGCCGCCCAGGCGGCCAAACTGCTTTTCCAGCTCATGCCGGGAAAATTCTATACATACCGGCCGGCCATGCGGGCAGGTGCGGATATCCCTGTTCCACAGCACCCGCTGCGCAAGCTCCTGCCATTCCTCCGGCCGGGTGGTATCCCCCGCCTTGACCGCTGCACGGCAGGCGGAGGAATGATAAATCCAGTCGAGCTTGTCGCTATCGATATCCTTACGGCCGGAAACGAAGCCTCCGGCAATCTCCTGAAGCAAGGCCGCCACATCGCTTCCGTCAAGCAGCATCGGCAGCGCACGCACCAGCACGGTCCCGGCACCAAAATCCTCGATTTCAAAACCGGCGGCGGTCAGGGTATCCATTTCTCCGATCAGCGCGGCATACTCTTCCCGGCTTAACGTCACCGTCACCGGCGCGAGAAGCTGCTGTGCATCGTTATGCGGATCCTGTTTGAACCGGTTATAGAGAATCCGCTCATGCGCAGCGTGCTTATCGATAAAAAAGAGCGATCCGCCCATTTCCGCAATAATGTAGGTTTTGAACGCTTCGCCGAGGCAGCGAATCGGCGGGTGTTCCTCTTCCGGATTCTCTGCCGTTTTCATCTGGACTTCGGCGGGCTTCTGGGGAGCTGCCGCCACGGGCGGCACAACCGGATCCTCATCCACCGTCCGTTCAATATCGATGCGTACGCCGGACGGCCGCGGAGTGGTCACATGATAACCGATATCGGCAGGCGAACTGCGCATCACACGGCCGGAAACGGCGGGAGCAGCCGGCGGCGTGAGCCATGAAACCGGCGCCGGCGGCGTTTTTCCGGCGGCAGGTGTGTCCGGCATATCCGGCAAAGGCCGCCCGGCCGCCTGTCCGGCAGCGGTATGCGCCGTCTGCGGCCGGCTGAACCGCAGCTGCTCGGCCTCCGGCTTCGGCGGGGTGACGATGCGCGGCGGGAGCGATACCTGCCGGCGGGTGTCCCCGCTTTCCAGCGCGGTGCGCACCGCATGGTACACGGCATCGAACACCGGTTTCTCGTTGATAAACCGCACCTCGATTTTCGCCGGATGTACATTGGCGTCCACCGTTTCCGCCGGCATATCCAGATGCAGCACGCAGGAGGGGAATTTCCCCACCATAATGCTGCCTTTATAGGCCTGCTCCATGGCTGCCATCGCCGTTCTGGTCTTGACATAACGGCCGTTAATAAAAAAGTGCTGCATCGTACGGTTGGCGCGTGCCGCGGCCGGCTTGCACAAAAAGCCGTGCACATGCACGCCGCCCAGCGTATAGTCCACCGGCATCAGGCCGCCGGCAAACTCACGGCCGAACACCGCATAGATACACGAATGCAGGTCACCGTCCCCGGGGGTCAGCAGCTCCTCCTTCCCCTCGCGGACAAAGCGGATGGACACTTCGGGATGCGACAGCGCAATACGGTCCACCACACCGGCGACCGCGTTGCCCTCGCTGACGTCCTTTTTCAAGAATTTCATACGGGCGGGGACATTATAAAACAAATCCCGCACGACAATTGTCGTACCCTGGGGACAGCCGGCATCTTCGAGCAGAATTTCCTCCCCGCCCTCGATCACATAACGGGTGCCGGCCAGTTCCTCCTTCGTGCGTGTGGTCATCTCCACCCGCGCCACCGCCGCGATCGAGGCCAGCGCCTCACCGCGGAAGCCCAGCGTACCGATCGCTTCGAGATCGCTCTCGGTGCGCACCTTGCTGGTCGCATGACGCAGGAACGCGGTCGGCACATCCTCCCGCGCGATGCCGGAACCATTATCGGTAATGGCAATGCTCTGAATGCCGCCGGCACGGATATCCAGGGAAACGTTTTTCGCCCCGGCGTCGATGGTGTTTTCCAGCAGCTCCTTGACCACCGAGGAGGGGCGTTCCACGACCTCCCCCGCCGCAATCAATTCGGCTGTGTGTTTATCCAGAACCTGAATATGCGCCATGAATACGTCCCTCTCTTTCCTATCCGTTTAATAGGCCTCCGCCGCTTTGCACAGCTCATACAGCGTCTGCAGCGCTTCAATCGGCGTCAGGGTGTTGACGTCGATCTCCCGCAGCCGCTGCACCAGCTCGTTGTCAACGGCCGGCAGCAGCGAAAGCTGTCCGCTGTCGTTTTCCACATGCTCCGCCGTCACATGCGGCTTATGCAGCTCGATATCCCCGCTGTCCAGCTGACGCAGGATATCCTTCGCGCGGGACACCACCGAATCAGGGATGCCGGCCAGCTTCGCCACCTCGATGCCGTAGCTGTCGTCGGCGGGGCCGCGGATGA
>USCI01000013.1 GCA_900553255.1 uncultured Oscillospiraceae bacterium | reverse complement strand
ACCTGTGACCCCCTGCTTGTAAGGCAGGTGCTCTCCCAGCTGAGCTATGCTCCCAAGCCTGTCGCGCCCATCAGCGACGGTGATTATCATACAATATTTGCCCTCTCTTGTCAACTACCAATTTTCATTTTAGCAAAGATTTTTTCACTCCGGCCGTTTACGCATCCGGCCGGATAGCAGCCCGCAGCCTTTAAAGCAATGTGCTGCTCCCGCCGTATTCCGGCGGCAGTTCCCCGTCGGTGACCAGCTTCCAGATGCTGGACAGGTCGGCGATACGGCAGAAATATTGCTGACCGAGCTTGCTGGAATCGACCATCAGCACCACGTGGTGTGCGTTGCGCACGTAAGCGCGTTTAAGCGCTGCCTCATCTTCGTTGGCCTCGGTTACGCCGGTCTCCGGGGAAACACCGCGGCAGGAGAAAAAAGCGAGATCGGCATGATAGCGTGAGACAAAATCCAGCGCCTGGGTGCCCACCAGGGACTTGGCGTTTTCCCGCAGCCGGCCGCCGGTGATATATACCTCGATCCCGTCGATTTCCGCCAGGATGTTGGCGGTCTTCAGGCCGTTGGTGATTACGCGCAGATTCTGGAAACCGGTGAGCCGTTCCGCCAGCCGGCAGACGGTGCTGCTCGCGTCCATAAACAGGGTCTGCCCATCGCGTATATACGGCAGTGCGCGCTGTGCGATGGTTATTTTGGGGACGAGATTTTCATTTTCGCGCAGTGTCAGCGGAAAATCACGGGCGCTGCCGTCCATAAATACCGCGCCGCCGTGGGTGCGGCGCAGCAGGCCGTTGTTTTCCAGAATGGCCAGATCCCGGCGGATGGTCGCTCCGCTGGAATACAGGGTGTGGCATAATTCCTCCACCGAGACGGCCTGCCGGTCGGCAAGGATTTCCAGGATTTTGTTTTGTCTTTCGAGTGGTAGCATGGCTGACAACTCACTTTCCCAATTGTATAATGGATTTTGCCGGCGGCCGCATAGCCAAAGGGATTGTTTCCTGTCCGCATCCAAAATGGCGGGAAAAATGATCGGTTCTGCTTATTTCCGCGCAGAAAGGGAAAAAAATGTGCGCATTTATCGATTTTAACGCCATGTATAGACAGCGAAAATAATCTGTATTATAATAGATCATAGCAAAATAGTCAGAAAAAATCAATGGACGTTGTTCACATGACGTTTATTGATCGAAAGGAAAGTGTGATATGGACAAACTGCAGAAAGGCTATGAACTGGCGAAAGAGCTGTATGCGCAGTACGGCGTGGACGTGGATAAGGCGATCGAGATCTGCGACAGCACGCCGTTGTCGCTGCATTGCTGGCAGGGTGACGACGTCGTCGGGTTTGAGAATGGCGACGGCGCGCTGACCGGTGGAATCCAGACGACCGGCAACTATCCCGGCAAGGCCCGTACGCCGGAGCAGCTGCGCAGTGATATGGAGTTTGCTTTCCGTTATATCCCGGGTGTGAAAAAGGTCAATATCCATGCGAGTTATCTGGAGAGCGACAAGCCGGTCGACCGCAACGAGATTACGCCGGAGCATTTCAAAAACTGGGCTGACTGGGCGGTGGAGAAGGGCTACGGCCTGGACTTCAACCCGACCTTCTTCTCGCACCCGAAGAGCGAGAATGGCACCCTGAGCGCTGCGGATGAGGATGTCCGCCGCTTCTGGATCGAGCACGACAAGCGCTGCCGGGAAATCGGCGGCTACTTTGCCTCCCGCACCGGCAAGCCCTGCGTGATCAATCACTGGACGCCGGACGGCTCGAAGGAGTTCCCGGTGGATACGCTGTCGCCCCGCCTGCGGCTCAAGGACAGCTACGACCAGATCTTTGCCAAGGACATCCCGGGCGTTGTGGATGCGGTCGAGAGCAAGGTGTTCGGCATCGGCCTCGAGGCGTATACCGTGGGCTCCCATGAGTTCTATATGTGCTATGCCATGAGCAACGATAAGGTGATTGCCACTTTTGACACCGGCCATTTCCATCCGACCGAGATGGTGTCGGCGAAGCTGTCGGCGATGCTCGCTTTTAAGGATAAGCTGCTGCTGCATGTTTCCCGCCCGATCCGCTGGGATTCCGACCACGTGGTGGCGTTCGATGACGAGACCCGCACCATCATGGAAGAGCTGGTGCGTATGGATGCGCTGGGCCGTGTGTATATTGCGACCGACTATTTTGACGCTTCGATCAACCGGGTTGTGGCCTGGGTGGTCGGTGCGCGCAACACCCGCAAGGCGCTGCTGGCCGCGCTGCTGCAGCCGGTGGACAAGATGAAGGCGATGGAAGCCTCCGGCGATCTGAGCTCCCGCCTGGCCTATACCCAGGAATTCCGCGCCGCGCCGTTCAGCCTGGTCTGGGATTATTACTGTGCGCGTGAGAACGCGGGCGCGGGACTCAGCTGGCTGGATGAGGTCAAAAAGTACGAGGCGGATGTTCTGCTGAAGCGGTAAAACGCTCCGGCGCCTTTATTACATATATAAATGCAGAGGAGTTGTTGCTTGTGGCTTCCAAACGCGTGCTGGCCTTTGATTTCGGTGCCTCCAGCGGACGGGCCATTCTGGCGACCTATACCGACGGGAAAATCGCCATGCAGGAGATCCATCGGTTCTCCAATGATCCGGTCAACCTGTGCGGCACGCTGTACTGGGATGTGCAGCGCCTGTTTTTTGAGATCAAGCAGGGAATCACCAAGGCGGTTCACCAGGGCGGCTTTGATGCGATCGGCATCGACACCTGGGGGGTGGATTTCGGCCTGCTGGATGCGCATGGCCAGCTGGTGGCCAATCCGGTACACTACCGTGACGAGCGCACGGTAGGCATGATGGAGAAAGCGTATGAAAAGGTGCCGCAGCAGGAGCTGTATGACCGCACCGGCATCCAGCTGATGCGGCTGAATACGGTGTTCCAGCTGGTCAGCCTTGTCGAAAACCGTCCCGACCTGCTGGAGCGGACGGAGACGATGCTGCTGATGCCCGACCTGCTGGCCTATTTCCTCACCGGCGCGAAATACGCGGAATACAGTGAGGTTTCCACCACCCAGATGCTCGACCCGAAAACCGGCGACTGGGCGTATGACCTGCTGGAGCGGCTGGGGATCCCGACCCGCATCCTGCCGAAGATCATCGATCCGGGTACGCCGTATGGCTCCCTTCGCGCCGATATCTGCGAGGAGCTCGGCTGCCCGCAGGTTCCGGTTATTGCGGTGTGCACCCACGACACCGGTTCGGCGGTGGCGGCGGTGCCGTCCCAGAAGGATGACTTTATCTACATATCCTGCGGCACCTGGTCGCTGTTCGGCACCGAGCTGAAGGCGCCGATCATCAACGAGACCTCCCGCCGCTTCAACCTCACCAATGAGGGCGGCTACGGCCGTACCGCCCGGATGCTCAAAAACATCATGGGGCTGTGGCTGATCCAGGAATCGCGCCGGCAGTGGATCCGGGAAGGCTTCGATGTATCGTATGCCGACCTCGAGCGCGAGGCGCTGGAGATCGAGCCGTTCCGCTGCTTCATCGATCCGGACGACCCGTCCTTTGAGATGCCGGGCAACCAGCCGCGCCGCGTGCAGGAATACTGCCGCCGGACCGGACAGACTGTGCCGCAGACCCGCGGCGAGATCATGCGCTGCATCTATGAGAGTCTGGCGATGAAATACCGGTATTCCTTTGAGGCGATCCGTGAGGTCACCGGGAAAACCTATGACGCGATCCATATGATCGGCGGCGGCACCAAGGACCGGCTGCTCTGCCAGATGACGGCGGACGCCTGCAACTGCCTGGTGAAGGCCGGCCCGATTGAGGCGACCGCCATGGGCAATATCGCGGTGCAGCTGATCGCGCTCGGGGAAATCAGGGATATCAAGGAGGCGAGGCGTATTGTGGAAGCGTCCGAGACGCTCAAGCAGTACACGCCCAAGAAACCGCAGGTCTATGCGGAGGCTTATCAGCGTTTCCTGAAAGCGATCGGTCTGGAGGCATAACGATGAAAATACTGGTTATCAATTCCGGCAGCTCCTCGCTGAAGTATCAGGTGTTTGACATGGATACCGGCAAGGTGCTGGCCAAAGGGATCTGCGAGCGCATTGGCGCCGGCGGCACCGTTACGCATAAGCGCCCGGGTGCGCTGCCGTATAAGGCGGAGATCGAGCTTAAGAACCATGACGACGCGCTGGAGCTGGTGCTCGGTCTGCTGACCGACCCGGTTCACGGGGTGCTCAGCTCGGTCGATGAGATCGATGCGGTCGGCCACCGGGTGGCGCACGGCGGGGAGAAATACAAGGCGTCCGCACGAGTGGACGACGAAATGGTGGCTTATCTGTACAGCATCGTGCCGCTCAACCCGCTGCACGGCCCGCCGGCCATCAAGGGCATCGAAGCCTGCCGCCGCCGGATGCCGCATACACCGCAGGTGGCGGTGTTCGACACATCCTTCTATTCCGATATGAAGGATTTCCGGTACATTTATCCGCTGCCGTATGAGCTGTATGAAGAAAAGAAGATCCGGCGCTACGGCTTCCACGGCACCTCACACCGCTATGTGTCCGCCAAGGCGGCCGAGCGGCTGGGCCGGCCGATTGAGGAACTGAAGATCATCACCTGCCATCTCGGCAACGGCTCTTCGGTTACAGCGGTTGACCGCGGCACCGCGATCGACACCTCGATGGGCTTCACGCCGCAGGAGGGGCTGCTCATGGGCACCCGCAGCGGTAGCATCGACCCGACCATTATCCCGTATCTGATGAAAACCGAGCATATGTCCGCGCAGGATGTTGAGGACCTGCTCAATAAGCGGTCCGGCTTCCTGGGGGTGAGCGGCCTGTCGAACGACTCCCGCAATATCTGCGACGCAGCCGCCGCGGGCAATCCCCGCGCCCAGCTTGCGCTGAACATCCTCTATAACGAGATCAAGAAATACATCGGCAGCTATGTGGCGGAGATGAACGGTATTGACGCACTGGTATTCACCGCAGGCATCGGGGAAAACGACCACGAGCTGCGGCAGAACGTCTGCCGGGATATGGATTTCTTCGGCATCGCGATCGACGAGGAGAAAAACGCCTCCCTGCCGCGGGGCAGCGAAGCGGATATCAGCGCTCCGGGTGCCCGCGTGCATACGATGGTGATCCCCACCGATGAGGAATACATGATTGCACAGGATACGGCGCGCCTGGCCGGCGGCTAAAAACCCGTCCGAACATGCCGCCGGCCGCCCGGAACGGGCGGTGCTCCGGCAGGGAAGATAAATCAACCGAAATAAAGGAAAAGGAGAAATGCACCATGACGTCCCCTTATGAGATCAAAAAGGAAATCTGCGAGATCGGCCGCCGCATTTACAATAACGGCTTTGTCGCAGCCAACGACGGCAATATCTCGGTCAAGGTCAACGACAACGAATTTTACTGCACGCCGACCGGCGTTTCCAAGGGCTTTATGACCCCGGATATGATCATCCGCATCGACGGCACCGGCAAGAAGATCGAGGGCAAGCTCAACCCGTCCTCCGAGATCAAGATGCACCTGCGGGTGTATCGTGAGCGCCCGGACGTCAACGCAGTGGTGCATGCGCATCCGCCGACCGCGACCGCGTTCACCGTGGCCGGTCTGCCGATGGATAAATACATCCTGCCGGAAGCGGTTCTGGTGCTCGGCGATGTGCCGACCTGCGATTACGGCACCCCGTCTACCGAGGAGATCCCGGATTCCCTCATGCCGTACATCCAGAATCACGACGCCTTCCTGCTGAAGAATCATGGCGCCCTGACGGTCGGCAACACGCTGACCAAGGCGTTCTTCGTCATGGAAGAGGTGGAATTCAACGCGAAGATCAGTGCGATTGCTTATCAGCTCGGCGGTATTGAGGAGATTCCGTGCGATGACCTGATCAAGCTGATGGAGCTGCGCAAGAAGTTCCAGATGCCGGGCCGTCATCCGGGCTGCAAGAAATGCCCGAACCTCGGCACCGAAAACTGCAAGTGCAAGGACAACCTGCCGGGCAACTGTGCAGCGCAGACGGCGGCGCAGCCTGCTGCCGCCAACAGTGACCTGGTTGCGGAAGTGACCAAGAAGGTGCTGGCCGCGCTCGGCAAGTAAGCGAAACGGAAATGAGCGGGGGTGCCCGGCATGAGTGACTATATCGCCAGACTGGTGGCTCAGCTCGCCGGGCAGCTCCGGGAGCAGGAGGCTGTGCCGTGCGACCGCAGCACACTGCTGCAGCAGGCGGACGAGGCGGAGCGGACGGGCAATCCCCGTCTGGCCGCCAAGCTGCGTGAAGCGGCGCAGCTGGCCGAATAGATAGCGCAAAACACGTTCGGGGAGGTGGAGCGATGAAGCTGTATACGGGAGCAGGCGACAGCGGGCGCGCGAGTACGCACACGCGGATGAATATTCCGAAAAGCAGCCCGGTGTTCGAGCTTCTCGGCACGCTCGATGAATTCACCTCCACGCTGGGCGTGGCCCGGCAGAAAACGCCGGCCGCCGTGGCGGAAATCCTCGCCCGCGTGCAGGAGAATACCGGCGCACTCTGTGAGGAGCTTTCCGGCGGCGAACGCTTCGCCACCAAGGAACAGGTCGCTAAGCTGGAGCAGGCGATCGATTCGCTGGCCGGCTCACTGCCGGAGGAAGGCCCCGTGCAGGCGGGGGCATCCGAGGGCGGCGCGGCGCTGGGACTGGCGCGTGCGGTCGCCCGTAAGGCGGAGCGCCGCGCGGTGGCGATGGCGCAGACCGGGGGCGTCCCCCGGGAGGTGCTGGCCTGGCTCAACCGGCTGTCGGCGCTGCTGGCAGCGTTGGCGCGCGTGTGCGACCTGGGGCAGCCGGCTGCGGCGACAGCGCCGGCCATTGTGCAGACGGCCCGTCCCGCCGGGGAAGGCTTCTTTGAACAGGCGCTGGTTCTGTGCCGCGCGGTGCAGGCGCACGCCAGGGAGCAGGGGCTGCGGGTGGTGACGGCGGTGTGCGACGCGGGCGGTAACCCGGTGGTTCTGCTGCGGGACGACGACGCCTACATCGCCAGCGTGGACATCGCGGCGAACAAGGCGTTTACCAGCGTATCCCTGAAAATGACGACCGCGGAACTCGGCCGGCTTGCCCAGCCGGGCGCGCCGCTCTACGGCGTGCAGCATACGAATGCCGGCCGGATCGTGATTTTCGGCGGCGGCGTACCGCTTGTGCGGGACGGCGCCATCATCGGCGGCTTTGGTGTCAGCGGCGGCAGCGCCGAGCAGGACACCGCCCTCGCCGATTATGCACTGGACTTTTTCGGAAAGGAGATGCTATAATTGGCTTTGAACGTAACCGAAGCACAGATCAATGAGATCGTGCAGCAGGTTGTCCGCCGGATGCAGGCTGATGCGCCGGCGCAGGCGGAGCCCGCGTGGGATGCGACCCAGTATCACGGCCGCCGTTTTATCGGGATTTACAGCGATATGAACGAGGCGATCGAGGCGGCGTCGCGGGGCTATAAGGCCATACGGGATATGAGCGTGGAGGAGCGGGAAAAGATCATCACCTCCATCCGCGGTCTGATCCGTAAGGAGGCGCGGATCATGGCGGAAATCGGCGTGGCCGAGACCGGCATGGGACGCGTGGAGCACAAGGAAGCCAAGCATTTGCTGGTGGCGGATAAGACGCCGGGGACAGAGGATATCACCTCGGTGGCCAAAACCGGCGACAACGGCCTGACCCTCGTGGAGATGGCGCCGTTCGGCGTGGTGGGGGCGATTACCCCGAGCACCAACCCGAGCGAAACGGTGCTGTGCAACTCCATCGGCATGATCGCGGCGGGCAACGGCGTGGTGTTCAACCCGCATCCGCACGCGATTGCGACCTCCAACTACGCGGTGGACCTGGTCAACCGCGCCTGCCATGCGGCGGGCGGTCCGGAGGTGCTGGTCTGCTCGATGGATAAGCCGACGATGGAATCCGCGGCGATCATGCAGTCCCATCCGCTCATTCGGCTGCTGGTGTGCACCGGCGGGCCCGGCGTGGTGCGCGCGGTGCTGTCCTCCGGCAAAAAGGCGATCGGCGCCGGCGCCGGCAATCCGCCGGTCATCGTCGACGACACCGCCGATATCCGCAAGGCGGGCAAGGACATCATCGACGGCTGTACCTTCGACAACAACCTGCCCTGCATCGCGGAAAAGGAGGTTTTCGCGTTCGACAACATCGCGGATGACCTGATCCGGTATATGCAGCAGAACGGCGCCTACCTGATCAATGCGCAGCAGGCCGATGAGCTGGCGGATATCGTCCTCGTCGAACAGCAGGATAAGAAAACCGGCAAAATCCGCAAGATAATCAACCGGAAATGCGTCGGCCGTGATGCGGACATCCTGCTCGAAAAGATCGGCGTGAAGGTGGGCAAGGATGTGCGCTGCATCATCTGCGAAGCGCCGTTTGAACACCCGTTTGTCCAGACCGAGCTGATGATGCCGATCCTGCCGATCGTGCGGGTGAAGAACATCGATGAAGCGATTGACCTTGCGGTCAAGGCGGAGCATGGCAACCGCCATACGGCGCACATGCACTCGAAGAACATCGACCACCTGACCCGGTTTGCCAAGGCGGTGGAAACCACCATTTTTGTCAAGAATGCACCGTCCTATGCGGGCATTGGTTTCGGCGGGGAAGGGCATACCACCTTCACCATCGCCGGGCCGACCGGTGAAGGGATCACCTCGGCCAAAAGCTTTACCCGGCAGCGCCGCTGCGTGATGGCGGACAGCTTCCGGATTATCTGATCAACAGTGAGGTGTAAAACAATGGAACTGAACTCTTCTCAGGTGGAGAACATCGTGCGCAAGGTTCTCTCCGAAATGAACGGCAGCCATGAATGCAGCTGCGGCGGCAACTGCGCGCATAAGAACGCGGAGCTCCCGAAGACCGCGAAGGTGGCGATGCTGACCGATAAGCGCAAGATCGAGGTCAAGGAATTCCCGGTTCCGGCGGTCGGCGACAACGATATCCTGGTGAAGGTCGAAGGCTGCGGCGTCTGCGGCACCGACGTGCACGAGTGGAAGGGTGACCCGTTTGGCCTGATCCCGGTTGTGCTCGGCCATGAGGGCACCGGCGAGGTGATCGCGATGGGCAAGAATGTCCACTGCGACACGGCGGGCAAGCCGCTGAAGGTCGGCGATAAGATCGTCACCTCGGTCATCAGCTGCGGTGAATGCGGCATCTGCCGCCTGCATCCCGGCACCACCAACCTGTGCGACAACCAGGGTGTTTTCGGCCTGATCGGTCATAACGAAACGAATCCGCTCAACGGCTGGTTCTCGACCCACCTGCTCATCAGCGCGAAGGGCGCGACCTACTTCCAGGTCAACGACCTCAACCTGAAAGAGCGCATGCTGCTCGAGCTGGCGACGGTCTGCGTGCATGCGCTCAGCCGCGGTCAGGGGACCGGGCTGATCAACTTCGGCAGTAAGGTTCTCGTGCAGGGCTGCGGCCCGGTCGGCCTGATGATGGTCGCGGTGCTGCGCGCGGCGGGCGTCAATCACATCATCGCGGTGGACGGCTCCGGGAAGCGGCTGGATATGGCCAAAAAGCTCGGTGTGAAAACGATCGTCAATTTCCGTGAGGCGGATACGCTCGACAAGCGCGTTGCGCTGGTCAAGGGTGTGACCGATAACATGGGTGTTGACTTTGCGTTCCAGTGCACCGGCGCACCGCCGGCGGCCGCCGATGTTTACAGCTACATCCGCCGCGGCGGCGGGCTTTGCGAGATGGGCTTCTTCGTCAATAACGGCGAATGCTCCATCAACCCGCACTTTGCGCTTTGCAATAAGGAAATCAACCTGGTCGGCTCCTGGGATTACAGTGCGGAGGACTACCCGACCACGATGGCGTTCCTGCGTCAGGCGCGTGAGATGAAGATCCCGATCGAAGACCTGATCACCCATACCTTCCCGCTTGATCAGCTTAATGAGGCGATGGAGGTCAATATCGCGCAGCAGGGCATCAAGGTCTGCTATATCGCGGAATAAGCGGCCGCAATTAGCCCCGGAAAGGCGTGGTAGTTATGGCTCTTGGACTCATAGAGGTGTTCGGGTTTACCACCGCGGTTGTGGTGGCCGATGCGGTGGCGAAGGCCGCCGATGTGACCATCGTGGCGCTGGATAAGAACAAGCCGGCCGCCGGCGACGCCGCTGAGGTGCCGCTGATGATTACGGTGAAGTTTGAAGGCGATGTGTCCGCGGTGGAGGCGGCGATGAAGGCCGGCGTGGAGGAAGCGAAAAAGCGGGACCTGTTCTCGGTTGCGCATCTGATCTCCCGGCAGGAGGCCGACACCGAAAAGATGGCGCGGATCAACGCGCTGGGCCGGGATAAGCTCAATCAGAGCTATCTCGAGGAGTACTGATTTTCTGTTGCCGCAGGCAGATGCCTGTTGTCATAGAGGAACACAAACCAATTTTTATACGATTGTGAGGAGAAGTACAATGATGGAAGCTCTCGGAATGGTGGAAACCCGCGGCCTGGTGGCGGCGATTGAAGCGGCCGATGCGATGGTGAAGGCGGCGAACGTGACGCTGATCGGCTCCGAAAAGATCGGATCCGGCCTGGTAAGCATCATGGTGCGCGGCGATGTCGGCGCGGTGAAGGCGGCTGTGGAGGCCGGCGGCGCTGCGGCGTCGAGGCTCGGCGAAGTGATCGCGACCCACGTCATCCCGCGTCCGCATGACGATGTCAACAAACTGCTGCCTGTCCTGAAGTAAGACGCGCGCGAATCTGAAGGAAAGGCAGGTAACGGCAGATGGAAAAAGCCATTGCTCTGCTGGAAGTACAAGCCATGGTGGCTGCGATTGCGGGACTGGACGCCATGCTCAAGGCGGCGGACGTGCGGCTGATCCATGTGGAGAAGCGGCTGGGCGGCCGGCTGGTCACGATTGTGGTGGACGGAACGGTCTCCGACGTTACCGCCGCGGCTGAAGCGGGCAAGGCCGCAGCCGCGCAGGTGGGCAAGGTGAAGCTTTGTGAGGTGATCGCCCGCCCGCATCCGCAGATCACCAAATTCCTGTATACCGATTGATGTGAAGCAGGAAAGGAATGAGTCTTAACATGGCGGAGGAAACCAAAAAGCCGGCGGCGCCGGCGCAGACGAAGAAAACGCCGGCGAAAAAACCGGCTGCCGCTGCGGCAAAGCCTGCCGCGCAGGCGACTACAATGAAAAAGGAGATTCGGACAATGGATATGGAAGCTTTGGGCATGGTGGAAACCCGCGGTCTGGTGGCGGCGATTGAAGCGGCCGATGCGATGGTGAAGGCGGCGAACGTGAAGCTGATCGGCTCCGAAAAGATCGGGTCCGGCCTGGTGAGCATCATGGTGCGCGGCGATGTCGGCGCGGTGAAGGCGGCTGTGGAAGCCGGCGGCGCTGCGGCGTCCCGCCTGGGCGAAGTGATCGCGACCCACGTCATCCCGCGTCCGCACGGCGACGTCGAAAAGCTGCTGCCTGTCCTGAAGTAATTCCGGATCGGGCTGCACGGCTGCACGGAATCCCGGCGCGCCTGCGGGCGCGCCGGGGGCGTGCGTGTTTTGGATGAAATCCTGTCTGTACCCACCCCGTTTGCGCAGGTAAGGGCGCCTGAATTTGCCATCTCACAGGAAATCCTGTTTGCAGTATAGAGAATCCGGCCGCTTCCTTTGCTCAGCGGCCCGAAAATACCGGGTGGAGATCGGCTTCACCGAAAGGAAGGATACCCAATATGAATGTGGATACCAAAGCTGTGGCGGAGCTTGTCTGCCGCGTGTTGTCCGGCATGACCGAGCCGGCGCAGGAGAAGACGGTGCCGGTCGGGGTTTCCAACCGGCATATTCACCTGACCAGGGAGCACCTGGAGATCCTTTTCGGAAAAGGGTATGAGCTGACGCCGCTCAAGGACCTGTCCCAGCCGGGGCAGTATGCCTGTAAGGAGCTGCTGACCATTGTCGGCCCGTCGCTGCGGCCGATTGAAAACGTGCGGGTGCTCGGCCCGCTGCGCAAGCAGTCGCAGGTGGAGATTTCCCGTACCGATTCGTATGTTCTGAAGGTTAAGCCGCCGGTGCGCGAATCCGGCAAGCTGGACGGCTCGGCCGGCATCACCATTATCGGCCCCAAAGGGGTGGTATTCCTTGAGGAGGGCTGCATCATCGCCAACCGCCACATCCACATGAGTGTGGAGGAGGGCGCCGCCTTCGGCCTGAAGGACGGCGATTACGTGACGGTGGAGGCGGACGGCGAGCGCCGCACCCGTTTTTACGACGTGCAGGTGCGGGTCAGCGAAGCGTTCCGGCTGGAGATGCATATCGATACCGACGACGCGAACGCGGCCGGCATCGGCAACGGGGCGAAGGTGCGCATCGTTGAAGGGTAAACCATAAGTCCTGCCGGCGGCGGGAAGAAGGAGTGTCATACATGCTCATGGGCAGAGTGGTGGGCAATATCGTGTCCACACGGAAAAACAGCAATATCGTGGGGTCTTCCATCCTGGAGGTGCGCCTGGTCGAGAACGGGAAGGAAACCGACAAATACATCATTGCCATCGACAGCATGGGCGCCGGCATCGGCGAGTACGTGCTGATCACCACCGGGAGCAGCGCGCGTCTGGCGCTGCCCAACACCTCGGCGCCGGTGGATGCGGTTATTGTCGGTATTGTGGACTGACGCACAAGAAAAAACTCTGCCGGCTGCCGGCCGGCAAAGGGGAAAGGCACGGTTTTGCGAAATGACGATCCAGGAAATAAAGGATATTCTGGCGGCGGCCGGTACGGTCGGTGCCGGTGGTGCGGGCTTCCCGACCGGCTTCAAGCTGGCGGAGGGCGCGGATACGCTGATTATCAACGCGGCGGAATGCGAGCCGCTGCTGTATACCGACTATGTGCTGATGAAGCGGCATATGGACCGGGTCACCGGCGGTGCGGAGCTGATGATGGAAGCGGCCGGTATCAAGCGCGGCTATCTCGGCGTGAAAAAGCATACAGCCGAGCGGCTGGGCCTTGTGCATGATCAGCCGCTGTCGGAGCATATCCGGGTGTATGCCCTGCCGGATGTTTATCCGATGGGCGACGAAATCATCCTCATTTATGAGGTGCTGCGCCGGGTGGTGCAGCCGGGCTCCCTGCCGCTGTCGGCCGGCGTGCTGGTGTTCAACGTGGAGACGCTGTGCAACGTGTATAAGGCGGTCAACGACGGGGTGCCGGTGACCGAGAAATGGGTGACCCTCGGCGGAAAGATCGACCATCCGGTGGTGGTCAAGGTGCCGGTCGGCACCAAGGTCAGCGCGCTGCTCGAAAAGCATCACATCACCGTGCCGGAGGACTGCGTGCTGCTCGACGGCGGCCCGGCGATGGGGCCGGTGATCGACCCGGATAAAGCGGTGATCACCAAGACCACCAAGGGGCTGCTGGTGCTGCCCAGGGAAATCCCGGCGGTCGTCAGCAAGCTCAGCCCCATGCGGGTGCAGCTCAACCGGGCAACCTCCGCCTGCTGCCAGTGCACGCTGTGCACCGAGATGTGCCCGCGTGCGCTCATCGGCTATCCGCTCAAGCCGCATAAGACGGTGCGCAGCGTGTCCGCCTTTGTGACCGAGGATCCGAGCGATTACCTGTCGGCGGCGCTGTGCTGCAGCTGCGGCGTGTGCGAGCTCATGGCGTGCTGCCAGGGGATCAGCCCGCGCCGGGTGTATCAGGAAATCAAGGCGGAGATGGCGAAAAACGGCCTGCGCTATCAGTATAAGGGACAGAATCCGGTTGATCCGGAGCGGGACAACCGCATGGTGCCGGTCGAGCGTTTCAAGCAGCGCATCGGCGTCGCGCCGTTTGACCGGGTGGCGGAATTCGAGCATTCGGACGGTTGGAAGCCGGATACCATCGTGCTGCCGCTCAAGCAGCATGTCGGCGCGCCGGCGGCCCCGCTGGTGAAGGCCGGTGATACGGTAGCGGCCGGCCAGATGGTGGCAGGTGCTGCGAAGGGCATCTCGGCGTCGATCCATTCGTCCGTTGCGGGCCGGGTGGTATCGGTGGATAATAACGGAATTGTGATCAGCCGGTCCTGAGCCGGATAACGACGGAAAGGCGTGAAAAGGATGATTTATGCAGTCGGCGTGGTGGAACTCAAAAGCATTGCCAAGGGCGTCGAGGCCTGTGACCATGCGCTGAAGGCGGCGAATATCCGGCTGGTGTCGGCACATGCGGCCTGCCCGGGCAAATATGAGATTGTGCTCACCGGCGAGCTGGCGGATGTCCAGACCGCGGTGGATATGACGCGCGAGCAGTATTCCCCGTATATCGTGGACGCGGTGATGATGGGCAGGATTGACGAAACGGTGATCCGTGCGCTGCTCGGCGCGCAGAATACGGTGCAGCGCGAATCCCTCGGCATCATCGAGACCTTCTCGGCGGCGAGCGCGATCAAGGCGGCGGATACCGCGGTCAAGACCTCCAAGGTGGAGATTCTGGATCTGCGGGTGTCGCGCGGCATGGGCGGCAAGGGCGTCGTCATGCTCACCGGCGATGTCAGCGACGTATCTGCAGCGGTGGAAGCCGGTGCGCAGTACGCCAAGGATCAGGGGCTGTTCACCGGTTCGTCGGTGATCGCCGCACCGCACGGCGAGCTGTGGGAATACCTGTAAGGACGCGGAAAGTCATTCGCCTGCCGGACCATTTGGCCCGGCAGGCGTTTTGCGTCTTCATGGCTTCTTAAGATTTTTTCCCTTTCATTTTGCGACTTGCGTGGTACAATAACAGCATAGTAGCCGTCATGCGGCCATTGTGGTATACTGTATGCGGCATAATGCAGAATTCCCGGATCCGCTGGGATACGGAAGATAGGAGAGTCGGACGACATGGCGCAGACAATTCTGGTGTGTGATGACGATAAGGAGATCGCCGGTGCGATCGATATTTACCTGACGGCGGAGGGCTATACCGTGCTGCAGGCGCATGACGGGCAGCAGGCGCTGGATATGCTGGAGAAGCATGAGGAAATCCAGCTGATTCTGATGGATATCATGATGCCGCGTCTGGACGGCATGCACGCGACCATCAAGATTCGGGAGACACGCAACCTGCCGATCATCATCCTGTCGGCCAAGAGCGAGGATAACGATAAGATTCTCGGCCTGAACATCGGCGCCGACGATTACATCACCAAGCCGTTCAACCCGATGGAGCTGATCGCGCGGGTAAAATCGCAGCTGCGGCGGTATACGAACTTCGGTGCCGGGGATGCGGCGGCGGACAGCCAGAAGCTGGTCAACGGCGGGCTGGAGCTGGATGATGCGGCCAAGCAGGTGACGGTGGACGGCCGCGATGTGGCGCTGACGCCGGTGGAGTATAAGATTCTGAAATTCCTGCTGGAAAACCGGGGCCGCGTGTTTTCCAGCGCGCAGATTTATGAAAATGCCTGGAGCGAGCCGTCCTACGGCGCGGACAACATCGTCGCGGTGCATATCCGGCATATCCGGGAGAAGATTGAGATCAACCCGAAGGATCCGCGGTATATCAAGGTGATCTGGGGACACGGGTATAAGATGGAGAAGCTGTAAGGGCAGAAAGGAAGAGGCCGCATGAAACTGCGGGAGAACACCTTTGTCAAGATGCTGGCGAGCCTGCTGCTGACGGTGGCGCTGTTTTTCACCTTTACGGGGACTGCGGCCGGCGTCTATATGCTCTCGAGGGAAGCCTATACGGAGGATTATACCGCCACCAACGATTGTGAGAGGCAGCTGCATCAGAACGCCCGCCAGGTGATCGACAGCGATTTCCGGCCGCAGTTTGCCGAGAGCAACTTTGTCTATCAGGTGATCGACGAGAATAACCGCGAGGTGCAGCGCAATTTCGGCACGGAAGAGACACTTGAAGGGCTGAGTGCCCATGTGTATTCCGACAATTTCTACGTGATTACCTCGACCGACAGCGAAGGGAACGAATATCGGTACACGTCGTATTACGGCCTTTCGGATGATTCGGTGAAGGAGCTGGAAAGCCGTTATACCATCCTGTACGGCGTGAGGTCCGGCCTGCCGTATGACGATACCTATGCCAACCGGGCGGCGCAGCAGCGATTTATGTATAAGTGGCTGGTACCGGTTTGGCTGATGACCGGCATGCTGCTGCTGATTGCCGTATTCCTTGCGAGCTTCTGCATCGCGGCGGCCGGCCACAAGGCAGGCCGGGATGGGATCGTCCTCAACGGCTTTGACAAAATCTGGCTGGAGGTGCTGCTGGCGGCGGTGTTCCTGGCCGGGGTTTTTGTGATGGTGGTCGGTTTGGATGCCATCCTCGTCGTTGTGCTGGCGGCCCCGCTGCTGCTGAGCATCGTGCTGGTGCCGACGATGCTTTCGGTTGCCCGCCGGGCCAAGGCGCATACGCTGTGGAAAAGCACGCTGCTTTATCAGCTGTGGCGGGTGCTGCGCCTGCTGATCCGGCATATCCATATCACCGTGCGCGTGGTGGGCGTAATGGCGCTGTACGCGCTGGTGCAGATTTTTGTGGCGGTCAGCCTGGCAAACGGCGGAGGGCTGGCGGCCTGGATCTGGATACTGCTCAATATCCCGATTGTGGTGCTCGCGGTGCTGGTCATCTCCCAGTATGAGATTATCCGCAAAGCGACGGCACGCATGGCGGAAGGGGAGCTCGGCCAGGTGGTGGATGAAAATAAGGTGCCGTTTTTTGTGGGCATCGCCCGCAATCTCAACCGCAGCGGGAACGCCATCCGGATTGCGGTGGAGGAGGCGACCAGGAGCGAGCGGATGAAGACCGAGCTTATCACGAATGTTTCGCACGACATCAAGACCCCGCTGACCTCCATTATCAGTTATGTCGGCCTGCTCAAGGCGATGCCGATCGAAAACGAACGGGAGCGGGAATATATCGACATCCTCGACCGGAAATCCCGCCGGCTCGGGCAGCTGATGAACGACCTGGTGGAGGCTTCGAAGGTAACCGCCGGTGCCGTGTCGGTGAATATCGAGCCGATCAACCTCGGCGAGCTGGTGCGGCAGGCGAGCGCGGAATTCGAATCACGGATGGAGGAAAACGATATCCAGCTGATGTGCCATCTGCCGGAGGAGCCGATCATGGTGCAGGCGGACGGCCGGCATATGTGGCGGGTGCTCGATAACCTGTTCGGCAACGCGGTGAAATACGCGATGCCGGGGACGCGGGTGTACGTGGATCTGACGGTGGTAAACGCCAGTGAGGTTGCGCTGCTGGTCAAAAACATTTCGCGGGAGCCGCTGAATATCGCGCCCAACGAGCTGATGGAGCGCTTTGTCCGCGGCGACGAATCGCGCAACACCGAAGGCAGCGGCCTTGGGCTCTCGATTGCGCGCAGCCTGATGGAGCTGCAGCACGGTACGATGGATATCCGCATCGACGGGGATTTGTTCAAGGTGATACTGGGGCTCCGGCTGGCGGCAGATGTACCGGCCGCGCCGATGGTCAGCATGAAACCGGTCGAACCCGGGGAAGAAGGATAAGCGGAAATATGGCGGTGCGGCAAAATGTCTTATTTTGCCGTACCCCATTGCATAAGCGGGCGAAATACAGTACAATAACAGAGGAAAGCCGGCCGGAGAAGTTTTTCCGGCCGGCTTTGCGGATGCCGCGCAGATGCGGCCCGCCGCTTTTCCGGAGAAAGGAAGATTAACGGATATGGACAACCCTTCGGCAATGGCAGCCTATCTCAGCCCGATTCTCGGACTGCTGCTGGAAGCGGTCCTCTGCTTTGCCGGATACCGGCTGCAGCGCATCGGCATAGCCTTTATCGGCTTTCTGCTCGGCGCGTTCACTGGTATGTCGATTGCGGGGGACCGGGAAGGGCTTGCGTGGCTGGCCATTGTGCTGGCGCTGGTGGGCGGGATCCTGTTTTCCATCCTGGCCTACCGGATGTATCTGGCGGGAATTTTCCTGCTGACGGGCATCCTGGCGTTTGCCATCGCGCAGGTGCCGCTGTTTATGCTGCATCTGCCCGACTGGATGTGTATTGCGGGCGGTGTGGTGATCGGCATCCTGGTAGGAATCCTGGCGGTCAGATTTACCCGGCCGGTGCTGATTGTGACCACTGCCCTGCAGGGGAGCTTCGGCTTCGTCCGGTACGGCCTGACGCTGCTGGGGGAAAACCCGGATCAGCCGGGCGGCTGGATGCTGTATGCGGCCATAGCGGCGGCCGTGGTGCTTGCGGTGCTCGGCGTTTATGTGCAGTGGCGCACATCGCCGGAAAATAAGACCAGATAAGTCGGGGTGCGGACAATGGCGTTTTGGACGGTAGCGCAGCAGGTGCTGGTGCTGTTTTTACTGGTGGCGGTCGGCTACGCCGGCGGAAAGGCCAAGTGGTTCGGACAGGGGGCGGTGCGCGGATGTACGGAGCTTGTGCTGCTGTTCGCCACGCCCTGCGTGATTATTCAGTCGTTTCAGAAGCCGTTTGATGCTTCCATGCTTGCGGGGCTCGGCGCGGCTGTGCTGATCGCGCTGGGGGTGCATGCGGCCACAATTGTGATTGCGCGTCTGGTTTTCCGGGATAAGGACGAGGCACGCCGCCGGGTGCTGCGTTTCGGCACGGTCTTTTCCAACGCCGGGTATATGTCCCTGCCGCTGCAGCAGGCGCTGCTTGGTGAGGAGGGGGTGTTTTACGGCGCGGCCTATGTGGCGGTATTCAACCTGATTTTGTGGAGCTACGGCGTGCTGGAGATGAGCGGGGACCGCAAAAGCCTGTCGGTAAAAAAGCTGCTGCTTAACCCGGGTCTGATCGGTCTGGCCTGCGGGCTGCCGATCTTTCTTTTGTCCATTCAGCTGCCGGAGGTGATCGCCGCACCGGTGCGCCATCTGGCGGCGCTGAATACCCCCCTGCCGATGATTATCGTGGGGGCGTGTCTTGCCGAAACCAGGCTGACGGCAATCTGGAAGGATGCCCGCTGCTACCTGGCGGCGGGCCTGCGCCTGCTGGTGATCCCGCTGGCCGCGCTGGCGGTGCTTTTGCTGTGCGGGGTGCGGGGAACGCTGCTGACCGCCTGCGTGATTGCGGCCAGTGCGCCCTGCGCGGCGGCGACCACCATGTTTGCCACCCGGTATCATCAGGACACCCATCTTTCGGTCAATCTGGTTTCCATGACCACGCTGCTGTCGGTGGTGACGATGCCGCTGGTGGTGGGCCTGAGCCGCACCCTCGGCGGATAAAAAAACGCCCGAGGGTACACTTTCCTGACGGAAAAGATCCTCTTGGCGTTTTACGGGTATGCCGGATGCTGAGTGGAACAAGCGTAAATCGAAACGATCGGCGCGTATGGCGCTTTACCGCAGCCGGCGGAATCGGCCGGAACCGAAGCGGGAAGCCTGCTGCGCGGTACCGGTTTGGAGGTGTGATCCATGACCTATACATATCATTACCATTCGCCTTTGGGGGGCATAACGGTCGCCAGCAACGGGACGGCAATCACGGGATTATGGTTTGACGGCCAAAAATATTTTGGCGATACGCTGCCAAAAGAACACACGGCAAAGGACCTCCCTGTTTTTGAGGAAACGCGCCGGTGGCTTGACAGGTATTTCGGTGGCGAAGCTCCGGATTTCACGCCGCCCCTGTCCGTGGAAACCACCCCGTTCCGCAGGGCCGTATGGGAGATTATGCTGACCATTCCCTATGGGAGTACGATGACCTATGGTGGGATTGCCGCCCGGATTGCCAGGCAAAAGGGGCTTGCCACAATGTCCGCACAGGCGGTAGGCGGTGCGGTGGGGCGTAATTCGATTTCCCTGATGATTCCCTGTCACAGAGTGGTTGGCGCTAATGGAAGCCTGACGGGTTATGCGGGCGGTATCGATAAAAAGGTGAAGCTGCTGGCGTTGGAAGGTGTGGATCTGTCCGCGTTTCACATTCCCCAAAAGGGAACGGCATTATAAGGGGGACGGCGGCATCCGCTTGACCACGGTTTACTTTTTTGGCCTGCGGTTGTTTTTCGAGGTTTCGTCATCGCTTTTGCGGCGCAGCACCAGATCCCCGACCAGCCCGCCGATGATGCCGGCGGCAAAAAGCACCGGCGCGGTGTCCAGCGCCGCATCGCGGTAAGCGAGGGTACGCAGGTAATCCGGTGTGTACGGCGCCAGCATATGCGCCGCCGCGGCAAAAAGCACCAGCAGCAGCGCCAGCTGAAAGGCGATGCGGAACGCCGTATGGGCAAACGGATGCATCCGCCGGTAGCCGTCCCGGATTTTATGTAGCCAAGTCATCGGAAATCGCTGTCCTTTCTGTATGCTCCCAAAATATGTCCTGTATAAACAGTGTACCATGTGTGTATACATAGCTCAAGGCAAACCATTTTCCAAAAAAGGCGAAAATAGCCATAGAAGGAGAACGCTATGATACGGATCGGAGCCTCAACCGCGAACCTCTATCCGATGGAAACCGAGCGGGCGCTCGACCGCCTTCTGCAGCTCGGCTTCCGTGAGCTCGAGGTGTTTCTGAATACCGAGTCGGAGGCGGAGGACGCGTTTGTGCGTCAGCTGCGTGCGCGTGCGGATGAGGCCGGCGCCGTGATCCGTTCGGTGCACCCGTATGTATCCGGAACCGAACCGTACCTGTTGTTTTCGGCATACCGCCGGCGATATGAGGACGGTCTGAAGATTTACCGCCGGCTTTTCCGCGCTGCCCAGCTGCTCGGCGCACCGTATGTGGTGATGCACGGCGATAAGCGCGAAGGTGTGCTGCCGGTTGAGGACTCGATTGCTTGCTTTGAGGGGGTATATGATCTTGGACGCACCTATGGGATCACCCTTCTGCAGGAAAATGTGGTCCGCTTCCGCGCCAGTGATCCGGCATATATAGCCGCCATGCGCCGGCAGCTGGGGGATAAGGCGCGTTTTGTATTCGATATCAAGCAGTGCGTGCGTAGCGGCCATTCGCCCGAGGAAATGCTGGATGCGATGGGGGATGCGCTCGCGCATGTGCATATCAGCGATCATGACCAGACGCACGACTGCCTGATGCCGGGCACCGGGACGGTGGGTTACGGCAGGTTGTTTGCCCGGCTGCTCGGTCAGCGGTTCAGCGGCAGCATAATGCTCGAGCTGTATCGGTCGAACTATGGGGCCGAAACCGAGCTGGTTTCCGGCTGCCGGTACCTGGAAGATGTATTGCGTGAAGAAGAAACGCGATTTAAGGAGAAACATACTTGATATGGGGGGTAAAAAGGGGAAAGCAACTATATTTAGGGGAATTAAGCAGATTCTATTGACTTTTTGTTCTATACGGGTATAATTGTGATGGTAATTCACAACTCATTAGCAGAAGGAGAGTAGAAAGGCGATGAAGCAGCAATCCCTGGAAGGAACCACGGTCACCAGTTGTCAGATTGTGAAAATCTACCGGCACCTTTACTCCCGGCTTTCCCCGAAAACACGTTTTGGTTTGCAGTTGAACTTTTCGGACGACACCAGCTCATGCTATCCGGATTTGATGATCCGGAAATCGTGGGTAAAGCGATTGAGCAAGCGTTTGGAGGGGCACGCCGTGGACCCGAACACGGTGCCGGATATTATTGATGATTACCTCGGCGAGGTATACGGGCCGCAGTGGAAAAAGCGGCGCGGCCTGCGGCGTTTTTGGCCGGGGAAGGCGAAAAAATAAGCTTGGACTTTGGAAAGGATTTGTGCTATACTATTCGTATAAAGCAAAAAATTTCCAGAGGTGATGGAAATGAAATGTCCTTTTTGCGGTTATGCGGAGAGTAAAGTGATGGATTCCCGTCCCACGGATGAGGGGAGCCGGATCCGGCGCCGGCGGGAATGCCTGCAGTGCGGCAAACGCTTTACCACCTATGAAATCATCGAAAGCCTGCCGATCATTGTTGTCAAGAGGGATAAATCGCGGGAAGCGTTTGACCGGGAAAAGCTGCTCAACGGCATGCTGCGGGCGTGTCAGAAGCGTCCGGTGTCCATTGAGACGCTCGAAAAGGTGATCGATGATATAGAAGCACAGATCCAGAATTCTCTTGAGCGGGAAGTGACATCGCGCCGGATCGGCGAATACGCGATGGAGAAGCTCAAGGAGATTGACGAGGTGGCCTATGTCCGCTTTGCGTCGGTTTACCGGGAGTTCAAGGACATCAACAGCTTTCATGAGGAAATCAGCCGGCTGATGTCCGGCAATAAGGACGAATAAACAAGCGGGCAGACACAAAGGTCTGCCCGCTTGTTCTATACTATGCCGTGCTGCCGGCCGGCGAGACGCCGGAAAAAGTCCGGGCCGGGATATAACTCCCCGGCCCGGACTGTCGTTTGCGGCTTATGTTTGCGGTTTGTCGTCCGCGGCGGCGTCGGAAGCGGTTTCGGTTTCCTCGGGCTTGATTTCCTTGCCGAGGAAGGTGGGAATCTCCAGCCCGGCCATCTTGAAGGTCTCGCTGAGCGGCGGGATGGCCTTCATCATGCCGGAGAGGAAATTCGCGGTCGTGGGGGAACCATCCTGGCCGTTCATGCTGTCCCACACGGTGATCTTGTCGATGTTGAGATTCTTGATTGCATCGACCTGAATGCGGGTGAGCTCTTCGATCTTGTCGGAGATCATCAGCTGCACAGCGGAGGTGGGATCGCCGCCGGCCGCCTTGACGACCTCGGCAAAACCGGCCGCCTGCTTGGACAGGATCTCCTGAATACCGCGGGCCTGCGCCTCCATCTTTGCGAAAATAGCGTCCGCTTCACCCTTGGCCAGCCGGCGTTTCTGCTCGGCTTCGGCCTCGGCCTCGAGCACCATGCGCTCCTTGTCGATACGCGCCTTGACGATGATGTCGGCCTCCTGGGTCGCCTGTTCGCGGGCGGCACGGGCCTTTTCGGCCATCTCCTGTGCGGCGTAGGCTTCTTCCTTCGCCTTGGCTTCGGCCAGCTTCTCGGCCGTTACGGCGCGGCGCTGGGCGTCGGCTTCCTGCTCGCGGCGGGTTGCGTCGGATTTGGCGATGTCCGCCTTCGAGGTGTTTTCACCGTTGACGGCGGCCGCGTTGGCGGCGGCGACCGAAATACGCTGGTCGCGCACGGCGTTGGCCTCACCGATGGAACCCTCGCGGTTGCGCTCGGCCACCTGGATGCGGGCCTCGTTGATCGCCTTGGCGGCGGCCTCCTTGCCGAGCGCCTCGATGTAGCCGGACTCGTCGGATATGTCGGTGACGTTGACGTTGATCAGCCGCAGGCCGATCTTGCGCAGCTCGCTTTCCACGCAGGCGGAAACCGCCTCAAGAAATTTGTCGCGGTCGGTGTTGATCTCCTCGATCTGCATCGTCGCGATGATCAGACGCATCTGACCGAAGATGATGTCCTTGGCCAGCTCCTGAATCTCCTGCGCCTTGAGGCCGAGCAGGCGTTCGGCGGCGTTCTGCATGGTGCCGGGCTCGGTGGAGATGCCCACCGTGAAGCGGGCGGGCACGTCAATACGGATGTTCTGCCGGGAAAGGGCGTTTTTCAGATCGACGCTCAGCGACATCGGGGTCAGGTCGAGATATTCGTAATCCTGCACCACCGGCAGGATGAACGCCGCGCCGCCGTGGATGCACTTGGCCGAGCGGGCGGTGCCGTCCTTGTTCTGACCGACCTTACCGTAGATGACCATCACCTTGTCGGAAGGGCACCGGCGGAACCGGGACACGATCACGAGGATCATGCTGAATACCAGCAGGACGACCACCACAATGGTGATCAGGACGCTGGTGGGGATAGAGGCGGCTGCGGAAATGGGCATTGGCATGACACAAAACACTCCTTTACACTTTTGAATTGCGGATCAGGCGGAAGCCGCTTCCGCCAAAGGCTACTGCAGCGGGGTGACGATCAGCGTGCCGTTTTCGAGCACATCGGTCACCTTGACCGGGACGCCGGTCTTCAGGGCGCCGGACGGGCACATGGCGTCCAGCTCGGAAAAGCGCTCCTGCAGGATCAGGGTCACCTTGCCCTTGCCGCCCTCCGGAATGGGGATATACACCTCGCCGGTCACCCCGATAGCGTTGCGGATATCCAGATTGCCGCTCTGCTGCATTTTGGTGGCCGCCCGCAGCAGGAGCGCCACCAGCAGCATGGCTGCCAGGCCGCAGAGGATGGCGATGAAGATGGTCAGCGGCATGTTGACCCCGAGATCGGTGAGTGCCACGCCGACCCAGCCGCACACGGCGAGGAACGCGACGATGCCGCGCACCGTCAGGATCCGCAGGCCGGCCTCGTGATTTGCGCCGTCGCCGGCCGCATCGTGGTCGCCGACATCGTGATCCACGTCGTGGTCGATGTCGGTTTCGCTGTCATGCCCCATCCCGAACAGCAGCAGAATGGTCTGCAGAATCAGGACCAGGGTGGCCGGGATGGCGATGATGTAAAACACCTGCTGAATGGCCTGCAAGGATTCCCACCAAGCGATCATAACTGTAAACCTCCTTTTTGTCATGCGGAAACCGATTCCGCATGCGTTCACCACACGGCGGCGCGGGGAACCGCCGCCGCGTAATGAGGGCCTGCCGCATGCCGGCGAAAGATGTTTATGCCCGCCTGCGGGGAATCATACCATGCCGGCGTCTGCCAGACGGCTGAACAGCGCGTCGGCCTGCTGCATCAGGCGGGACGCCGCGATGTTCAGAACCATAATGCGCATGGCATTTTCCAAACGCTCCTTCGCGTCGGCCACGGGCCCCTCATAGCCCTCAAGTTGCGCACCGATGAGGGTTATGATGGACTCGTGCGTGATGATACTGTCCTGCGGCTCAAGACGGGTCAGCACGCTGCACAGCAGGCTGTACAGCTGCGTTTCGGGGATGATGTCGTCGGCGCGGTCGTCCACGCTGCCGTTGACATACCGCAGCAGCGCCGCAATGTTTTCGAGCTTCATGGCCGGCCGCAGCAGATTGATCAGCAGGATGCGCGCCACGTGCAGCTCGCCGTACCGCTTGTTGACCGGATTGGATACCCATCCGCGCTTTACCCAGTTCTGGATGGTGGCGGCACCGAGCCCGGTCAGCTCGGTCACCTGGGAGAGCAGCAGCCCGCCGGGGGAAACCGCAAAAATCGGATCCAGAACGGAGAACAGGTCATCCTGTTGGCCCTCCGGCAGCGGGAGGGTGGTTCCCGGCAGATTCTCAGCCATAATCAGCCTCCTTTACGGTTTGTGGAACTTTTTTTAAGTTCGTATACAGCATATCACAAGTTCATCCGAACTTCAATAGTGTTCAGATGATAAATCGAATCACTCCGAGATGAACAGGGCAAAATATCTCGCTCAATCTCGCTTAATCAAAGGAAATCGTCGATTATCTCGCGATTTTGCAAAATCAGAAATTTCACACTTTACTTTGCTAACAGGATAGTGTACAATACTAAGCGGAAAATCTCTTAGCGGAGAGAAAATTGACGATGTAAGGAGTATTATGGGGTATGAAACGTTTTTTGGCTCTGGCTGCCGCAGCGCTGATGGCGCTGGCTCTGTTTGCGGGCTGCAGCAAAGAAGATGAGGGGTCCCATACCGACGCAAGCGGTTCCGAAACACAGCTTAATTCCCTGGAAAAGGTAAAGCAGGCCGGCAAACTGATTCTCGGCCTGGATGATTCCTTCCCGCCGATGGGCTACCGCGATGACAACGATGAAATTGTCGGCTATGACATCGACCTGGCGAAGGAAGTGGCCAGCCGCATGGGGGTCGAGCTGGTGCTCCAGCCAATCGACTGGGACTATAAGGAGTCTGAGCTCAACGACGGCAACATCGACTGCATCTGGAACGGCATGAGCATTGACGACGAGCGTCGGGAGAAGCTGAATCTCAGCGAGCCGTATCTGAACAACCAGCAGGTGGTTGTGGTGCTGAGCGATTCCGGGATCAATACCCTTGCCGACCTTGCCGGCAAAGAGGTAATCCTGCAGGCGGGTTCTACTGCGGAAGGGGCACTGGACAGCCATCCGGAGGTCAAGGAGACGCTGAAGGACGGCCAGGCGATACCGGTGGACAATAACGTACAGGCGATGATGGAGCTGAAAAACGGCACCGGCGACGCGGTCATTATGGATGCGGTCGTGGCGAGATATTATCTGAACCTTGAAGACGGCGACGCGTATAAGATTCTGGATGAAGTGCTGTCGGAGGAGGAGTATGCCATCGGCTTCCGCAAGGGCGACCAGGAGCTGCGCGACGAAGTGCAGAAGATCCTCGGCGAGATGAAGGCGGACGGCAAGCTGGCGGAAATCACCATCAAGTGGTTTGGCGAGGATATCAGCAAGGTGCCGGATAATCAGTAAGGGACGCAACGGAATACAAGGATGGAGACCGGCGCAGGCTGGCCTCCATCGCCGTTTATATGCCTGCAAAGGATGGGGTTTGGCATGGGACAATGGATCACAAACGTTTTCGGTATGACGCCGGAAGCGATCGGCAGCGCCTTTATGCAGATCCTGCAGTATACCCTTGAGACGGTCAAGCTGTTTGGTTTTACGCTGCTGTTTGCCCTGCCGCTCGGCCTGGTGCTTGCGTTCGGCCGGATGTCGAAATTCTGGCCGGTGCAGTGGCTGACGAGGCTGTATCTGCTGGTGATGCGCGGCACGCCGCTGATGCTGCAGCTGATTTTTTTCTGGTTCGGTCTGAAGCTCGGAAGCACGATTGGGTTTTCCCGGATGGAGACTGCGATCCTGGCCTTTTCGCTCAATTATGCGGCCTATTTTGCGGAGATCTACCGCGGCGGCATCGAAGGGGTGCCGCACGGCCAGTGGGAAGCGGCGAATGTGCTTGGTTTTTCGCGGGCCCAGACCTTTTTCCGCATTATCCTCCCGCAGGTGATCAAGCGGGTGCTGCCGCCCATGAGCAATGAGTTTATGACCCTTGTCAAGGATACGTCGCTCGCCCGGGTAATTGCGGTGGTGGAGATCACCTCCATTGCGGAGAAGATCCTGGTGCGGGAGATGTCCATCCTGCCGATTGTCATTGCCGGTATTTTCTATCTGGCAATGAACGCGGTGGTATCCAAGGGCTTCAGCATTGCAGAGAAAAAGCTCAGCTATTATCAGTAAGGAGGTGCCCCGATGGCGATACTTACGGTAAAGGACCTGACCAAGTCGTTCGGCAGCAACGAAGTGCTCAAGGGCATTTCCTTTGAAATTCACGCCGGCGAGGTGCTCTCGGTAATCGGGCCGTCCGGCTCCGGAAAATCGACCCTGCTGCGCTGCTGCACCCTGCTGGAAAAAATGGACGCGGGGGAGATTGCCTACGGCGACCTGACGATGGCGAAGACAGGGGAAAACGGCCGTGCGGTGTACAGCTCCGCGGCGGTGCTGCAGCAGATCCGCCGCCGCTTCGGTCTGGTGTTTCAGAATTTCAACCTGTTCCCGCATTATTCGGTGCTGCGCAACCTGACCGAGGCGCCGGTGCGGGTGGAGAAGAAGCCGCGGCAGGAGGCGGAGGAAAACGCCCGCGCGCTGCTGAAAAAGGTGGGGCTGGAGAATAAGGCGGACGCGTATCCGTGCGAGCTGTCCGGCGGACAGCAGCAGCGGGTGGCGATTGCCCGCGCGCTGGCGATGCAGCCGGATATCCTTTTTTTTGACGAGCCCACCTCCGCGCTGGACCCGGAGCTGACCGGGGAAATCCTAAAGGTCATCCGCGGCTTGGCGGAGGAGCACATGACAATGGTGATCGTCACCCATGAGATGGCATTTGCCCGGGGCGTGTCCGACCGGGTGATCTTCATGGACGGGGGCGTCATCGTGGAGGAAGGGGATCCGGGCCAGGTGATCGACCATCCGGAAAACGAACGCACCAAAGCGTTTCTGGCCCGCTTCAATCAGGAAAATTGATTTTCACCCGCCGCGGAGGAATCTGCGGCGGGCTTTTTGTGGTTGTGCGGGCGGGCAAAGGATGGTATACTGAACATAAACCCACGCCGGAAAACATAGGATGAACGGGGTGGTGTGCATGAAAGACAGAAGGTTTTGGAAGCGGATGGCGGTGCCGTCGCTGCTGGTGGCGTTTGTGTTTGTGGTGGTGCTGGCGGTTGAGCAGATCGCCCCGGCGCATGTCCCGGGCGAACGCAGCGGGCCGGTTGTGGTGGTGGATCCCGGCCACGGCGGTGCAGACGGCGGTGCGGTCGGTGCGGACGGCACGCAGGAAAAGGACATCAACCTGGCGATTTCGCTGCCGCTGGCGGATATGCTCCGCCTGTTCGGCTGCGATGTGCGCCTGACGCGGGACAGCGACGTGTCCATCCATGACCCGGAGGTGACCACGCTGCGGCAGCAGAAGGCCAGCGATATGAAAAACCGGCTTAAGCTGTTTGAAGAGGCGGATTATGCGGTGAGCATCCACGAGAACAAGTTTACCGCCTCACAGTATTCCGGTACGCAGGTGTTCTATTCGGCCAACCGGCCGGAAAGCCAGGCGATTGCGGAAAGCGTGCGCAGTCGGGTGGTATCGCTGCTGCAGCCGGAGAACAAGCGGGAGCTGAAAAAGGGCACCAAGGATATTTACCTGCTGCATCAGACCACCAGGCCGGCGGTGCTGGTGGAATGCGGCTTTCTGTCGAACGAAGCGGAGCGGGAAAAGCTCAAAACGGCCGATTACCGGCGGCAGATGGCGCTGGCCATTGCCGCCGGAATGCTGGATTACGGCCTGGAATAATCCCGGCTGAAAAGGGCGGCGGGGCGAGCATCGCCGGATGGTTTATCCCCGGAAAAGCGCATTTTCCTTTGTCCGCCGCGGGTAAAGAAAACGGAAATGGAAACGATAAAGGAAGGAAAAGGCTATGGCTGCCAAAAATAAAACGGTCTTTGTCTGCTCGTCCTGCGGCTGCGAGTCGCCGAAATGGTACGGCCGCTGCCCGTCCTGCGGGGAGTGGAACACGATGGAGGAGGAGCTGCGCGCTCCGGCCAAGCCGGTGCCGGCAGGTGTGCCGGCCGCTTCGCCGAACGGCGGGCGGGCGCGGCGCATTGCGGATATCGACCCGCAGGGGGAGGAACGCTATAAAACCGGCATGGCCGAGCTCGACCGGGTGCTCGGCGGCGGGATTGTGCGGGGCGGTCTGATGCTCATCGGCGGTGACCCGGGCATCGGCAAATCGACCCTGCTTTTACAGATCTGCGAGCATCTGGGCAAAAAGCTGAAAATCCTGTATGTCTCCGGCGAGGAATCCGAGCGGCAGATTAAGCTGCGCGCGGCGCGCCTGGGCGTGCAGAGCGATAACCTGTACGTGCTGTGCGAGACCGATGTTGCCACCGTTATCGCGAGCCTGTACGCGGAAAAGCCGGATATCCTGATTATCGACTCGATCCAGACCATGAACCTGGCGGAGGTGGCCTCCTCGCCGGGCAGCGTCACCCAGGTGCGGGAGTGCACCGCCGCGATCATGCGGGCGACCAAGGCGATCGATACGCCGACCTTCATCGTCGGCCACGTGAATAAAGACGGCGCCATCGCTGGCCCGAAGGTGATGGAGCACATCGTCGACTGCGTGCTGTATTTTGAGGGCGACCGGCATACCAGCTACCGGATGCTGCGCTGCGTGAAAAACCGGTATGGCTCGACGAACGAGATCGGCGTGTTTGAGATGCGCGACCGCGGGCTGTATGAGGTGGAGAATCCCTCGATGATGCTGCTCAGCGGCCGCCCGGTCAACGTCAGCGGCACCTGTGTCGCCTGCGCGATGGAGGGCTCCCGCCCGCTGCTCGCGGAGGTGCAGGGGCTGGTGTCGCCCACCGGCTTCGGCAACCCGCGCCGGATGACCACCGGCTTTGATTATAACCGGCTGTCGCTGCTGCTGGCGGTGCTCGAGAAGCGGGAGGGCTACTTTTTCGCGAACCTGGATGCCTATGTCAACGTTGTCGGCGGCCTGCGGCTGGACGAGCCGGCGTCGGACCTGCCGGTGGCGCTCGCGCTGGTGTCCAGCCTGAAGGATACGCCGGTGCCCGAAGGGGTGGTGGCGTTCGGGGAAATCGGGCTGGCCGGCGAGATCCGCTCGGTGTCGCAGGCGGACGCGCGCATCAGCGAGGCGGCGCGCCTCGGCTTCACCCGGATCATCCTGCCCAAACCCAACCTGAAAAACCTGTCGGTGCACCCGGACGGCGCCGAGATCATCGGGGTGCGCACGGTGCGGGAGGCCTATGAAGCGTTGAAATAAGCGCGGGAAATGCCGTTAAAATGGAGGAATTCGCCATATGCCGCTGGAAATCGAACGCAAATACAAACTAGACAGGTTCCCCGAAAACCTGCCGGAGCTCACCCGTGCGGCGGTGGAGCAGGGGTACCTGTGCACCCGCCCGACCGTGCGCATCCGCAGCAAGTGCACCGCGGAGGGGACGACCTATGAGCTGTGCTTCAAGGGCGAGGGAAAGCTCGCCCGGGAGGAAATCGAGATGCCGCTGACGGCGGAGCAGTTCGGGCAGCTGCGCTCGCTGGTCAGGGGCCCGCTGATCCGGAAGGATTACCGGGTTTACGCGCTGCCCGACGGCAAAAAGCTCGAATGCAGCCTGGTGGACGAGGGGGAGGCGACCTCGTTTCTGTATGCCGAGGTGGAATTTTCCTCGATTGCCGAGGCCGAGGCGTTTGTCGCGCCGGACTGCGTGGGCGAGGACATCACCGGGAAGCCGGGGGTCAGCATGGGCAGCTACTGGCGCCGTACCCGCGGCAGAAAATAAGGGGGAATGGCCGTGATACGTTTTGCGGTGATCGGGACAAGCACGATCACGCGGAAATTCCTGGCGGTTGCCGCCGAGGTACCGTCGCTGCAATTTGTGGGGGCGTATTCGCGCTCGATGGAGCGGGCGCGGGCGTTCGGCGCCGAATACGGCGCCCCGCTCGCCTTTGACAGTCTGGACGTCCTGGCGGGGGATGAGCGGGTGGACGCGGTGTATATCGCCAGCCCGAACGCCTGCCACAGCGCGCAGGCGGTGCGTCTGCTGCGTGCGGGCAAGCATGTGCTGTGTGAAAAGCCCGCGGCATCCAACCGGCGGGAATGGGACGCGATGGAGGCTGTGGCGCGGGAGAGCGGCGCCGTGCTGCTCGAAGCAATGCGCTCGGTTTTCGCGCCGGGCTTTGCCCGCCTGCGGGAGCTTCTGCCGCGTCTCGGCGTGATACGGCAGGCGTCGTTTGTGTTCTGCCAGTATTCCTCCCGCTACGATAACTTCAAACGCGGCATCGTTGAAAACGCGTTCCGGCCGGAGCTGTCCAACGGTGCGCTGATGGATATCGGGGTGTACTGCGTTTATCCGATGGCCGCGTTGTTCGGCCTGCCGGCACAGGTGACGGCGGACGCGGTTTTTCTGGAAAACGGGGTGGACGGCGCGGGCTGCGCACTCGCCTCGTATACGGACAAGCAGGTGCTGCTGCGGTATTCCAAGATCAACGACGACGCTGGAGAAAGCGTAATCTGCGGGGAAGACGGCTGCCTGCGGATCGACCGCATCCAGGATATCCGCCGGCTGACCTTCTGTCCGCGCGGCGGTACGCCGGAGGTTATCGACGTGCCGACCGCGGAGAATAACATGGTGTATGAGGCGCAGCGCTTTGCCGGGCTGATCGAAGCCGCCGCACCATGCGAGCCCTATATGACCTGGTCGCGCAGCAGCATGACCGTGCTCGACCGGATCCGCCGGCAGGCGGGGATTGTGTTCCCCGCGGATAATGCCTGATGCTGTAAAAAAACGGCTTGAACGCATGCGTTCAAGCCGTTTTTTAATCCTCCGGATGGGACAGCGTAGCGGCGCGCAGATGCCGCCGCCCGGCGAACAGGATGATGCCGCCGAGTGCGAACAGAAGCATCAGGCTGATAATCCCGATGGAAGCGCGGCCGGTCAGCATGTAGAACAGCGAATACAGCAGCGGGCCGATCACCGCCGCGAACTTGCCGAAAATATCGAAGAAGCCGAAATATTCGTTGGAGCGGTTCGGCGGCACCAGCTGCCCGAAGTAGGAGCGGGACAGCGCCTGGATACCGCCCTGCACCGTGCCCACGAGCACCGCCATCAGCCAGAACAGCAGGGAAGAGAAGGCCAGCGCGTCCTGATAGTCGGCCTGCTTTGCGCTGTCGGCGGCAAAGGCGGCCAGCGGGGCCCGCAGCTGCCCGACCAGCGACAGGGCCTTTTCCCGCGCGGCACTGTCGGTAAAGACGTATTTGGTGTTTTCCGCGTCCTGTAAGCGGCCCAGTATGCCGCCCAGCGCGCCGGACAGGCTGCCGTCCTCCTCCTCGGCATAAAAGGCCGCCTGTCGGTCGTCCGCAGCGAGCGCCTCCTTGCCGTCCTCCCGCAGGTCGGTAAGAATTAGCTCCATCGTCTCCCGGTCGCCCCCGGTGAACTGCTCGGCGTATCCCGCGGAGGCGTTGTCCACCATACGGGTGTACTCCAGCTGATAGGGCTCCACATTCTGCCCCATGAAGAAGCCGACGCTGCAGATGACAAAATAGACGGCGATGGCGCCGATGATAATGTTGACCGAGCCGAGCCGTTTGGCAAGCCGGCCAAAGAGGATGGAGCAGGGCACCGCGACAATCTGGGTGACCAGCAGCGCGAGGATCATGCCGGTGGAGCCGAGCCCGAGGGTGGCGCCGTAGTTGGTCGCCAGGGAAATCACCGTGTTCACGCCGTCGATGTAGAAGAAGTAGGCCAGCAGAAAGATCAGCACGCCGCGGTTGCGCAGAATCGCCTTCATGGTGCCGGCGAGATTGTGCATCGCGGAGGAAACCAGCTGGCGGGGCGGGGTATCGACGAAGTGCTCCTGATGGACGTTTTTGAGCAGCGGGATGGAGAAAACCGCCCACCATACACAGGTGATGAGGATGGAAAATTTCACGGCGGTCACGCTGAAATCGGTAGCCAGCAGGAAGACGATGGAGATGACAAACGGGATGGTGCTGCCGCCCAGATAGCCCATCGCATAACCCCATGCGGAAACCTTGTCCATCCGGCTGCCCTCGGTAACGTCGGTCAGGAAGGAATCGTAAAAGACGTTGGCGCCCGAATACCCGATGTGGGAGAGGACATAGCCGATGAGCATCCACTGCCAGCTGCCCACAAACGCGGTCAGCGCCGTGAAGGCGACGCCGATGACCAGGAACGCGGTCAGCATGCGTTTTTTCATGCCGCGGAAGTCCCCGATGGCGCCGAGGACCGGCGCCATGACCGCGATGAGCAGGGAGGCGGCGGAAACGCCGATGCCCCACCATTTGTCCCCGGTGTCGCCGGCGACCGAGGCGTAATAAATCGGGAAGATGGCGGCCATCATATTGGTGGCGTAAACCGAGTTGGCCCAGTCGTATAAAATCCAGCTTTTTTCCGGTTTTGTGAAGCGGGTGCGTGTGCTTTTGGGTTCGCGCGCGGCAGACTGCGCCATGCTTAACCCCTCATTTCGTTTTATTTATTTCAGTATGGCAGTTTGCCGCGCGTTTGTCAATCGCCGGAAGGTAAAGAACGGGAGAAATTCCAGTAAAATGACGGACTTCGCCGGACAGGACTGCATAAGATAGTGTTGCCGGTACTTGCCGGCTTATGTGTGGAAAAAGGCGCGGCAGACTGCCGGGCATGCCCATACGGCGACCGGCCGATGCATGAAAAAAACAGGCAGCGCTTCGCCGGAACGGACACAGACGCGGGCGGGCAGGCGTCCGCCAGGGCGTTCATAGGGCGAGTATGCGGTCCCCCGCTGGCCGGGGAGATCCGCTGAACCGGAAAAGGTACGGCGCCGCAATCCACCGATTGCGGCGCCGTATTTTGCGGCCTTATCGCCATTTTTTGGTAAGTGCGTGATAAAGCGCCTTGTCTTCCCCGGCATCCCTGCCGCCGGAATCAGCCGAGAATGGCGGAAAAAAAGGCGGTGGAGTCCACCCCGGCGGGGCGCAGATAGCGGCCCAGGCCGTACAGACAGTCGGGATCGTGGGTCAGCCGGTTGATGCGGTATTCGCAGGTCAGCGTGGCCGCAAAGCCCAGCTCTTTCAGGATGGGCACCGATTCCGGGCTGATGGCGCCGAAGGGATAGGTGAAGGTGGTCGGCGTGAACCCGGTGTGGGCGGCCATCAGCTCCTGCATGCGGGTCAGGTCCGCGGTCAGTGCCTGCCGGTATTGCTCTAGGCTCTCGCCGCGCCGCCGTGCGGCGCCCTTGCGCCCGCCCTTGGCGTCGTGCATCGCATAGGTGTGGTTCTGCAGCTCGACGTAACCGGATTCCTGCATCGTGCGCAGATCCTCCCAGACCAGATAGCTGTAGTTCGCGTTGCGTTCGCCGGTTTCGCTGTACCGGTCGGTGTAGGCGCCAACCGGGGAAAGCACCATGCGGCTGTTGTAGGCCTTCAGCAGCGGAAAGGCATAGTAATAATTGTTGTAATGGCCGTCGTCGAAGGTCAGGACAACCGGCTTTTCGGGCAGCGGCTTGCCGTCCCTGACATAGTCGATTACGTCCTGCATTACCACCGTGGTGTAGCCGTTTTCCTGCAGGTAGCGCAGATCGCTTTCAAAATCGTCGGGGGAGATGACGTATTTGCCCTGCCGGGCGGGATCCTTCAGCAGGCTGTGATACATGATAATCGGCAGGCTCACCGCATCATCGGGTTCGGATACGGCGGCTGCCGGCCGCATCAGCAGCGCCGCCGGCAGCAGGAGCAGCACGCCGATAGCCAGCAGCAGGCAGACCGTCTTTTTTATGCGCAGGCAGCAATACATGGCAGGCGCCCCCTTGGCTTCTTACAGGCCGGAATGGACAGGTCCGCCGGGGCGTTCGCCCCCGAAATCGGATCCTGTACGCTCCTGCCCATCCTAAGCATAGTCGGGACAGCCTGCCGTTTATGCCTGAAAAGAAAAAAGGACGTGCCGGAGCCTGTCCGGAAAACCGCGCTGCGCTGCCGGAAAGGTTTTTCGCTTCCGACCGCCCTCAGTGCCCGCGCGGCTTGCGGTCAAGCAGGTGCTTTTCCCGGACCAGGTCGGCGTGCAGCAGGTCGGCAAACAGAAGCAGCAGAAGAAGGGCGGCGCCCCAGACGGCACGCCCGGCGAAATAGCGGCACAGCACCGTGCCCACCGCAGCGCCCAAAACGAACATCAGCAGGATGCCGAGATAGCTGAAATGCCTGTAGCGGCTGTCGCTGTCCTTTTTGCGCAGCCAGCGCACCAGATGGATTGCGGTCTGCCGCAGGTTGTTGGTGCAGAAGGTGGTGGCCATCGGTACACCCCGGGCCTGGCGGAAGGTGTTGTACTGCATGGAGCACAAAAAGGTGATGGTCACCTGGGAAAGGGGATAGGGCGCGCTTTCCGGCAGGAAGCCGAGCAGCACGAGCACAGCCGTTTCGATGCCCACGAGTAGCGTGTCCCAGCGGATGCGGCCGACGCGGTGCAGGCCGAGCGGCATCAGCTCGGAGACCACCGCGCCGAGAAAATAGGCGGCGATGGGGATCAGGTAGTATGCCGCGCGGCGCAGATTGCCGTTGGCCAGCTCGATCGCCATGAGCAGGAAGTTGCCGGTCTGTGCATTGCAGAATACGCCGCCGCGCAGCGTGTAGGTGAAAGCACCCAGAAAACCGGCCGCCACCATCAGCACCGCGAAAACGCGCCAGCGCTCACATTCCAGATAAAGGGGATCCTCTCCCTGTTTCCTCATCGTTCATCCCATTCCCTGTTTGTTTTTTGAAGCGTTTTTCTTTATTTTATACCATCCCGTACCGGTTTTCCACCCAAAGCTTATACGAGAAAAAATGCCGTTTCGGGGCAATAGATGGCCATCCTGAACAATCCGGGCAAAGCGGCAAACCGAAAAAAGCCCCGCGCACGGTGAACCGCGCCAGAAAAAACGGACAATAGACAAATCCCCCCTGATGTAGGAAAA
>USCI01000012.1 GCA_900553255.1 uncultured Oscillospiraceae bacterium | reverse complement strand
CGCGGACGGATACTGCGCGGCCTGCCGCCGCGGTTCCCCGCCCGTGCTCCGGGGTGCATTTCCTCCGCCCGCTCACAAAAGCGCTTTCAGCCCGGCTCTGCCGGACGCTTTCTCTCTGGAGTGGCGCTGCGGGATACTTCTCCCCATCGACACATTTTTCCTTATGCTACCATTATATACGGTTCTGGGAAAAAATCCAGCCCTATTTTTCCGCGGTGAAGCACTGCCGGTAGCCCCACACATACTGGAAGCCGGAAATCATGGTGAGCACCACCGAAATCCACACCAGCACCCGGCCGATCAGCAGCGGCAGCGTGAAAACCAGATCGGGCAGTGTAAACGCCGACAGCACCGATGTCTGCCAGGTGGCAAACTCCATTGCGGCGAGCATGAACAGAATCGCCACGAACTGTGCGACCGTTTTGAGCTTGCCGGCAAAGCTTGCCGCGATCACCACCCCGTCCTTAGCCGCCGTGAGCCGCACCGAAGTGACCATGAATTCCCGCGTGAGAATGAGCATGATCGCCCAAACGTCGATATGCCCTGTGGCGAGAAAGCCCAGGAAGGCGGCGGTGGTGAGCATCTTATCGGCGAGCGGGTCGAGAAATTTGCCGAGATTCGTGATCAGCCCGCGGCTGCGCGCGATGCGCCCGTCAAACATGTCGGTGAGCGCCGCAGCGCCGAATACCGCCATCGCGGCCAGATGATGGAACGGAAACTCCACCATCATCAGCAGCAAAAACAACGGCGCGAGCACGATGCGCACCACGGTCAGCCGATTCGGCAGGTTCATTCGATCACCTCTCCCATCAGATCCCAGTCCAGCATATCCGTAATCCGCACCCGCACCATATCGCCGGGCTGCGGCGCCGTCCCGCCTTCTCCGGGGGCAAAAAACACCTTACAGTCGATTTCCGGCGCGTCAGCGCGGCTGCGGCCGAACCAGCACTCCGCATAACGGTCGAAGCTTTCGACCAAAACATCGAGAATCTTCCCGATCTGCGCCTGCATATAGGTATCGGTGATGCGGTTCTGCTCCTCCATCACGATATCCCGCCGGCGCTGCTTTTCCTCTTCCTCAATCTGCCCCGGCATCGCCGCAGCGGGAGTCCCCTCCTCCGGCGAAAAGGCGAAGCAGCCCAGCCGCTCAAACCGCACTTTCTGCATAAACTCGCACAGCGCGGTGACATCTTCTTCCGTTTCCCCGGGGAAGCCGGTCATCACGGTGGTACGCAGCACCACACCCGGCACCTTTTCCCGGATGTGCGCAAACAGCTTTTCAAGCGTTTCCCGGTTTCCCGGCCGGTGCATCGACCGCAGCACCGTTTCGCTGCAGTGCTGGATCGGTACATCGAGATATTTGACGATTTTTTCCTGCCGCGCGATGGTATCCAGCAGGCGGTCGGTGATATGTTCGGGATAGCAGTACAGCAACCGGATCCATTCCAGCCCCTCGATCTCACAAAGCCGGTCGAGCAGTTCCGGCAGCTTAAGCTCGCCGTACAGATCCTTGCCGTACAGCGTGGTGTCCTGCGCGACGAGCACCAGCTCCTTCACGCCCTTTCCGGCCAGCCACCGCGCTTCCTCCACCAGCGTTTCCAGCCGGCGGGACCGCATTCGCCCGCGGATAAGCGGGATCGCACAATAGGCGCAGCGGTTATCGCAGCCGTCGCCGATGCGCAGATAAGCATAAAAGCCCGGGGTGGTCAGCACCCGGTCGCCGTCGAGCTCCCAGCAGGCCTTATCCGGGAAGCTGAGGGTCGGCTTGCCGTTCATCGCCTGCCGTACGGCGGCGACGATATCCCCATTCGCACCAAGCCCCAGCACGGCGTCGCACTCCGGCAGCTCCGCGGCGAGCTCCTCACGGTAGCGCTCCGCCAGGCAGCCGGTGACGATGATCCGCTTGATCTGTCCTTCTTTTTTCAGCTGGGCAAACTCCAGGATGTTTTCGATCGCTTCCTTTTTCGCGTCCTCGATAAAGCCGCAGGTGTTGACGATTACCACGTCCGCCAACCCGCTTTCTGGCGTGAGGGTGAACCCCGCCGCACGCAGCTTCGCCAGCATCAGCTCCGCATCCATCTGATTCTTCGGGCAGCCCAGGGACACCATGCCCACCTTGATCGCCATCGCGCTCATTCCAATCGTATCGTATTTGACGCCGCTTTATTCCTCCGGCGTGTCCTCTTCGGCAAACCAGTCCGGCTCCTCGCCGCGCAACGCATCGAATGCACGGCGCACCGCATCGCCGCCAAAGCCATAGCGGCCGAGCGCCGCCATCGTTCTGCGCCGGTCATCCGGCGTGTGCAGACGCCGGGCATACTTCCGCCGCAGCAGCTGAGCTGCGCGCTCCCAGTCTTCGCCGTCCACCGCTTCGGCGGCCGCCTCGGCCTGCGCGCGCCCAATCCCCTTTTCCTGCAGCTCCTGCAAAATCCGCCGGCGCGGATAAAACCGCCGCGCGGCCAGCTCCTCCGCCAGCCGCGCCGCGTATGCCCCGTCATCGACGAGGCCGATTTCTTCCATGCGGGCCGCCGTCTCGGCGGCCGTCTGCTCTCCGGCGGTCCGGCGCAGCTTGCGCTCCAGCTCCCCGCGGGAGTGATCCCGCAGCGACAGCAGGTACAGCGCCTTCTCCCGCGCGCGGTTTTTCTCCGACCGCGCGAGCAGCTCCCGCAGCTGGTCGTCGTCGATCACGCCGCCGGCGCGATAGGGGGACTCGTCAAAGGTCCGGCTATCCACCGTTACGGCCGGTTCCCCGTCAAGCACCAGCAGCACCTGCCGGCCGCGCCGGGGACGCACCTCGGTGATAAGCACGATGACCAGTCCTTTCTGCGCATACCCGGGAATTTTACAACAAGAGAGGAGGATCAGTCGTCCACCGAAATGTCGATCGACGCCTTCGCTGAAGCAGCGGTTATCTTGGCTGCCGCTTCGATCGGGATCTCCACCGGCGCCTCAGCCGGCTTACGGACGGGTGCGGCATGGGCCTGCGCCTCTTTTTGCAGCGCTTCCCGCACCAGCTGTTCGATTTCCTGCGCCGTATCCGGGTTGTCCCGCAGGAACTCCTTTGCCTTGTCCCGGCCCTGGCCGAGACGGCCTTCCTTATAGTAGAACCAAGCGCCGGATTTCTGCACGATGTCCATCTTCACGGCGAGGTCGAGCAGCTCGCTTTCATGCGAGATACCCTCGCCGTACATCACGTCAAACTCCGCTTCCTTAAAGGGGGGCGCCACCTTGTTCTTCACCACCCGCACGCGGGTATGGGAGCCGATGGATTCCCCCCCTACCTTCAGGGTCTCGGTGCGGCGCACGTCGAGACGCACCGAGGCATAATACTTCAGCGCATTGCCGCCGGCGGTAACCTCGGGATTACCGTACACCACGCCGACCTTCAGGCGCAGCTGATTGATGAAAATCGCAATACAGTTGGATTTGGATACCGCGCCCGCGAGCTTGCGCATCGCCTGCGACATCAGGCGGGCCTGCAGGCCGACATGGCTGTCGCCCATCTCGCCCTCGATTTCCGCGCGCGGCACCAGCGCCGCAACCGAGTCGAGCACCACGATATCCACCGCGCCCGAACGGATGAGCGCTTCCATAATTTCGAGCGCCTGTTCGCCGGTATCCGGCTGCGACACGAGCAGCGCGTCCACGTCCACGCCGAGCGCGCGGGCATACACCGGGTCGAGCGCATGCTCGACGTCGATGAACGCCGCTTCGCCGCCGCGCTTCTGTGCCTCCGCAACCGCATGCAGCGCGAGGGTGGTCTTACCGGAGGATTCCGGGCCGTAAATCTCCACAATTCGGCCGCGGGGCAGCCCGCCGATGCCCAGCGCTGCATCCAGCGCCATCGAACCGGTCGGGATGCTCTCCACATTCATCCCCATATTTTGGCCCAGACGCATTACCGCACCTTTGCCGAAATTTTTCTCTATCTGCTGCAGCGCCAGCTCCAAAGCCTTTTTCCGGCTGTCGTTACCGCCCTTTTTGTCCTCAGCCGCCGCCTTTTTTCTCTCTTCCGCCATCATCTTTCATCCTTTCCTGTCACCATCCCGCGGCGCACGGCCGCCAAGGCAGAACCACCCTCTCGGAACGATTCTTTCCCCTCGTCCCGCTTTTCCTGCCGTAAACAGGTTCATTATACCTGACAATCCCCGAAAAAGCAACCATTTTCCCAAAAAATCGAACATGTGTTCTGGTTTATTTTTCTCCCGAAACCACGCGGCCAATCCCGGCGGCGTCCGGATGGATCTCCACAGCGCGCAGGCCGTTTTGGGCAAACAGCGCCGCGACCCCCTCCGCCTGGCCGATCCCGACCTCCACCGCGCAAAAGCCGCCCGCACGGAGCTTTGGCAGCCAGTCCTGCACAATCCCGCGGTAAAAGCGCAGGCCGTCCCCGCCGTCGAGCGCCATGCGCGGCTCATGCTGCACCTCCCGCATCAGGCCGGACAGGTCGGCGGACGGGATATAGGGCGGGTTGGATACGAGTGCGGCAAAGCCGCCGGGGAACTTGTCCGCATCGGCCAGCACATCGGCCCGCACCGGTGTTACCCGGCGGGCCGGATAGCGGCGGCAATTTCCCTCCAAATACGTCAGCGCCTCCGGTGACAGTTCAACCGCGGTAACCACGGCATCCGGGCATAAGCCGGCGATACCGAGTCCTACGCAGCCGGTGCCGGCGCACAGGTCGAGCACCTGTTTTTCTCCCGCGGGCTGCTTGTTCAGCCACGCAGCCGCTATCTCGCAGAGCAGCTCGGTATCCGGGCGGGGAATCAGCACCCCTTCCCCTACCGACAGCGTCATATCGAGAAAATCCCAGCTGCCGAGAATATACTGCAGCGGCCTGCCGGCCGCGCGCTCATCCGCCGCGCGGTGCACCGCGGCAGCGGATGCCTCAGGCACCGCTTCGGCAAAGCGCGCCTCAAGGCAGCCGCGCGGCAGGCCGCCGATATCCTCCAGCAGGCAGCGTGCGTCAAAGGCGGGGTCTTCACCCCCCGCCTCTGCCAGCTGCCCGGCGACGGCAGAAAACAACCCACGCCAGGTCATGGATAAAACCGTCCTTTCCGCGATAATCGAAGCCGTTGGAGCAATAGCCGCTTTTATACCACTGTGAAGCGGCGGCGTTCGCGCGACAACAACGAAAACGACGCGGCCATTGCCGGCTGCACGACCGGTTCAGCCGAGGGCACGGACAGCGGAGCGGAAGTGCTCTGCGCCGCCGCAAGCACCGGGCGCGACTGGAAGTATTGGGTGATGCCGGCAGCGATTGCATTCGTGAGCTCATCCTGATAGGACTCCCGAATCAACGCTTCCAGATCAATCGCCCGGTCAATGAAGCCGCATTCAATCAGGAAAGCGGTCGTATCGTGACAGCGGGCAAGCTGGAAGGGGTTCCACCGGTACGGCTCCGCACGGTTGCCGATGCCCCTGCGCTCCTCCACTTCATGCATCTTCTGCCAGATCAGCTTGGAGGCTTCATAGGAATACTCATTGAAATAGTGGATGGAGCTGCCGGAACCGCCCCCGGCATCCACATGGATACTGATGAGCATATCCGTTCCGTTGTTGCGCGCCATATCCACCCGGGAATCCATCGACGGGTTGGTATCCCCCGTCCGGGACATGGTGACGCTCGCGCCGAGCGCCACCAGCTTATCCCGCAGACGCAGGCTCAGTTTGAGGGTCAGAACCTTTTCCAGAATCTGTTCTCCGCCCACATAACCGACCGCACCGATGCTGTTGCCGCCGTGCCCCGGGTCGATACAGATGCGCACGCCCTTGAGCGGTGCATCCGACGGATTGCCCGACACATTCGGCGGATATCGGAAAGCAAAGTTCAGGTTATTGTCCGCGTCCCACACCACCGAATAGCCGTAGAACTGCCCCTTATTGCGCAGATACAGGCGCAGGGTATAGCTGCTGCCGCTGCCCTGAATCCACTCCGCACGGCTGAACAGCGGGCTGCCCGACACATCCGGCGTGCCGCTGACGGCGGTGGTGTAATAGAAGGTGATGTCCACGTACTCGGTCGTCTGCTCGGTAATCGTATAGTTCGGCTGATGGCTTGACGAGGTGTCCCGGTAGCTCTGCGGCAGCAGCTGCACATTATACGGCACCCGCCAGGAAAAGCCAAACTGTATGGTGGTGTGGGTAGCCCCTACCGTGACATCGTTCACCACCGCGGTATTTGCGGTAAAATCCGCTCCGCCGCCCAGCCGCGCATCCTTCGCATAGATCCGGATACCGGAGCCGAGCTGATAATATGTGGTGCTGCCCAAATAGTAGGGGCGCGCCAGATAATCGGTGGTGCCTTTGGGCAGATAGGCGTTGGTCGGCCGGGAATAATCCTCCACCGGCGGTGCGGTATTGAAGGTTTCGGCATAATTGTTGGTGATCTCCACGATCTGCCCGCTCGCCAGCACACTGCCGCCTGTAGACGGATCCGGCGGGTTCAGGTCGCCGATGCCCGGCAGGTCAACCGGCGGGAGCTCCTCCTGTGGAAGTGCCTCAATCGTCACGGCCCCGCCGGTCTGGCTCTCCTCCAGCCCGTTGTAGGACGCATACACCGTAAAAGCACCGAGCGCCTGGGTCTGTCCCACCCTGCCGCCGGGCAGGGTGATATTTGCCGTATACCGTTCAAAGTCCGAATACTCCGCCATTCCCGCCTCGTCACCCTGCAGCGGCGAAGAGGCCATATCGTACCGGGTGCCGTTAAAGGAAACATAGGCTGAGGAGCCCTTGCGGATAATCGCGCTGACGGCGAGGGTAGAACCGCCCGTTACGGTCATGTTTTCGGTCGGCGCGATTTCCTTAATCACCGTCACCTTATAGGTGACGACATAGGTGACCGTTTCCCCCTTATGCTCAAAGGTGAAGGTATTGCGGCCGGGCGACAGGGTGACCGGGATATCGAAGCCGCCAAGCTCGGTCAGCTCGATGGCCGCGCCGTTCATGGTCAGCGGGAAGTTGGGATCCGCGCTGCCCTGCAGCACCAGCTTCGATTCCACCGTGGTATAGTTGGTGCCGGAAGGATTGGTGACCTCCAGCTTGTCGGTGATATACTCGCTCATCAGGGTGCCGTCAAAAGCCTTGAGCAGTGCATCGGTACTGCCGTCAGGGTTCTGCCTGAGCGCCGACAGGGTATAGAAGGCGCTGCCCTTCCAGGAGCCATAGTCCCGGCAGGTGAGCAGCTGCAGCGACAGCTGGCTCGGTGAGGACCAGCCGGCGCTGTCTTCGCCCGCACGGTTTGCGGCATGCGCCACATACAGCGGCACGTTTGCCTCGCCGCACAGCGCCGACCACCAGCGCAGGATATTCGTAAAGTTCGCGGTCGCATGGTCGGTGGAATAGTAATCCTTGATCATCACAAAATCCACCAGCCCGGATTCCACAAATGCGCGGGAATCGGCATGGCCGTCGGTATATTCCTCATATACAGCATCGGTGGCCGAGCCGCGCTCGTCCGTCCTCTGATGTGCCCAGACCGCATTGGCGAGAAGGCCGACAAAAAAATCGTTATTGACCGCCTTGAACGCACGGATCACCTCGGAGACAGCGGCCTCCACGCTCTCCTGCACAAACGCTTCGAAGCCGCTGCCCGGCGCCTGCTCCATATAGGCGGCGTAGCTGCCGGTCTTTCCCAGCGCATAGCTGTAATTTTCCAGCAGGAAGCCGTCAAAGGCATACAGCGGCGCCACTTCGGCGGCGAGCGCATACAGCTTTTCCCGGTCTGCGGTCAGGGTGGGATCCAGCCCGTTTTCATCCCCCACATGCAGGTCAAAAACCGCATAGGTATACAGCCCCGCCGCCTTCGCGGACGAGACGATGTACTGCAGCGGGTCAAACGCCGTGCCGTCGCCGGCGGTCAGGGTAAACGTCTCCTGCTGCGCGGAAGGGTACAGCGGCTGCCCGTTATAGGTAAGCGGCAGGATCACGGTATTGAAGCCCCATTCCTGGAGGGTGGCGAAGGCGGCATCAATCTGCGCTTTAACCTCATCGCCGGTATCGGTTCCGGCGGTGAGATAATCCACACCGGCCACCAGCCATGCGCCGCGCATCTCGTCCGGATGGGCAAAATTGCCGGGGATTTCCGGCACCGGCTCATACGGCTTTTCCGGCTGGCTGACATCGTCCGGCTGCGGGGCCGTACCTGACGAAGGGTCGAGCGGCTCCGACGACGAGGATTCCGCTCCGTCAAAAAGCGAACGGACCGCGCTGACCGCCAGATCCAGCACACCGTTGTGCAGCAGCAGGATAGCCACCGCCGCCAGCACCGCCACGCCCGCGGTAATACCTGACCCTATAATCAGCCCCTTCGGCACCGGCTTTTTGCGCGCGTGGCCGACCGTCCGTTTTTTCGCATGCTTCGCCATATCATTTCCATTCCTTTTCCCTGTCACCGGGAACGCCCTGCGGCTTTCCCTCTGTTCAGCTTCCTGCTTTCAATGCGGCAATCAGGCCCTCCGCCTCCTGCCGCGCAATTTCCCGATTATACGGCCCGCTGCGCTCCATATCCGGATCAAAGAACGAGTAGCTGTAAAGCATCACGCCGCTGCACGACGGGTTTTCCCGCACCGCCTGCAGCGAACGGCTCATGATATCGCCGTTTTCGCTCCATTCCTGCCGCCCGCCGCCCGCATACGCATCGTCGCCGAGTCCGGTTTTATACAAAGCCAGGCCGATATACAGCTTGACCGACGGATCACGCGGATAATTTGCCCATTCCTCCAGCACCCCGGCAAAGCCGGCGGAGGTGTTCTCAAAACCGACGTACAGCTGCGGGCAGACATAATCCACATAGCCCTTCTGCGCCATCCACCGGCCCACATCCGCATACATGCTGTCCCGCGTTTTGGTCAGGTCATGCGACGGGCTGATCCCAAACACACAGCCAGCCTTCTGATGCACCACGGCGCGGACCGAGGCGACCAGCGCGTCCACCTGGCAGCGGCGCCATTCCGCCACACCCTGTGCATCCGATGCCGGGCATTCCGTCTCAAATGCCTCCGTCAGCGGCGACATCAGGCCGGTGGGGTAAAAATAATCGTCAAACTGCACCCCGTCAATGTCATAGCGCAGCAGCTCGCGGATACCGTCGAGAATCAGCTTCTGCACCGGCGCGGACGACGGGACATAATACCACATCGGGGCGTCCCCGACCACTTTGGAAAACACATCGTCGCAGCGCTTATTCTCCTCTTTGGTTCCCACACGGTAAGGATTGACCCAGGCATGCAGCTCCAGCCCGCGGCCGTGCGCCGCCTGCACCGCATACGCCAGCGGATCAAAGCCCGCGTCCAGCCACGGCTTCGCCGCCGCAGCAGGCGGAAAAAGCGCAGAGGCATAATACGCGTCGCTGTTGGCGCGCACATGGAACACCACCGTGTTCACCCCATAGGACACACAGTTATCCATGACCTCGTCAAGCGCCGCCTGTACCGCCTCCACGGTATCCGCCGCCAGCAGCCGGTTAAGCTCCACATACGACAGCCAGACCGCCCGCATTTCCCCCGTCTCCTGTGCCGGCGGAGACTCCCCCGGTTCTGCCGGACGGCTGGCCGGCGGCGTACCGCCGGATACGGGAGACTCCCCCTGCGGCAGGCAGCCGCCGGCCAGCAGGCACAGGAGGATGAGCAGGATACACAGCAGCTGCCGTTTCATAGATCGTCCTTCCGCCGCATTTCCCGTGGGAAAACACGGCTTATTTTATTCTACCGTTTTCTCCCCCCGTGGTCAACCGTCTGCACCAAAAAAACACAATTTCCAGCGTTTTCCGCGGTTGACCAAGGAAGCGAAGCGGCGTATACTATGTCTATGCCCGTCCGGCGCGGTTGATGACCGCGCCCAAATCGTTCACGGGAGGAGGACGGCCATGCCGCGCCCGGCGTTTTGGATCACGGCCTATTTTCTGTTCATCAGCCTGGTCGCGGTGGTTGCCACCGTACTGGACAAGCACCGCGCCAGGCACCATAAATGGCGGGTCCCGGAGGCAACGCTGCTGCTGCTGAGCGCGCTCGGCGGCTCGGCGGCGATGCTCATCACCATGCGGCTGATCCGTCACAAAACACGCAAGAAAAAATTCATGATCGGCATCCCGGTCATCCTCATCTTACAGCTCGCGGCAGCCGCCGCCATTTTCTGGATGACCCGGCGGCTGACGCAATAGGCACAATAAAGGAGGCAACCTCATGGAATGTCAGCTCCGGCCCTGGCGCCTTTCGGACGCGGCCGACCTCGCGGCAACCATCGGCAACAAAAAGGTACAGGACAACCTGCGCGACGGGATCCCCTTTCCTTATACCGAAGACGATGCGCGGGCGTTTATCCGCGAAATGCTGGATGCCGACCCGGATGCGGTATATGCGTTTGCGGTCACCGTCGAAGACCGGGTAATCGGCAGTATCGGAATATACCGGCAGGGCAACATCCACCGGCGCACCGCCGAGCTCGGCTACTATCTGGCAGAGCCCTTTTGGGGAAAGGGGCTGGCGACCTGCGCTGTTTCGGAGGCCTGCCGCCGTGTTTTTGACAACACCGATATCCTCCGGATCTATGCGGAGCCCTTTGCCTACAACACCGCCTCCTGCCGCGTGTTGGAAAAATGCGGCTTTGTGTACGAGGGCACGCTGCGGTGCAACGCCGTGAAAAACGGCCGGATCCTGGATATGAAAATGTACGCGCGGATCAAAGGCTAACCGCTTGCCGCGCATTCGGGAGAGGAAGCGCCTGCGCTTCCTCTTTTTATAATTAAAAATTTTTCTGCAGCTCAACGTTTGGCGCTGCCCGATTGTATTTCTGGTGAAAGGGTCTGCGGCCGCGGCTCTTTCCGCCGGGGACGCCCGGCAGCAAAAGGAGGCGAGGACTTTGGATCATTCGGCTGTCGCCGCTGCCTACGACCGGCAGGCGGATACCGTATACCGGATATGCTACGCCTATATGAAAAACGCCGCCGACGCCGAGGACATGGTTCAGGAAACCTTCCTGCGGCTGATCGGCCGTACCGACCGGATCCAAAGTACGGAGCATGAAAAGGCCTGGCTAATCGTGACCGCCTCCAACCTGTGCAAAAATCAGCTGCGCCACTGGTGGCGACGTACCGCGCCGCTGGACGAGAGCCTGCCCGCCGCGGACGAGCCGGTCATCGACGACACCTGCCGCGCGGTGCTCGCACTGCCCGAAAAATACCGGCTGACGCTGTATCTCTATTACTACGAAGGCTACACCACACCCGAAATCGCCCGCATGCTGCGCCGGAAGGACGCGACGGTGCGCAGCTGGCTGCACACCGGTCGGATATTACTCCGCCGGCAGCTGGGTGAGTCGGAAAGGGAGGGTTATCATGAATGAACGGGACGACCTGCCCATCCGGCAGGCCTTTGACCAGCTCACCCCAAGCGACGCCGCCAAAGCGCGGATGCGGCGGCGTCTGACCGCGGTGCAGTCCGCACCAGCCCCGCGCAGGCAATGGGTGCTCCCGCTGACGGCAGCGGTCTGTACCGCCCTCGCGCTGGCGGCTGTCCTGCTGCTGCCGAAGCCGGATGCCGTGCCGACGGCACCCGCCGGCAGCGACGACGCCTCCACCGACGCTGAAATTGCCGTCATCGACAAGGGCGCCATGACCCTGATTCAAAAATACCCGGAGACCACCTATGCCGGCGCCGTGTACATCGGCACAGCGGAAATCGACGCTGCCGATGTGGGGGAAAAACTCGCCGACGTAACCATCCCCGGCTGCGAGGCGGAATTTGGTTCGGCTGCGGCCGAGCTGTACGCCGTTGACGGGATCACCACCGACTATTTCCTTGCGGTGCGGTTCCCGAAAATGGCACCGGAAAACTATTACGGCATGTGGAATGCCGACTACACCCCCGAAACGCTGTTTGAGCTGATCGACGATCTGAGCCTGCGGGAAAATCTGCAGTTCCGCGAGGTGGAATACACCCACTGGTCGGAGGACGGGAAGGTCGTAACCACCACCGTCTATACCCTGCCGGACACCGATGTGATCTGGGATTTACTGCTGGATACGGACACCGCGCTGATCGAGGATCGCACGATGCACCCGCATGAACTGTCGGTCGGCATCGATGTGGATACCATCGGCTACCGCAATATCTCGATCATGCTGCACGAGGACGGCTGCCTGTCCACCAACATCCTGGCGGCCGACCGTTACTTCCCCATCGGCAAGGATAAGATCGACGCTTTTCTGGCGTACGTCACCACCTACGGCACCGGCTTCGAACGGGAACGCATCGAATATCCCTTACCTCCGGAAGGGATTCCGGAATAGACCGCAGCCAACCGGCATCCCCCGGCTGTCCGCAACGGACAGCCGGGGGATTTGCTTTCCGGCGAATCCTGACGAAAAGGAGACCAAAACGCCGATACGGCTTTCTTCTAAAATTGGTATATTGCCTAATTTACAAATACGAATGATCGTGTTATAATTTTAACAATGCATAATGGGGGAGTTTGGTGAATTTTTTTAGAACGATGAGGTTCCCTCACGTTTTCCCCGGCAGATATACTCAAACAAAGGAGACTTGCATATGCGCAAAGGCAAAAAAATCACCATTCTCGGTGCGGGCAACGTGGGGGCCTCTATCGCCTACACCCTGACAATAGACGGCATGGCGTCTGAAATCGTACTCATCGATATCAATGAGAAAAAAGCGCGGGGCGAGGCGGCGGATATCCTGCAGGGCACCCCCTTCAGCGCGCCGGTCAGCATCTACGCCGGCGGATACGAGGACGCGGTCGATTCCGACATCGTGATCGTCACCGTCGGCATGGCACGCAAGCCCGGCCAGACCCGCATCGACCTGGCGCAGGCGAATGTGGACATCGTCAAGGCGGTCATGCCGCAGATTACCAAATTTGCGCCGGATGCGGTGTATGTGGTGGTCAGCAATCCGGTGGACATCATCACCTACGCCATCCTGAAAACCACCAACCTGTCGGAAACCCAGGTCATCGGCTCCGGCACCATGCTCGATTCTGCCCGGCTGCGCTCGCGGCTGGCTGCGCATGTGGGTCTCAACTCCAAGAATGTGCACGCGTATGTGTTCGGCGAGCACGGGGACACCTCCATGATCCCCTGGTCGCTGGCCACCATCGCGGGTATTGAAATGAACCGTTACTGCACCGACCTGTGCGACAAGCACAACCACTGCGGCAAGGAAGAGTTACGGGAAATTGAAGAGGATGTGCGCACCGCGGGCGCCAAGGTAATCGAGCTCAAAGGCGCGACCTACTACGCCATCGCGATGGCGGTGCGGCGCATCTGCGAGTGCATCATCCGGGATACCGATTCGGTGATGACCGTGTCGGCTATGATCCACAACCAGTACGGGATCAGCGACGTGTGCTTCAGCCTGCCGTTCGTGGTGGGCGCGCAGGGGATCAAGCGCTCCATCGTTCCCCCGCTGGCCGAGGAGGAAAAGCAGATGCTCCACAGGAGCGCGGACGCCCTCAAAGAGGTTATTGCTCAGCTGTCCATTTAATTTACATAAATTCAACGCATAGAAAGGACTCGTGGAAGACATGGATTACGCAATGGAATCGCTGAAAAAGCACAGGGAATGGAAGGGCAAGATCGAAGTGATCTGCCGTGCGCCGCTCGAGACGCGGGACGACCTCTCCCTCGCGTACACCCCCGGCGTCGCCCAGCCCTGCCTGGAAATCCAGAAGGACATCAACCAGAGCTATGAACTGACCCGCCGGTCGAATCTGGTGGCGGTGGTCACCGACGGCACCGCGGTGCTCGGCCTCGGCGACATCGGCCCCGAAGCCGGCATGCCGGTTATGGAAGGCAAATGCGCCCTATTCAAGGCGTTCGGCGACGTGGACGCGATCCCGCTGTGCGTGCGCTCCAAGGAGGTCGATGACATCGTCAACACCGTCCGCCTGCTTGCGGGCAGCTTCGGCGGGATCAATCTGGAGGACATCTCCGCCCCGCGCTGCTTCGAGATTGAGCGCCGGCTCAAGGAATGCTGCGATATTCCGATTTTTCACGACGACCAGCACGGCACCGCGGTGGTGACGCTGGCGGCGATGCTCAACGCTCTCAAGCTCACCGGCAAGAAGATTGACGAAATCCGTGTGGTGACCAGCGGCGCTGGCGCGGCCGGCATCGCGATCATCCGGCTGCTGATCGCGATGGGCCTCAAGGACGTTGTGCTGTGTGACCGGCAGGGTGCGATCTACAAGGGACGGGAAGGTCTCAACGCCGAGAAGCAGGAAATGGCCGAAATCACCAACCAGGAGTGCCGCAAGGGAAGCCTCGCCGAGGTGCTCAAGGGCGCCGACGTGTTCATCGGTGTATCTGCGCCGGGCTGTGTGACCCCGGAAATGGTTCGCAGCATGGCGAAGGATCCGATCCTGTTCCCGATGGCCAACCCGGTGCCGGAAATCATGCCCGACCTCGCGAAGGAGGCCGGTGCGGCGGTGGTGGGCACCGGCCGCAGCGATTTTCCGAACCAGATCAACAACGTGCTGGCGTTCCCGGGCATCTTCCGCGGTGCGCTCGACGTTCGCGCGAGCGATATCAACGACGAGATGAAGATTGCTGCCGCCAAGGCGATCGCGGGCTTTGTCACCGACGACAAGCTGTCGGCGGACTACATCATCCCGAGCGCGCTCGACCGCAAGGTTGCCGCTGCAGTGGCTGAGGCGGTTGCTGACGCCGCCCGCAAGACCGGCGTTGCCCGGATTTAAGTACGAAATAAGCCGAAACCTTCCCCCGGAAGGTTTCGGCTACCCTCCTGCGCTTTGTTTTCTTAAGCCTTTCGCGTCCTGCGGGACGCGAGCCGGGGCTTTGCCCCGGCACCCTACCGCCTTTTGAAAAAGGCGGCCCAAAACTTGTTTATCCGCTTGCCAATACAAAACCGGGGAGCAGGAGAATTTTTTCTCCCGCTCCCCGGTTTTTCTTCATCTTGTCAGCAGCGACAGTGCTTCCGCACGGGTACGCACGTCCGATTTCATCAGGCCGCGCAGCGCAGAGGTCTGCGTCCGCGCACCAGCTGCCCTCGCCCCGCGCATCGTCATGCACAAATGCTCTGCTTCAATAATCACCGCCACTCCCTGCGGCTGCAGCTCCTTCTGCAGAAAATCCGCCACCTGCGCGGTCAGCCGCTCCTGCAGCTGCGGCCGGCGGGCATAACAGTTCACGATCCGCGCGAGCTTCGACAGCCCGATCACCTTCCCGTCCTTCGGAATGTAGGCGATATGTGCGACACCGGTGAACGGCATCAGATGATGCTCGCACATCGAATACAACGGGATATCCCGCACCGTCACCATCTCGTCATGATGGCTTTCGGTGAACATTTTCAGATGCTTCCGCGGATCCTCCTCCAGGCCGGAGAACACCTCCGCATACATATCCGCTACCCGGCGCGGCGTCTCCGCCAGCCCTTCCCGGTCCGGATCCTCCCCCACCGCGAGCAGGATCTCCCGCACCGCGGCCTCAATGCGTTTCTTATCCATACACAAGCCGCCTCCCCCGCGACACAATTACCGTCACAGTATAGCACACCACCGGCGGCTTCGCAACCATCAGCGATGCGCTTCCAGGAAGGCGATGACATCGCCGGCAAACTCCTCCCGGCACAGCTCGTTATGCAGCTCATGCCGCGCGTCCGGGTACAGCTTGAGCTGCACATCCTTCACGCCCGATTCACGGATCCAGCCGTAAACCTCCTTTACCCCTTCGCCGTACTGGCCCACCGGGTCCGCATCGCCCGAAAGCAGCAGGATCGGCAGCCCCTTCGGGATCCGGTCGCTCCATTTTCGTCCGGTCACACTGTCGAGCAGATGGAACAGGTCGCGGAATCCCGCATTCTTGAACACAAAACCGGATTTCGGATCGCCGGCAAACTCCGCGTACACCGCCTGATCCCGCGAAAGCCATTCGTGGCCGGTGACCACGTTTTCGTAGCGGCTGTTATAATCCTTGAACGCCATCCGGTCAAGGAATTTACCCGTCTTTTTCGGGCCGGAAAACACCGAAACGAGCGCGGCCATCACCCTTGCCGGCTTCACCAGCGGGTTACGCCCTGAGGTGCCGCAGCAGATATAGCCGTTCAGCTCCTCGCCGAACCGGGTGATGTACGCGCGGGTAATAAACGACCCCATGCTGTGGCCGAGCAAAAAATACGGCTGCTCCGGCGCGCGCTGCCGCATGATACCGAAAAGCAGATGCTCATCCTCGATCAGATGCTTCCAGCCGTCCTTCGCCCCGAAATAGCCGAGATCCTCCTCCCGCTGCGCGGTGCGGCCGTGGCCGAGATGGTCGTCCCCGCACACCCGGTAGCCATGCGCGGTGAGCTGCTCCGCCAGCCAGCGGTAACGGCCGATATGTTCACTCATGCCGTGGCAGATCTGCACCGTGCCGCGGCACTCCCCTTCCGGCTCCCACACCGAGGCATACAGGGTGGTGGCCCCGTCCGACCCGGTAAAGGTGATTTCTTCAGGCTTCATGCTCAATCACTCCTTTATTGACTTTTTTATGCGAAGGGCAGATCCCCATAAATACCAGCAGCAGGATCAGCCCCAGAAGGTAAAACAGGCCGGACAGCGTTATGCCGTGCGCGGCCAGCCCCTGCAGCAGCGGATACGACCGATAAAGCACGTAGTACGACACAGCAAAGGCGTTCGGCGGAAGCAGCTTATACGCGATTCCGGCGATCACGAGCATCGCCAGCGACCAGAACACCGGCGTGCGGCGCCGGCATTTTCCGCCGGCAACCGCCAGCACCGCCGCCGCGATCAGCGTACACAGCGGCAACAGGTACAGCAGCGTGGTCAGAAGAGACGGAGAAAAAACCATTTCCAGCCCGCCGGTGCTCACCGCCACGCTTGCCGACGTATACATCCAGCTTTTCCCGACGATATAGCCGTAGCACGCCGCAGAAAGGAACAGCAGCGCCCCGCCGGTATACGCCGTCGCCGCCGCAGCACGGCCGGACTTCATGCTGTCCCCTGCCATCCGATCGTCCCCCGTCCCTTCGTCAGCCCTTCGCCGCATACCAGGTGCTGCCGGTGTGCACGTCCACGCTCAGCTTCACCTTCAGATCCGCGGCAGCCTCCATCTCTTCCTTAAGCAGCAGCGAAGCCTTTTCCGTCTCGTCCGCCGGCGCTTCGACGATCAGCTCGTCGTGCACCTGCAGGATCAGGCGCGCCTGCATACCCTCTTCACGCAGGCGGCGGTGCACCCGCACCATCGCGATTTTGATGATATCCGCGGCGGTGCCCTGAATCGGCATATTGCGCGCGACCCGCTCCCCGAATGCCCGGGTGACGCCGTTGCCCGCCTTGAGCTCCGGCAGCGGACGGCGCCTGCCGAACAGGGTTTCAGCGTAGCCGTTCGCCTTCGCCTGCTCGATCATGCGGTTCATAAAGCCGGCCACCGCGCTGTAATGCCGCAGATAATCGTCGATATACTGCTTAGCTTCCCCATACGAAACGCCGATATCCTGCGAAAGGGAGTGCGCGCCGATGCCGTAGACAATACCGAAATTGACCGCCTTGGCCCGCGAGCGCATCAGCGGGGTCACCAGCTCCTCCGGCACACCGAACACCTGCGAAGCGGTGATGCGGTGAATATCCATATCGGTGTTGAACGCCTCGATCATGGTCGGGTCATCCGCCATGTGGGCGAGCACCCGCAGCTCGATCTGGGAATAGTCCGCGTCGCACAGCAGCCAGCCGTCCGGCGCACGGAAAAACCGCCGCAGCTCCCGGCCAAGCTCCTGCCGCACCGGGATGTTCTGCAGGTTCGGCTCGGTGGACGATATCCGCCCGGTGCGGGTCTCGGTCTGGTTGAAGGAGGAATGGATCCGCCCGTCCGGACCGATCACCTTGAGCAGCCCTTCGCAATAGGTGGAATTGAGCTTGGAGAGCATGCGGTAATCCAGAAGCATCCCCACCACCGGATGCGCGTCCCGCAGGCTCTCCAGCACCTCGGCGTTGGTGGAATAGCCGGACTTGGTCTTCTTTTTGGCCGGCAGGCCGAGATCCTCGAACAGCGCCTTACCCAGCTGCTTGGGAGAATTCAGGTTGAAGCTGTAGCCCACCGCCTCGGTGATCTGCCGCTGTACGTCGTCTATGCGCGTCTGCAGCACCCGGCCGAATTCGGCAATCGCCGGGCCGTCCACCAGGAACCCGATGCGCTCCATATCCGCCAGCACGCCGGCCAGCGGGATTTCCATTTCGACGAGCAGCTTTTCCTGTCCCTGGGCGGCAATTTCTGCGCCGAGCGCCTTCACCGCTCCTGGCAGTGCGGCGGCGAGCCGCAGATCGTCTGCGGATACGACCGGCGCTTCCGCCGGTGCGTCCTCGAGCGTTTCAAACGACAGCTGTGCCTGCTCCTCCGGTACCGGCGTCTGCTCCGGTGCGCCGGACAGCTCCGGCAGGGCAACCCCGTATTCCTGGCACAGGCGGGAAAGCGCATAGCCGGAGGACAGTGGGTTGAGCAGATAGCCGGCGAGAAGGGTATCGAACGCTATATTCTGCGCACGCCGGGACAGCCGCAGCATACCGCCGTGAAGTGCCTTGGCGTCGTGGGTGTATTTTTTCACACCGGGGTCTTCGATCAGCTCCAGCAGGCGGTCAAAAGCCGGCGTATCCGCCAAAACGGACGCCACCACGCCGTCCGCCGCCACACAGAAGGCGGCGATGGCTCCCCCCCGGTAAATCGGCAGGAGGGTCAGCTCTCCCTGTGCCTTTACCTTGTCCAGCAAACCGTCCAGCGCCGCATCCCCGACGACATTCACCCGGACAGGCAGGTTCGCCTCGAGCGCCGGTGTCGGCGCCTGGCCGTCCAGCCCCAGCTTTTCCAGCTGCTTGAAGAACTCCAGCCGGGTGAGCAGCTGCGCAAGCCCGGCTGTATCCGCCGCGCGCATCGCATACGCCTGCATATCGGTATCCACCGGCGCCGTCCGGCAGATGGTACCCAGCTCCCGGCTGAGCAGCGCGCTGTCCCGGCCGTTCGCCAGCTTCTGCCGCAGGTTGTCCCGGATATCCAGCGTATCCAGATCCCGGTAGATTTCATCGAGCGAATGAAAGCGCTGCATCAGGTCGAGTGCGGTTTTCTCCCCCACACCCGGTACGCCGGGAATATTGTCGCTGGTATCCCCCATCAGCGCCTTGAGGTCGATCAGCTGCTCCGGGGACAGCCCGTACTTCTCCCGCACCGCCGCCGGATCATATACCGTCGTCTCCGGCCGCCCCATTTTGGTCGCAGCCAGCAGCACGGTGACATGCTCGCCCACAAGCTGCAGCGAATCCCGGTCCCCGGTGGCGATAAAACAGTCCCCGCCCTGCGCTGCCGCGGCGGCGGACAGGGTGCCGAGGATGTCGTCCGCCTCATACCCCTCCTTTTCCACCACCGTCAGTCCCATCAGGCGGAGCAGCTCCTTACAAAGCGGCAGCTGCTGGGCCAGCTCCTCCGGCATATGCCGGCGCCCCGCCTTGTATTCCGCGTACTTCCGGTGGCGGAAGGTGGGCGCGGCCAGGTCAAATGCCGCCGCCACATGATCCGGCTGCACCTGCTCACACAGCTTCTGATAAATATTCAAAAATCCGTACAGCGCGTTGGTGTACAGCCCGTCCTTGGTGGTCAGGGGCTTCACCCCATAAAACGCACGGTTGATGATGCTGTTGCCGTCGAGCACTAATAGACGCATGGCGTCCGCCTCCCTTATGGGTTTTCCCCGATTAGTATGCCAAACCTCCGGCAAAAAACGCGGTCATGCGTCCACAATCACATCCGCATACAAAAACGGAACCACCTTCTGCAGATCCTCCGGACGCATCTCCACCTGATAGCCGATTTTTCCCGCGCTGAACAGGATTTCCTCAAAATCCTGCGCGCTGCGGTGGAGCACCGTGCGAAACGGTTTTTTCATGCCGACCGGCGAGCAGCCGCCGTGAACATAGCCGGTCAGCGGCAGCAGCTCCTTGGCCTTGAGCATCGAAACCGCCTTTTCCCCCACGCTCTGTGCCGCTTTTTTCAGATCCAGCTCCTCTTCCACCGGGATCATAAACACATAATGCTGCCCGGATTTCGCCTCGGTCACCAGCGTTTTGAACACCCGGCGCGGATCCTGCCCGAGCGCCGCAGCCACCTCCGCGCCGCTGAGCGCGCCGGTTTCGAGATAGCAGAAGCTCCGGTAAGGCAGCTTTCGGCCGTCCAGCACCCGCATCACATTGGTTTTCTCCATGTTTGTTTCTTCCTTTCGTATTCCGGCGCGGAAAACCCGCAGCGGCGGGACAGACCCCTGCCGTGAGCGGAAAACAAAGCCCTTGCCCGTTCAGACCGCCGGCGGGCCAAGCCGCCTGCATTTGGATAAGTATACCATGCCCTGCGGCCGCTGTCCAGCATCCCGGCGTCCGATGTGCCGTGCGGATTTTTTCAAAAGGAAGGCCCGCCTATGGAAAACAGGCGGAGAATATGGTAAGCTGGAGGACATAAACAGGACGGAAAGGATGCGGGCTATGAAATTTATTCTGTCGTACAGCGGAGGAAAAGACAGCGTGATGGCGCTGCACAAAATGCTGGCGGACGGCCATGAGGCAGCCGGACTGCTGGTGATGGTCAATCGGGAACTGCAGCGCTCCTGGTTTCACGGGGTGGATCTGCCGCTGCTGCGGGAAATTTCGCGCTCACTGGGGATTCCGCTGCTGCTGTGCGAATCCGGCGGCGAGGATTATCACACAGCGATGGAAGAGACACTGAAACAGGCCAGGGCACAGGGGGCCGAGGCCTGCGTATTCGGGGATATCGATATCGAAGATCACCGCATCTGGTGCCGCGAGCGCTGCGACGCCGCAGGCCTGCAGTGCATCCATCCGCTCTGGCAGCGGGACCGCACCGAAAACACCGCTGAAATTCTTACACTCGGCTATCGCTGCATTATCAAGTGCGTGCGCAACGCCGACCTGCCGCAGTCCTTTTTGGGCAAAGTTCTCGACGCCGGTATGGTGGAGGAGATGCAGCGGCGCGGTATCGACGTCTGCGGTGAAAACGGCGAATACCATACCGTTGTGCTGGACGGTCCCCTTTTTCGCTTTCCGGTGCCCTATGTCTGCCGGGAAATCCTCGATTTCGGCAGCCACTCGGCCGTCAACATCTGTCTGGACAGCGCCGCACACCCCTGACAGCCTCCGGCACGGCTTTTTATCCATTTTGGACAAAGCTTGTCCCGAATCGATTTGTTAATTTTTCGTCAGTCCACGGCCGCCGGCCTTGCACTGAGAAAAAAAATTGGGTATAATAGGAACGTCATAGGGAGCGCCTGTCCACCGACTGTGTTTCTGCGGCCGGCAGCAGCTGCGCGCCCAAGTACAAGGCATGAAAAGCCGAAAGGAGTACGCATATGAATTATTCCCATGAAGTGGAAAAGATGTGTGTCGTGGCCAAGGGCCCGCATCACGGTCCCGCACCCATTCCGGAAGAAGGCCGGTGGGTTGAGTCCAAGCAGATCAGCGACATTTCCGGACTGTCCCACGGTGTCGGCTGGTGCGCGCCGCAGCAGGGCACCTGCAAACTGACCCTCAACGTCAAGGAGGGCATTGTGCAGGAGGCGCTCGTCGAGACGATCGGCTGTTCCGGCATGACCCATTCCGCGGCGATGGCGGCGGAAATCCTGCCGGGCAAGACGCTGCTCGAATGCCTGAACACCGACCTCGTTTGCGACGCCATCAACGTTGCGATGCGTGAAATCTTCAAGCAGCTCGCCTATGGCCGCTCCCAGTCCGCGTTCTCCGAGGACGGCCTGTCCATCGGCGCCGGGCTTGAGGATCTCGGCAAGGGTCTGCGCTCCCAGGTCGGTACCATGTACTCCACCGGCGCCAAGGGTGTGCGCTATCTGGAAATGGCCGAGGGCTATGTCCTTAAAATCGCGCTCGATGAAAACAACGAGGTCATCGGCTACCAGTTTGTCCGCCTGGGCAAGATGCTCGAGGATATCCGCCACGGCATGGAACCCAATGAAGCTTACAAGAAAAATATCGGTCAGTACGGCCGTTTCGACGGCGCGGCCAAGTATATCGATCCCCGCGAGGAATAATCAGGAAGAAAGGAATGGTCATACCAATGGCTAACGATGTAGTTTTTGAAGGAAAAGACCGCCGCATCGCCAAGATCGAAAAATTCCTTGCGGAAAACGATCTGGGCAGCCTGGAAGCGGCCCGCGATCTGTGCCTGTCCAAGGGCGTAGATGTCGACGCAATCGTCAAGGGCGTGCAGCCCATCGCGTTTGAAAACGCCTCCTGGGCCTATACCCTGGGTGTTGCGCTCGCGCTCAAGCGCGGCGTGAAAGAGGCCGCCGAGGCGTCCGCCGTCATCGGCGAGGGCCTGCAGGCGTTCTGTGTGCCGGGTTCGGTTGCGGAACAGCGCAAGGTCGGCCTGGGTCACGGCAACCTTGGTAAAATGCTGCTTTCGGAGGAAACCGGCTGCTTCGCGTTCCTGGCCGGTCACGAATCCTTTGCCGCTGCGGAAGGCGCTATCGGCATTGCCCGCACCGCCAACAAGGTGCGCAAAAACCCGCTGCGCGTCATCCTCAACGGTCTGGGCAAGGATGCCGCCTATATCATCAGCCGTATCAACGGCTTCACCTATGTGGAGACCGAATACGATTTCTTCACCTCCGATCTGAAGATCGTGGAGGAAAGGGCCTTCTCCGACGGCGAGCGCGCGAAGGTCAAGTGCTACGGTGCCAACGATGTTCTTGAGGGCGTCGCCATCATGCAGCACGAGGGCGTGGATGTTTCCATCACCGGTAACTCCACCAACCCCACCCGCTTCCAGCACCTGGTCGCCGGCACCTACAAGAAGTGGGCGATCGAAAACGGCAAGAAGTATTTCTCGGTCGCTTCCGGCGGCGGCACCGGCCGCACTCTGCATCCGGACAACATGGCGGCCGGCCCGGCCTCCTACGGTCTAACCGACTCGATGGGCCGCATGCACGGCGATGCGCAGTTTGCCGGTTCCTCCTCCGTGCCGGCGCACGTGGAAATGATGGGCCTCATCGGCATGGGCAACAACCCGATGGTTGGCGCCACCGTCGCCTGCGCGGTCGCGGTGTCCGAGGCGCTGAAATAAGGTGCGGGGCCGCATAAAATAAGGGTTTTGGACAAACAGGGCATTTGGTGTGATAGACACCAAATGCCCTGTTTTTTTCTGTCTCTAATGCCGGTTTGCCAACCTTTTTTCAACCACGATTGGCATGTTGTCAAAACGATCTTGGATGCCCTGAAAGAATAATTTATTATTCCGAATATGAGCCGCTACTTGCTCACAACGAAGACCAGATGGTTTCGAATAATCTTGTACTTGACAATCGTGCTCAGGAATGATATGTTTAAACTCGGTTAGATTAAACTAACTTTGATCGTTCCCTAAAGCCTGAAAGCGTATATGCGAAATAGCGCCGGTTCGCTGCTAAAAGGCGTACAGGCTTGTTTTCATATATCTATTAGGAGAGGGGATTTTTTATGTCGGAAACATTGACTCTACTGCAAATCCAGCTTTTGCTGTACTATCTGGGAGCGGAACCATCCAAAAGAACGGTGACCGATTCTGCCAAAAACTTAGGGATCACCAAATGGGCCGTCACCCGTGCCATGGATGCCATGGAAAAACAGGATATCGTGGAACGCCTGGAGAACCGGAAGACTGTCCTGACAATGACGGGAAAAAAGCTGGCAGAGAAATACCAGAACCAGATGAAGGTTCTGGAGCAGTACATGCAGTACCAGGATATCCATACGCGACAATGCCCTGCGGGCACTGGCAGCGGGCTTTTCCGACGAGTTTTTGGAACGGCTGGCCGAACAGGAAGGACGGATGCGTCTCAAGGAGCTTTTTACCGGCCGGCAGAGCTTCAGCGGACGGGAAATCTGTGATCATCTGAAGGATGGCAGCTACTTTTTTCCCTTTATCATCTACCGGGAACATATCAAAAACTACAACAACGTATCCATGGGAAACAAAGGGTTCGAGCATCCCTGCGAGCTGATCGTGAAAGATCATGAAGGCATGATTTGCCTGACTGCGAAAACCGTATCGGCGGAATCCATGTCCGGCGGCAGGAAGATGGACGGCAGAATCCAAAAAATGCAGTATCTGTATGACGGGAAGTACCGGGATAGCGGGATGGATGGGCGGTATGTATACTTCCCGGTGACGGCACTGAACTTCATCTCGATGGGAAAAGGACGGGACACCCTTCTGCACGGCAGTGTCTGTCTGAAAATGCAGTGCAGCGTCGGGGATATGCATATGCCGGAAAGCACGGCGGTTTTTACTATGTTTATCCACTGAATCCGGCCTGTCAAGGAGAAAACAAAAATTTTTTGTTGCAGTTATGCTACAAACGTGTTTTTCTTTTGCTATCGAGGTTCCCGGATTTTTTTAAGCTTGAAAACGAGCGTTTGGAGCGGGTTTGCAACAGAAAATTCGTTGACATAAAAAAAGCGCCTCGCTATACTGAGAGTGCTTTAGGGAAAATGTGGTTCTTCCAACCCCCGCAGAAACGCCAAAAGCGGATAGATACGCTGTGCCTCAAAAAGCTCCGTTAGGAGCATTTTTGGGGAGATTAAGTTAGTTCATGCTAACTCAATTCGCTTTTGGGTGTATGTCAAGCACAAGCAAACATCGAGGAATGGAGCGAACAGCTCAGTTCCTTGACCAGAACCAAAAAGAAGGATCCTGTCCGGCGGACGGCTTCGTAACGGTGGCGTTATTCAGCGTCAAAACGCCGGAGCCCGGTTCATAGGAAGCGAACCCATCACCGCAATCCACCCGGTGGTCTTCGTCCGTCAGGATGTTTACGCCCTGTATCCAAATCGCCGAAGGTTCCTCTGCCAATGCCGTCAGCGGCATCAGCCCCGCGCACAATGTGCCGCAGAGCAGCAGGCCCAACCATTTCCGTTTCCCTTTCATAATATCCGTTTTCTTTCTGTACAGGTCTATGCGATATATTTTTCCATGAGTCTGCACGCTTTTCAATAAAATACTCACCGAAGCCGGTACACTCTACCACCGCCTTTTGGTATTCTCTCCCCCGTCTGTGTCTGCCGAGACAGTCTGTAAATACCAAATTTTCCATCCAAGGCATCGTTTATATTCTCCTGGCATCTGTCAGCACCTGCTGTATATCTGCATCCAGACAGATAGACTGTTTTGCAATTTCGCCCGGGCATACCGCTTCGCCATAATTCACGCAGGCGTAAACCGCCTTTGGGTTCTTCGCTGTCATCTGCCAGAAAGGATACTTGATAATAACCGGTGTATTCGCTCCCACGCCAAGCTCCAAAAACAGAATGTGCAGCCCCTCATGACGACGGATAAAGTCATCATAACGGTTGGACGCAGCATACCAGCCATCATCCTGCACAAAGGTCATATCGCAGCGCAGGTTCATGGTCATAGGCGCACCGCAGACCGGGCACTTGGGAATCAGCTCCGCGGGGATTTTCATCTCCTTTTGTCGGGCCGCCATCTGCCGGACAACTTCCTCATTGTCATAGGTCTTTTGATGGCAGGGTTTGGAGCATTGCCACAGCCCATAATCCCCCTGCGTGTAAAATAATCGCTTTTTGTCAAAACCGGCCAGCTGGAACTGGTGATCTACATTGGTGGTGAGCACAAAGTAGTCTTTGTCCTTCATCACCTCCAGCAAATCCTGATAGGGCTTCCCCACACCGGCTTCATAGCGGTTGACCATAATCTGCCGGCTCCACCACGCCCAGTATTCCTCCAGCGTGGCATAGGGGTAGAACCCGCCGGAATACATATCCCGTATCCCATACTTCCTGTGAAAATCCGCGAAGTTTTTTTCAAACCGTTCCCCGTCGTAGGCCATCCCCGCAGAAGCGGACATCCCTGCTCCCGCTCCAATCACAATGGCGTCGGCGGTTTCTATTTCCTGTCTCAATTTTTCAATTTGCTCCGAGTAATTCCCGGTAAACGTTGAGATCGGTCTCCTTAAAAACATTGAATATCACCTCGATCTTGCTCTGTGTACGCTCCCTGTACTCTTTTACAGTTCGAATGGCAATTTTAGCCGCCTTCTCATGGGGAAAGTGGAATTCCCCGGTAGAGATACAGCAGAATGCTATGCTTTTTACGCTGTTTTGCTCCGCAAGCTCCAAGCAGGAGCGATAGCAGGAAGCCAACAATTCCTGATCCCTTTTTGTGAGCCGGCTGCCTGCGACCGGCCCAACGGTGTGCAGGACATAACGGCAGGGCAGATTAAACGCCGGCGTGATTTTCGCCTTGCCGGTTTCCTCCTCGCGGCCTTGCCGCTGCATCAATTCCGCACAGGCCAACCGAAGCTGAATACCGGCGAAGGTGTGGATGGCGTTGTCAATGCACCCGTGACAGGGTACGAAGCACCCAAGCATTCGGCTGTTGGCAGCGTTGACAATCGCATCGCAGCGCAGAGCCGTAATATCCCCTTTCCAGAGATAAATCCCCTCCTGCACAGGCTGCAGATCGGCGAGATCGGTGATACCCTTGCGCCGGGTTTCCTCCTGCAAATAAGCGTCCTGTACCGCCAGGAAGTCCCGTCCGGCAGGACGCGGAATCCGGATATTGAACAGGGAACGGAGCAAGCGCTTTTGCCCATCTTCGTCCTCTGGAATTTCCATTCCCTCATATCCCGGCTGTTCTTTGAGCAGTTCCTCAATTAAATATACGCGTCTCTCTGTCTGTGTCATTCTGCGCCCTCCCGAATCACGGCTCTCTGCGGGCAAACCTCCATACAGTTTCCGCAGCGCAGGCAGTGTTCCTGCTGAATCACTGCCGGTATGGAAACAAAATCAATACAGTTTTGCGGGCATACCGCTTCACAAGCGCGGCAGCCATTGCAGGTGCCTGTGATAAAATACCCTTCCGGTTGTGCCTTTACCTGCCCGAAAGAAAAGGAAAACCGTTCAATCGGCTTTTTGGAAAGGTCAAACCATTCCCCGCTTCCCTGATAAAGCCGGAATACCGTCAACGCCTTTTGTGATTCCGGGGTGGGGTAGATTTCCCGCATATAAGGATTCTTTTCAAACAGCCGGGGCAGCAGACCGCCGCCAAGCTCTTTTACTTTCCCGCGCACCGATACCGCTATGCAGGACATCGTATCTTCGCCCTTCATGCCGGTCAGCGCCATATAGCCCTTTTCTTTCAGCCGGTTATAAAATCCCTTGCCTTTTGCGGTGAGAAAATACAGCCCGTTTTCATCGGCATCCATCATGTCGATGGCGCAGGTTACAGGCAGTCCGTCTGTATCTGTGGTTGCAGCTACCGTGGTATGGATTTCCCGCTGCAAATAGTTCAAAACCTCTGTCGCTGTCATTTCAAATGCACCTCCTGTTCCTTTAATAATAATGCTATCGTGACAGATCGTAAAGTAAGCACAATAAAGTACTGTAGTTACTAAAAGGAAACCATTGCGTATATGGAAGAGACTGGTGACAAAATTTAAGCTGCTGCTCCGAATGACTCGGTGCAGCAGCTCTTCGTTTTTATATAGAGGGAGCATCCGGAACCATTTTCCCCGCCTTCCAAATAGCGATCCTGTCCGGACAAACGGTTGTCCCGGAAAAAAGGCAGACGGCCGGTATCGCTGAATCCGGAAGAAACGCCGTCCGGAAAATGGATTCTTGTTGAACTGACCGCCGCAGATGCGTTATACTGGTTATCGAGAAGGCCAAACGTAAAGGGGAAAGTGTTCCATGTATCGGATTTTTATCGTAGAAGATGATCCCGGGATCGCCCAGGCGATTGCCGAACAGGCAAAGCTGTGGGAACTGGAGACAAGGTGCGTACAGGACTTCCGCAGCGTCATGGCGGAGTTTGCGGCATTTGATCCGCATCTGGTGCTGCTGGATATTGCCCTGCCCTTTTTCAACGGCTACCACTGGTGCAGCGAAATCCGCAAGGTATCCAAGGTGCCGATTATCTTTATCTCTTCGGCGTCGGACAATATGAATATCGTCATGGCGATGAATATGGGAGCGGATGACTTTATCGCCAAGCCCTTTGACCAGGCCGTCCTGACGGCCAAAATCCAGGCAATCCTCCGGCGCACCTATGATTTCGCCGCCGCCGTACCGGTCCTCGAGCACAAGGGCGCTTTTTTAAATACCGGGGATAACACCCTGACCTTCCAGGATCAGCAGATTGCCCTGACCAAAAATGAATACCGGATTTTGCTGACCCTCATGGAGAACAAGGGGAAGGTGGTCAGCCGGGAGAGGCTGATGGAGCGCCTGTGGGAAACGGACAGCTTTGTGGACGAGAACACACTGACGGTGAATGTCAACCGGCTGCGCAAAAAGCTGGATGCCGCCGGGCTCGCCGATTTCATCACCACCAGGTTCGGCGTCGGCTATTTGGTGGAGTAACCGAAAAGGAGACAGAAAAATGCGTTTTTTCCTTGCCTATATAAAGCAGCGCAAAGGCCTGATCGGCGTGCTGGCTTTGTTCTGCCTGATTTTTCTGGCCGCTTTCTGGCTGTACAGCCTTCCGCTGGGAGCGGTGCTGTATCCGGCGGCGGTCTGCCTGGTGCTGGGCATCCTGTTTCTCCTGTTCGATGTCCGCCGGATGGCCAAAAAGCATCAGCTGCTTGAGAAATTGACATCGCTTCCCTCCGCGCTGATGGAAACCCTGCCGGAGGAAAGGACGCAGGACGACCGGGATTACCAGGCCCTGATCCGGCTGCTGCGGGAGGAACAGGCGCAGCTGGAAAACACCATGAACCGCCGCTATGCGGACATGATCGACTATTATACCGTCTGGGCCCACCAGATCAAGACCCCCATCGCCTCCATGCGCCTGACCCTGCAGAATGAGGATTCCGCGCTGTCCCGCCAGTTGTCGGAGGATCTGTTCCGGATTGAGCAGTATGTGGAGATGGTTCTGATGTTTCTCCGGCTGGATGCGGACTCCACCGATTATGTCATCCGCGAGTACGAGCTGGATGCTATTGTCAGACAGGCCGTGCGGAAATATTCCACACAGTTTATCCATAAAAAGGTGAAGCTCCGTTATGAGCCGGTGAACACCCGGGTGATCACCGATGAAAAATGGCTTTTATTTGTGGTGGAACAGGTATTGTCCAACGCCGTCAAATACACCCCCGCAGGCGGCAGCGTCACCATTGACCTGGAGCAGCCGAAAACCCTGTGCATCCGGGATACCGGCATCGGCATCGCGCCGGAGGATCTGCCGCGCATCTTTGAAAAAGGGTATACCGGCTATAACGGAAGGAACGATAAAAAGGCCAGCGGGATCGGGCTGTACCTGTGCAGAAGGATTTGCCACAATCTGGGGCATCGGATCACGGCGAATTCCTCGCTGGACAGCGGGACGGTGATCCGGATCCATCTGGAACAGCGAACAATCAGCGTGGAATAAACGCGGTGAATACCACGGATGAGGAGATAGCCCTGCATGTGTAATCAAACTAAACGGACAGCGTCATACCGAAAGGCCCTCGCAGACTTTATTGCGAAGGAATACCATCTCCGGGCGGTTTCGCTCACACCGGCCAAACGCGGGTTCTATGGGGAGACCTGGCGGCTGGAGTCCCGTGAAAAATGCTGCTTTGTAAAGCTGGTTTACTATGCGGAATATCAACCCGTATATGCGCGCAGCTTCCGGGTGATCGACCATCTTTGCCGAAACGGTATTTCCTTCATCAACACAATCGTTAAGACGGCGGACGGCCGCCTGTTCACCTGGTTCGATGGGGCGGTTCTCGGCGTTTTTGATTGGATCGACGGGGAAAACATCGAAACCGACGGGACTAAAATCCCGGAGTATCGGATGCTGGCCAGGGTATACGCCGTTTCCCCCGACGGGCTGGACATTCCCCGGGAGGATTTCTCGGGGAAAAACGCGGACGCGTTTTTCCGGCAATGGGGCTGCATAAAGGACAGAGAAATCCTGTCGCTGCTGGAAAAGAACCGAGCGAAGCTGACAGACCGGGCAGACCGGCTGCGGCATTTTGCCGGCCGGTGCCAAAAGGATACAGGCGGGTTTTATATTACGCACGGGGATGCGGGCGGCAATTTCTTGGTCAGTGGAGACAAAGCCTTTCTGGTGGATTGGGATGACGCCCTGCTGGCGCCGCCGGAGCGGGACGCATGGGTCATGGGTTTCCGCGATTGGGCGAGATGCCTTTTTGAAAAATCGCTGCGTCAGCAGGGAATTGCCTACACGCTGCGGCCGGAACGTCTGGCCTATTACGGCTACTATATGTTTTTCTTCTGGCTGACCTGGCTGGTCCGTTGCGCGGATGCGCAAGAGGTAGAGAGCTTTTTGGAGGAGTACGGGGGTGAAAGGACGGCATATGCGGATCCCCTTTGGCAAAAGCCGTCCGACGGCTCTCCGGCCTCCTGAACAGCACCCGGATTCTTGGCGAAAAACCGGCGGTATGCTGCCCTTCCGGGCGCATACCGCCGGTTGTGCTGTCATCCCCTTTCGGCCGGACTTTTCTGCGGGCTGTCCCGAACTTCTTACGAAACTGTAAGAAGCCGGCCGGAAAATGTAAGCCGAATCGATGGCGGGGCATTTTCCTTTTTGCTACAATAAAACCACAAGAACACGAGCTGCGAGGCAGCCGGGAGGAATGCAACGATGAGTATATTGGAAGTCAGCGGCCTGAAGAAGGTCTATACCACCCGCTTTGGCGGAAACAAGGTGGAGGCGCTGAAAAATGTCACCTTCAGCGTGGAGGAGGGCGAGTACGTCGCCATTATGGGCGAGTCCGGGTCCGGCAAGACCACGCTGCTGAATATCCTGGCCGCGCTGGACCGGCCCACCGGCGGCACCGTACGGCTCGACGGGAAGGATATGTCCAAAATCAAGGAATCCCAAATCGCCGATTTCCGGCGGGATAACCTGGGGTTTGTGTTTCAGGATTTCAATCTGCTGGATACCTTTTCCCTCGAGGACAACATCTATCTGCCGATGGTTCTGGCGGGAAAAAGCTATCCGGAAATGAAACAGCGGCTGACGCCGATTGCACGGCAGCTGGGCATCACCGAGATTCTGAAAAAATATCCCTATGAAGTGTCCGGCGGCCAGAAGCAGCGGGCGGCCGTGGCGCGGGCGCTGATCACCGCACCCCGGCTGGTTCTGGCGGACGAGCCCACCGGCGCGCTGGATTCCAGGTCGACCGACGAGCTGCTGCGGCTGTTCCGGGAAATCAATCAGGGCGGACAGACCATCCTGATGGTGACCCATTCCGTAAAGGCGGCCAGCCATGCGGGGCGGGTGCTTTTCATCAAGGACGGCGAGGTATTCCATCAGATTTATCGGGGCAACAGCACCAACGAGGCGCTGTACCAGAAAATCGCCGATACCTTGACCATGCTGGCAACAGGCGGTGACAGAAGATGAGGAAAGGATTCTACCGGAAACTCGCCTGGACGGGAATCCGGAAAAACAAAAGGCTGTACATCCCCTATATGCTGACCTGCATGGGGATGGTGATGATGTGCTACATTGTTTCCTTCCTGGGAAGCAGCCCCACTTTTGCAAATATTCCCGGCGGAACAACGATGCAGGGCTTTTTGGGACTCGGCTTCGGCGTACTGTGCGTGTTCGCACTGATCTTTCTGTTTTACACCAACTCGTTTCTGATCCGCCGGCGGAAAAAGGAATTCGGCCTGTATAACATTCTGGGCATGGGCAAGAGGAACCTGGCTCTGGTGCTGTGCTGGGAAACCCTGATTATTGCCGGCATTACCCTGCTCAGCGGTTTGTTTTTCGGCATCCTGTTTTCCAAGTTCGTCGAGCTGGGTATGGTGAAAATCCTCGGCGGCACGGCCAGCTTCACCTTTTCCGTCGGCTTCTCTTCCCTCTATCAGACGGTGATTGTGTTCCTCGTGATTTTCGCGCTGATCCTGCTCAACGCCCTGCGGCAGATCCATATGACCAACCCCATTGAACTGCTGCACAGCGAAAACACAGGGGAAAAACCGCCGAAAGCCAACTGGCTGGTGGCTGTGCTCGGAGCGGTCATCCTTGCGGCCGCATACTACCTCGCGGTTTCCATTGAGGATCCGATTTCCGCAATGATCTGGTTCTTTGTGGCGGTGGTTATGGTCATCGTCGCCTCCTACCTGCTGTTTATCGCGGGTTCGGTGGCGCTGTGCCGCCTGCTGCAGAAGAAAAAAAGCTATTATTACAAGACCAACCACTTTGTTTCCATCTCGTCCATGGTTTACCGCATGAAACGAAACGGCGCCGGGCTTGCCTCCATCTGCATCCTCTGCACCATGGTGCTTGTGATGGTGTCGTCCACCGTGTGCCTGTATATCGGGGCAGAGGACAGCCTGCGTACACGATACCCGCGGAATATCAACCTGAACGCCACGGTCAGCAGTCTGGAAATGCTGAATTCCGACTATAAGGAGCAGGTAAAGGCGCTGGCAGAGGAGGTCAGCCGGGAACACGGCGCAGCTCCGGAAAACACCCTGGATTACCGGTATGCGGATTTTGGCGGGTATCTGCAGGGCAATACGCTCATGCTGGAGCTCCCGGATTCGGTCAATCAGCTCAGCGAGGTCACCAATATGTGGCAGGTTTTTGTCGTCCCGCTGGAGGACTATAACCGCCTGATGGGGACCGAAGAAGCGCTGGCGCCCGGGGAAGCGATGGTTTTCACCACAAAGGAGCAGCAGTATACGCAGCCGACCATTGCCTTTGGCGATGGCGCTCCGCTGACGGTGAAAAAGCAGGTAGAAAGCTTTGTGGACAACGGGGTGGACGCCATGCAGATCATCCCCACCATGTACCTGTTTGTGCCGAATTTTGACGAAATCGTCCGGCCGCTTATGGAAACAGAGAATGAGACGGGGAATGTGGTCAACCTGCGGTGGATCTATGGCTTCGATCTTCCCTGCGATGACGATACCCAGATACAAATCCACGAGCAGTTGTCTTCGTCGCTGTCGCAGATGGAGGAAGGCATCGGCGAGGGAAAATTCTTCCACGTGCTGCTCGAGGGGGTCGCCAAGGAGCGTGCCGGCTTTTACGGGCTGTACGGCGGCCTGTTCTTCCTGGGGATCCTGCTGGGCATCGTGTTTATCTTCGCCGCAGTGCTGATCATCTACTACAAGCAGGTGTCCGAAGGCTACGAGGATCAGGCGCGGTTCGCCATCATGCAGAAGGTGGGCATGACGAAAAAGGAAATCCGCCGGAGCATCAATTCCCAGATCCTGACGGTCTTCTTCCTGCCGCTGATTACGGCCGGCGTCCATCTGGCGTTCGCATTCCCGCTGATCCGGAAGCTGCTGCTCTTATTTAACCTGACAAACGGACAACTGCTGCTTTTGGTTACCGCGGGCTGCTATTTGATCTTTGCGCTGTTTTATGTGCTGGTCTACCGTGTCACCTCCCGCTCCTACTTCTCCATAGTCAGCGGCATGCGGAGGGAAGACGAATGAAAAAAGGCATGATCTGTTTTCTGCTGCTTTTGGGTACGCTATTCAGCTTCACCTCCTGCAGCCGTCAGGAGGTGAAGCCGGAAGCAATCCTTCACCGGCTCGACAGCGCTGCCGCACAGATCGGCCGGTCCCAGATCACCGATGACCGGGAACTGATCGGCGAGCGAACCTGTGATGACGAGTATACCGGCGATTACCGGGCGGAATGCGGCGGAAAAACGGGAAGGGATGTCGTGTTCGGCGGCGGCTCGGTCGAGGCGAGGACGCTCCATGTATCCGGTACCGTCCGCACCAAGTCCGGCAGCGCGGTGGTGCGCATCCGGCAAAACGAGCTGGTGACGGAACCGCAGCTGCGGGAAGACGGCAGCTTTGCCGTTACGCTCCATTGCTCCGGCGGCGGCAACTATATCATGGTGGATTATGAAGATTTCTGCGGGGATATCGTGCTGCATGCCGAATATGTCCCCGATGCATCCGGACAGGAGGCGCGCTGATGGATGGAGAGTTGTGCAGCCGCCGCCGGATGACACGGCTGCATGTGCCCAGGGAAAAGAGGTGCCGAAAACGTATGGTGTATAAATGGCTGAGCCGTTTGGTAACCGGCATCAGCTGGGTTGCCGTCGGCCTGCTCGCCATTCCGGCCGGCATCCTGTTCCTGCTGATCAGCGGAATATGGGCTGCTACCGATCGGATAACCGCGTATTGGGAACAGAAAGGAGCGCAGTGATATGCCAAAAAATATTTGCCAGAATGCGGCGCGGCGGCTTCCCCTCTTCCTCGTGGTGGGAGCTGCAATAGCGGGCGGAATCGCTTTCTTAACCGTCCGGAAAAGGAAACAGAAATGAAAACCAGGCAGAAGGGAGGAATAGCGGTTGAAAACCATCATCCGGGGCTTTTTTAAGCTGCTGCTCTCCCTGGTTTCCCTCCTGCTGGTGCTGCTGATGATCGGGGGAGCGTATTTCGGCATCAAAGGGTATACCCTGTACCGGGATGCGACAGAGGAAACTCCCATGGATGAAATGGTGGAATCCATCCGCAGCAGGGACGGCTTTACGGAATTTGACGAACTGCCGGAGATCTATGTAAACGCTGTGGTTTCGGTAGAAGACAAGCGTTTCTGGGACCATCACGGCGTGGATTACCTGGCAATCGTCCGGGCGGCCTGGAACAACCTGAGGGCCTGGTCCTTCGCCGAAGGCGGCAGCACCATAACCCAGCAGCTGATGAAGAACACGTATTTTACTCAGGAGAAAAAGCTGGAACGCAAGTTTGCAGAGGTCTTTGCCGCCTGGAGCCTGGAAAAGGAGTACAGCAAGGAAGATATTTTTGCGCTGTACGTCAACTCCATCTATTTCGGCAGCGGGTACTACGGCATCCGCGACGCGGCCGAGGGCTATTTTGGAAAATCCCCGTCCGAACTGAGCGATTACGAGGCGGTCATGCTCGCCGGCCTTCCGAACGCCCCGTCAGCCTATTCGCCGGATACCAGCCCGGAACTGGCCCGACAGCGCATGAAGCAGGTTCTCGACAGGATGGTGAAATGCAAAGCCCTTTCCCAGGAGGAAGCGGACCGGATCTTCGCAGAAGGGGAATAGGAGGCACCCGAACGGGTGCCTCCTATTCCCCCTATTTTACGGAAAGTTTACTTGACATTTATCGGCGGATCGCTATAATGGATACGGAAAGCAAACTTTCCATATTCCATATCATGAACGGGAGGGAGTCTTATGCGCAACCGCTTGGAGGAGATCCGAAAAAGCCGCGGCATCCGGCAGGAAGACCTGGCGAGCGCCCTGGAAGTCTCCCGGCAGACCATCGGCTCACTGGAAAACGGGCGGTATAATCCTTCGATTGTCTTGGCCTTTAAAATCGCCCGGTATTTCCACATGACGATAGAGGAAATCTTTATTTACGAGGAGGAAGAACATTGAAGGCGAGGACAAAAACAAAGCTGTATCTGGCTTTGGCAATTGCCGGACTGGTGCTGGGTGTCGTTTCAAAACTGGCGTTCCAAAGCATCTGGAATGACACACAAACCGGTGCGGCGATCGGTGTAGGCGCCGGATTATTCGGCTTTGGCCTTTCGAAATACCTGTTCAGCCGATGGGAAGAAAAGGATCCGGAACTTATGAAGCAGAATGCGATCGAGGCCAGGGATGAACGAAACCTACTGATCCGCAGCAAAGCGCAGGCTGTCTCCGGGGAAATCCTTCACTGGCTGCTGATGGCGGGAGCCTGGGTGGCAATCTTTTTGGATGCGCCGCTGTGGATTACCCTGTCGCTGGTGGGCGTATTCCTGCTGAAAACGGTTGTGGATTTTGTCTTTATTGCCTATTATCAACGTAAAATGTAAGCGGAGGAAAAACACATGGATTTTGTCATCGAGCACCTGTCCAAACACTTCGAAAAAAAGGAAGTCCTGCGGGATATCTGCTTCACCTTTGAAAGCGGAAAGATCTATGGCCTTCTGGGGCGCAACGGCGCAGGAAAGACCACCCTGTTCAACTGCCTGAACCGGGACATCAAGGCGGACGGCGGCAGCTTCTGGCTGGAGGAAAACGGAAACCGGCGGGAAACCGCGGCCGAGGATATCGGATATGTCCTGTCCACCCCCACCGTCCCGGAATTCCTTACCGGGCGGGAATTTTTGAAATTCTTTCTGGACATCAATGAAAAAAGCATTGCGCAGCCGAAATCCATCGATGAATACTTCGACTACATGAGTATTGAGCCGGAGGACCGGGATAAGCTTCTCAAGGACTACTCTCACGGTATGAAGAACAAAATGCAGATGCTCATCAACATCATCGCGCAGCCTCCCCTGCTGCTTCTGGACGAACCGCTGACCTCCCTGGATGTCGTGGTAGCCGAGGAGATGAAGCAGCTGCTGCGCTCTTTAAAGCAGGACAGGATCACCATCTTTTCCACCCATATCATGGATCTGGCGCTGGATCTGTGCGACGAGATTGTGCTGCTCAACCACGGGGTGCTCGAACGGATCGACAAATCCAATCTGGACAACCGGGAGTTCAAGGACAAAATCATCGCCGCCCTGCGGGAGGAAGGTCATGAATAAAACGCTTCGGATTTCCTTTTCCCTGAAAAACACCTACCGCGTTAACGGGATCCTGTATTCCCTCAAACAGATCCCCCTCGTGAAATGGATACTGCCCGAAACCCTGTACCGGGTGCGGGGGCTGAAAATCTTCGCCAACGTCCTGTCGGTACTGTGGGAGGTTGTTTCGGTCTTTCTGGGAAAATTCCTTTACTTCATCACGATGGTGGCCGGCATCGGGATGTTTTACGAAAATGTACCGGCCGACGGGGTCTATCTGCATATCCTGCTCTTTTTGACGGTCATCGGCGCCTTTATGAACACCAGCCTGTTCAATCCCACACAGGATAAATACTACGCGATGATCCTGATGCGGATGGACGCCCGGGAGTATACGCTGGTCAACTATATCTATGCGATTCTGAAGGTGATTATCGGCTTTCTTCCGTTCTCCCTCTTGTTTGGCCTCGGCAGGGGCATTCCTCTATGGCTATGCCTGCTGATTCCGTTTTCGGTGGCGGGCCTCAAAATGGCGGTGGCGGCCTCTTCCCTCTGGGACTACGAGAAGCACGGCTACGTCTACAATGAGAACCATCTGCGCAAGCATCTTTGGCTTCTTGTGGGATTACTGCTCGCGGCCGCCTATGGCCTGCCCGCGGCGGGAATTGTCGTACCGGGAATCGTAACCACGGTACTGCTGATCATCTTTATTCCGGCAGGCGCTATTGGGCTGTGGAAGATTCTGAGATTTCGCGGCTACCGGGAAATCAACCAGCAACTGCTGGCCCGGTTGACGAATCAGATGGACAGCGTAGCGCAGATTTCCCGGAAGCAAAGCCAGAAGGTCATCAGCACAGACACCCGTATCACCAGCAAGCGCAAAGGGTTTGAATACCTCAATGAACTGTTTATCAAGCGGCACCGGAAAATCCTCTGGAGCTCCTCCAAAAAGATTGCGGCGGTCTGCCTGTTCCTGTGCCTCGGCATCCTTCTGGTCTTTTATCTGGCGCCCCAGTTCAAAGAGAAGACCAACGAACTGATGATGACCTTTCTGCCGTATTTTGTGTTCATCATGTATGCCATCAACCGCGGAACCGGCTTCACCAAAGCCCTGTTCATGAACTGTGACCACAGCCTGTTGACCTATTCCTTTTACAAGCGGCCGGAAATGGTGCTGAAGCTGTTCCGCATCCGTCTGCGGGAAATCATGAAAATCAATCTGCTGCCGGCGCTGGTCATCGGCGCAGGGCTGGCGGTAATCCTGTACGCGTCCGGGGGAACGGATAACCCGCTCAATTACGCCGTACTCTTTATCTCCATCCTCTGCATGAGCCTGTTTTTCTCGGTTCACTACCTGACGATTTATTACCTGCTGCAGCCCTACAATGCGGGAACGGAAATGAAAAGCGGAACCTATCAGCTGGTGATGTCCGCCACCTACTTTGTCTGCTTTTTTCTGATGCAGGTGCGGATGCCCACGCTGGTATTCGGGGCCATGTGCATTGTCTTTTGCGTGCTGTACTCCATTGTGGCGTGTATCCTGGTTTATCGGTTTGCCCCCAAAACCTTCCGTCTGCGCGCCTGAGGCGCCTCCATTCAAAACAAACCGGTTTTCCCGCGTCCCATAATAGCCCCGCCAACGCAACTGTCCCGTAAAAAATAGCCCATACAAAAAACCGGCCCGGAACTCTCGTTCCGGGCCGCAGACTGTCAAAAAAGTCGTTTCGCAAAAAATAGCGCACAAAAAGTTTTCGGCCGCCTTTTTCAAAAGGCGGTGGGGG